>JAMHUH010001027.1:0-6200 GCA_035904925.1 Nannocystaceae bacterium
CGCCGCGGCCCGCTTGGACCTCGACGAAGAAGGCTCGCCCGCCGGGGCAGCGCTCGACGCCCTCGCGGCGCTGGTCTTCTCGGGCTCGGTCGGGCGCGGCCGTCTGCTCCCTTTGCTGGCGATCTTCGATCGCGAGGTCGGGACGATCGAAGAAGACGACGCCGACTTCGACCAGCTCCACCTCGCTCGCATGGACTGGGCCTTGTGCGAGGCCAACATCCCCGGCGGCAGCCCCGGCGACACCTGGGCCTGGCGAGCCATCCACGGCGAGATCGAGGGCAAGCAGCTCCCGCCCAGCTGGGACGCCGCCGCGCGATCGCTGTGCGGCATCTTCGAGGTCTTCCCTGGCGAGCCTGCTTGGGTCCGCGACCGTCTGAGCGGCCTGATGCTCCGGCTCTCCGACAGCATCGGCCCGTGGCCCAAGCTGCCACCCGACGAGTCGGCCGCGCTCTGGGAGCTCCGCCTCGTGCCCGACGGCGCGGGCGGGTTTCGAATGGCCCGCGCGCCGATCGACTATCCCTTGGAATTGCTGCGGGTGCTCGAGCACGAGCTGCCGCGCCGCTTTGCGAGCCCGCGCTGGCCGGTCGTGCAGGAGCTGCGCAAGGCCAGGCTGCGTTACTTTCGAGCCGGCGGCCGGACGCCGATCGCTCGATTGCTGCGCTTTCGCTGAACCTCATTCCGCCGGTTGCAGGGTCTTTTGCAGCCGATCGATGTCGTAGTCCTGCGCGACCAAGCGCTCGAGGATGCCGGCATACACCGCGGGATCGAGCGTCCGCGTGCGCGAGAGGATCCACAGGTACTCACGCGTCGGGTTGCCCACGACCGCGTACTCGTAGTCGGCGCCGAGGTCGATGATCCAGTAGTCGCCCCAAAAAGGTCGGAAGAAGCTGACCTCGAGCTTCGCGTTGGTGTTCGCATCGACGACCCGCGCCCGGCCCTTGGCGACGTCGAGCTTGCCCTCGAGGCTGTCCTTGCGGCACTGGTTCTCGACGAGGATCTCGGCTTTCTTGCCCAGCGAGTAGTTCGCCGTGGTTGCGGTGCAGCCCCGCTGGAAGCGCTGGGGGTAGCTGGCGATCTCGTACCAGGTGCCCAGGTAGCGGTCGAGATCGACATGATCGACCGTGTGCAGGGCCGGCGCGTCGGGATCCTTGGCCCGACCGGCACACCCTGCGAGGCCCACGACGAGAACCAGGGCGATTCGGAAGTTCACGACCGCAGCTTGCGCCTCGTTCACGAATTGTCCAGCGCACGCGCTGGCCGCCGTGCTCGCGCGAAAATTGCGACGCAAGCCGGGCATCGAGCGCTCGACTTGGGCTATCGTCGGCGTGATCCAATCATGACCATGCAGACCCAGCCCTCGAGAGCCGGCCGGAAGGCCGACTCGGGCGAAGAGCCGAGCACGAATGAACGGCTCGTTGGGAACATCGCGTTCCTCATCCTTGGCGAGGTCGTGTTCTCGCTGCTCGCTGTTCTATCAAGTGTGTGTGGGTGCCGGAGTGTGCTCCCAAACCGGCAAATTGAGAGGCTGCAACTTTTGTCGTCGCAGTTTTTCATCCGATCAATTGCGTGAGTTGGTCGGGCGCCGACGCCTATTGCCGAGCACATGGTGAACGCTTGCCCAGCGAGGAAGAATGGGATTGGATCGTTGGAGTCGAGGGTGTCTTTGTCGAGATTGAACGACATAGGATCCTTCGGTTCGGCCTGGTACCTTCGCTCCGGCCGTGAATGACGAGACCCGGCTGCCTCATGGTCGGACCAATCCCAGCCAAGCCCCAATGCGAGCACCCCTGATATTTCTTGGGCCCAACGGGTCGTGGGACCTGAAGATCTTCGAGAGCGCCCTCGAGGCGGAGGGCTACGCGGAGCCGCCGGACGTGCAGGCGGGCGAGTACGGCGCTCGGGGCTGGGACGCAGACGGCAAGCCGGTGGCCCTGGAAGTGAAGCTGGCGAAGGAGCCGCGTGGTTTCTACGGCGAGCTGCTTCGCCCACGGTCGAAGTGGGAGGCGTGGTCGAGTGAGATCGGGACGCGGGTGGCCAAATGGCTTCGCCTCCAGCCGCAACTGGAGGTCCGGCTGCGTGAACTCGTGGCCCACGCCGAGCCCGAAGCGCTGCGAGAGGCGCTGATCGGCCGTCTCGCAGGGTTGGAGCCCGACCTCGTCGAGGTGGCCGCGGGCATGGCCTTGGACGAGTTGATCGCTTTGGTTCGTCGCTCGACGCATGAGCGTCTTCAGGCGTTGAAGCAGGGTCGATATCCTGCCAATTGAAAAAAGGGGCACGGCGAATCGCCGTACCCCTTTTCATCCGAGCAAGCGCCCGGACTCGGACTACTCGACCTCTTGGTCGACGTAGAGGCCGATCGAGGCGTTGACGCCCTGGATGTCGCCGGCGCCGCTGCGCTCGTAGGTCGAGAAGATGCTGTCGGCGTCGAGGTCCGCGAAGGCCTGGGCGGTGAACTGGCACTGGCCGTAGCCGACGGTGTTGTTGACCGCGATGAAGTTGTAGTGGAAGAAGTGCGCCTGCTCTTGCAGGAAGTTCATGCCGTTCCACACGGCGTTGTCGTTCCACAGGGCGATGTCGTAGTAGCCCGCACCGCCGCCGCCGCTGGCCGGGACGCACTTGCCACCGGGGCCTTGGTTGCAGTCGGTGGCGATGTCCGGCGTGATGCCGGCCTCACCACCCTGCGGCTGGCCGGAGGGATGGGGGCACAGGTGGGGCGCGAGGTCCATGACCTGACCGCCGCCTTCGATGAAGTTGGTCGCGCCGCGCTCGGCGTGCTCGCTCTTGAAGTAGCTCGAGGCCGCGTCGTAGAGCTTGGCGATCTGGGTCTTGGCCTCGGCGGTCTTGGCCCGACGCATGTACTTCTGGAGGGCCGGGACGGCGATGACCGCGAGGATGCCGAGGATGGCCACCACGATCATGAGCTCGATGAGAGTGAAACCGCGGGCTTGCTTGAGGCGCTTGATGTCGATCTGCATGATGATTGTCCTGTCTTGCTCAGACCCTGATGGGGGGGCCGTTGAAAGTGTGTCGATCCGGTTGTCGAAAGTCTGCTGATTGCGGGCGAACCCGCCTACTCGTCATTCACCGTATTTGGTGCCGTCGCCCATGGAGACGTCGGTGGTGAACTGACCCGTCGTGAATTCCCAGAAGGTGCCGTCGCGGTCGAAGTCGCACTTGGCGAAGGCGTAGAACCAATCGCGGGCGTAGTAGCGAGCGAGCTGCGGGCTGTCGTTGGTGAACACCTGCGAGGCGAGCTCGTAGGCGGGCGGCTCGTCGCCGTACTCGCCGTTGGTGCCGTCGCCCGAGATCACCCCGTAGACACACCAGCTGTGCGCGCCCTCGGGCATGAAGTTGAGCACGTCGAAGCCGTGCTCGAGCCCGCCCGCGCGGAAGTAGGTGGTGTCGACCGCGACGCCGTCGCGCGTATAGGCTTCGTCGGCGACGCCCCACTGAATGTGGGTCTCTTTGTTCTGCAGCTCGATCGGCGCGACCGGATAGGTGTCGTCTTCGTCGCTCGCCGTCGAGGCGTAGTGACCACGAACCGAGAGGAGGCCGTTCTCGCGCAGCGCGAGGTTCGAGAGATCGCCGATGACCTCGGTCCGTCGAGCGCTGCGCAGGTTCTTGGTGTAGGCGACGATCGCGAGCGTCGCCATGATGCCGAGGATGGCGACGACGGTGAGCAGCTCGATCAAGGTGAAGCCTCGCGACCGCGGAGCGATCTGCGACCCACACAGGGGTCGAGCGAGGGTTCGATGTCGAGCGGTCGGGGTCATCGTTGCGCTCGGGTCCATAGCAGGGGTCGTGCCGCTCGCTGTGTTCATGACTTCTCAATGATCTCATAAACTTAGCGCGAGCGCTATCGAGCGGCCCAAAGGCCAGGCCCAAGATTGTCGATCGATCGGCGACGTTCTTGGGCCCTGGTGCCGAGGATCGTCACTCGGTCGGCGCGCGATGGTGGAGTTGGTAGGCCAAGCGACCGAGGAGATCGACTCAGTCTTCTTCGCCGCGTCCGACCTCGATGCCGAGCTTCTGCAGGCGATAGCGGAGCGAGCGAAAGGTGACGTGCAGGAGCTTGGCGGCGTGTTTGCGGACTCCGCCCGAGCGATTCAGCGCGGCCAGGATCAGCGCCCGCTCGAGGTCCGCGAGCTTGGCGTCGAGGTCGAGGCCTTGCTCGGGGAACTGCTCGGGCAGCGCTTGGGGCTCGGTCCGTGGCGCTCGCTTCTCGGGGAAGTGCTCGGGCCCGAGCTCGGCGGTGCTAGCGAGCGCGACCGCACGCTCGATCAGGTTCTCGAGCTCGCGGACGTTGCCCGGATAGTCGTAGTCGAGCAGCCAGTCGAGCGCCGCGGGCGAGATGCTGGTCAGGTTGCGCTTCATCTCCCGGTTGAAGCGCTCGAAGAAGCGCTCGGTCAGCAGCGGGATGTCTTCACGACGGTGACGCAGCGGTGGCAGCACGATGCTGACCACGTTGAGGCGAAAGTAGAGGTCCGAGCGAAACTCGCCGGCCTCGACGGCGGCCTCGAGATCGCGGTTGGTCGCGGCGACGACTCGACAGTCGACCGCGATCTCGCGGCTGCCACCGACGGGCCGCAAGGTTCGCTCTTGCAGGACCCGCAGCAGCTTGACCTGCATGCTCGGCTCGAGCTCGCCGATCTCGTCGAGGAACAAGGTGCCGCCCTCGGCCAGCTCGAACACGCCGCGGCGATCTTGGCTGGCGCCGGTGAAGGCTCCTTTGATGTGGCCGAAGAGCTCGGACTCCATCAATTGCTGAGGGATCGCGCCGCAGTTGAGCGGGACGAAGGGACCCTCGGCGCGATCGGAGACCTTGTGCAGGGCGCGGGCGACCAGCTCCTTGCCGGTGCCCGACTCGCCGCGGATCAGCACGTTGGTCCGCGTGGCCGCGACCCGGCGGACCAGCTCGAAGACCTTCTGCATGGCCTCGGAGCGGCCGACCATGCGATCGAGGGTGTGGACGTTGTCGAGCTGCTCGCGCAGCTCTCGGTTCTCGCGGCTGAGCGCGCGGCTCTCGAGCGCGCGCTGGACCACGACCTGGATCGCGTCGACGTTGAAGTCGAGGCCCTTGAACAGGTAGGCGTGGGCGCCGAGCAGCTTGGCCTGCACGGCCGTCTCGCTGGTCGAGTAGGCGGTGATCATCACGACCAGCGGCGGCTGAGCGAGCGCGCGAGCGTGGCGGAGCACCTCCATGCCGTCGATGCCCGGCATGCTCAGATCGCTGATCACCACGTCGAAGCTC
The DNA here is from genome assembly GCA_035904925.1 of Nannocystaceae bacterium. GTDB lineage: Bacteria > Myxococcota_A > Polyangia > Nannocystales > Nannocystaceae > Plesiocystis. Next base: position 5,252 of record JAMHUH010001027.1, read on the forward strand.
TCGCCGCGATCCTCGTGCTCGGTCAGGAGGCGCAGCGCGTCGCCACCCGACTTGGCCGTGGTCACCCGATGCTTGGCGCGGCCGAGGCAGACGCTCAGGAACTCGCGCATGCCCACCTCGTCGTCGACGACCAAGATGTTGCCAGTCAGGGCTCGCTCGCTCACCACGCTGGAGCTTAGCGAAGTGGCGATGTAGGTGAGCGCGAGAGCGGAGCGCGGTGTCGCGCATGGGTGCTCGAAAATCAGCGAACGACTTCGGGCTCGAGCCTAGGCAGGCGGCGCAGCTCGACCAGGAGCAGGGCGCCAAAGCGACGGACCACGCCCATGTCGCGCAGCCGCCACTCGAGCCGAGCGAGCAGCGATCCGATCAGCGGGATCCGCAAGGTCGTGTCGTGGGGGATGGTCACGCCGAGCCCGTGGACGCCGACGAATTCGAGCTCGGGCGGGAGGAAGCGGCGAAAACGCCCGAGCGTGTCCCAGCGGGTCAGGCCGAAGCGATCGCCGAGGATCATCCGTCGGCGCGAGACCACGGTGATCGGGTTGCGGATGCCTTCGACGATCCCGCGCAGGCTTCGGGGGTTGGCGATCTGGACGAAGACCGTGCCTGCGTCGACGGTCACGCGGGCGGCCTCGCGCAGCAGCTGGGCCGAGAGTCGCTCGGAGCTGGCGGTGTCGAAGCCGAGGTGCGGGAAGGTCCGCAGGCAGTAGACCACGTCGAAGACCCCATCGGCGTACTCGTAGAGGTGGAGCGGCGGAGCACCGGACTCGTCGATCTTGAGGTTGCCCTGCTCGTCGATCAGGGTGGAGGCGGGCAGGAAGCCCGAGGTCTCGGCGATCCGGCCCGGCTGCTCGAGCGCGGATTTTTCGACGATCGACAGGTGATCGACCCGAGCGGCCACCCACTCGGCGATCTCGGGGCTGCCGTGGCCGAGGTCGAGCACGCGGCGACC
>JAMHUH010001028.1:0-22217 GCA_035904925.1 Nannocystaceae bacterium
CGGCGTCCTCTTGGAAGGGGCCGAGCGCGTAGGTGCCAAAGCGATGCGTGAAGCTGGCCGTGAGCGGCTCCTCGCCGGTCTCGCTGGTCGAGTCGTCGGTCGCGGTCTCGGTGTTGGTTTGGGTGTCGGTCGAGGAGTCGCTGGCGTCGGCCACGTCGTCGCTGGTCGTGTCGGCCGAGCTGCCGGACTGGCAGGCGGACAGGAGCGTGAGCGTGGAGGCCAGCGTGAATGCGCGACGCATGGGGTAGGCGACCTTGAAGCGGGCGCTGTGTCAAGCGCGATCTCTCGCTCCCTTCCCGCAGGTCCTACGTGAAGCGGGAGCGACGCCGGATGATCAGCGTCTTCTCTCTCGAGATGCCGCCCCGAACCCCGCGTGAACGACCCCGAAACCGTCCAGTCCACGGGCCAATTCGTGTCCAACATCATCCCATTTCGCGACCAAACCAGCACGACCAGGCGGGTCGCCATGCCCGCCCACACCAACCGCAAAATCTGCTCAAGGTGGCGCCGTACCGCAGGGCAATGCCAACCGCACGCGCATCAACCAGGTCCCGTAGGGCCACACCACATCCCGAATCCCCGCCACGAATTTCGCCCGCGCTGCCGCGTACGCCTCTCGAAATTCTTTACGTCGCTGCAATGCCTCGATCCGCGCCCACTTCCGCCTGCCCGAAACACCCGGCTCGGTCCCAAACATATCCTCCTTGCGGCCAGGAAATCCGTACCAAGGCTGCGCCAGCACCTTCTTGACCCCGAGGACATCCGCGCCCCGCTCGCCCCGTGCCACGATGAACATCAGCTCGCGCGCATCGAGGCCCGCGAGCACCTGGGCTCGCAACTCGATGTCGCTCAACTCGTCGTGAACTGGCGGCCGCTCCAACCTGAACTCGATCCGCTCCGGCATCGTGCTCGGCTTGCCGCGATACGCCTCACGCTTCGCATTGCGCGTTCGCTTCCGCTTGCGCTCCGCCCGCTCCGCCGCCCGCCTCCACAGCCCCACCTTGGGTCGCTCGAACACGACCGACTCCCCATACTTCATCTTCAGGGTCGAAAATCCTGGCCAATGCCTCGATCGACGAACCAGGTCCGCCTCACAGGGATTTGCGAGGATATAGACAGCATGCTCGAGCGCTTTCTCGTCGCTGGTGACCTCGATCTGCCCGTAGCCCTTCTCGAACACCGACCCGCTCTCGCCGCGCATCGCGTTGAGCGACCGGGCCAAGAGCATGTCCAAGTACTCCACGAATTTGGGCAGCAAGCCCTCGACGTCCGTGACGAGCGCGTGGAAGTGGTTGGACATGCACAGCGCCTCGTGGATCTGCATGCCAAAGCGCTGCGCTGAGACGGCGAAGAGATACTCGAACACCCGCACCACCTCGCGCTGCGGCACGAGCTTGAACATCCGGCACACTGTGCGGATGGTTAGAAAGTGGAGGCGTCCCGGCACGATGAAGCGAGGAGGAGTCATCGCTCGGGGGTTGTCGGCCGCCACGGACCGGCCTTGCACGATCGTGGCATTTCACACGTCGCGGTCTGGACGGTGCGCGAAGCCCGAACGCCGATCGACCTACCGTGGGCAGGACCTACGGGAAGGGGGTTCGGCTCTTCCTCTTTTCGACAATACACCATGCGACCTGGCACTCCAACCTCTGACAATGGACGCGAGTCGATGAGGACATGCGATTCGACGACAGGGCCAATCTGGAGCGCCTCGAACTCGAAGATGATGTCCTCGACATCTTCAATCTCCTCAGGACCATCGCGCTCCAACAGCAATCGAATGACAACGATGCCGTCCAGGCCCATCTCGAGCGTCACGAGCCGAAGCACTGGCGAAACCAGCCCCAGCATCGCCTGGACGAGATTGAGGACCTGAGCGTTTTCAGCCGCCAATTCGGGCGTCATCGCGGAGATTCTAGCGTCTCCAACCCGATGGGCCACACCAAAAAACGCGAAGGCGCTGCGGCCGGGGACCGCAGCGCCCTCCCCCCAACAGCTCAAATATTCGTGCTATTCGGCAGGTTGTTCGGATGCAACCAAAGATAGTTGCGATTCTTGCGAGCGTCGCCATCATTATGGCGATCGACCGTGGTCGCGCAATGCTTCAGCGCGACCTGGAACTTCTTCACGGCCGCGCTCGCGTCCTCGTCGAGCCCGTCGAGGAAGTCGTCATCATAAACGCCGAGCCGACCGAAGACCTTTTGGGTCAGGACGTTGAGGATGTCGCTCTGGGTGATCGCCTGTTCGATCGGCGGGAGCACGTCCATCAGGGCCGGGAGCGGCTGACCTGCGGGCACGTTGCAATCGGCGTAGCCGGAGCCGGGCGAGTTGGAGATCGGGGCGAAGTATTGATACTGGCTGTAGTTGATGCCGGCGTGGCCGGGGCCGGCCTGCCAGATCAGCCGAGCGAGCACGCTGGCGAGCCCCTCGCAGGTGGTGACGGCGGCGGGGAAGCCCTTGACGCTCAAGTTGCCCTTCTCGGGATCGTTGAGCTCGGCGATGAAGTGCTCGACCTGGCGGTCGTTGGCGACCACGGCGTCGCGCTCGTACCAGGCCGCGACGTACTCGCTCGCAAAGGTCTTGATCGCGGCCCAGAGCGGCAGGCCGTCGTCGCGGTAGGGAAAGACGGGCAGCCCGGCGGTGTTGCTGGTGCCCTGCGCGGCCAGGTAGCGGTCGAGATCCCAATGATCCCAGTGCCAGACCTGGACGAAGTGGCGGCGGACGATCTCGAGGCTGCCCTTGTCGAGGTCGCCGGCCATCATCTTGTCGGCGTAGCCGCCCGGGTTGACCAGTTGGAGCCGACCGAGGGCGTTGTTGTAGAGCAGCGCCCAGTAGATCTGATGCAGCAGCGCGCCGACCGGGTGGTTGGGCGAGAGGGTGCGACGCGCGGCCACGACGAAGGCCTCTTGCCCGAAGTGCGCCTCGCTCAAGTGCGTGCCCATCTCGTGGTAGTTGAAGTCGGCGACCTGGAACATCGCCCGCGCGCTGGGCCAGTCGGCCTCGCTCGGGAGGTGGATGCGACCGGGCGCTTGCTGGAGCTGGATCGCGACCGGGCGCAGCTGCTTGCCCTCGACGTCGGACCAGAACACCCCGATCGCGGGCGCGAGGTAACGGCCTTGCTGAATCTCGAGCCCCTCGAGCAGCGCGTAGTCGCAGTAGTAGAGCCGGGCCGCGTGAGCCTCGGCAGCGAGGGTCGCGTCGGCGCCGGCGACCGCCTGCAGGTGCGCGTCGGTCAGCGGCATCTTGTTCAGCAGGGTCTCGAGCCGGGCCGTGTCCAGGCCCATCAGCACGCGCGGGTTGGTCCCGGCGACCCGCTGCCAGCCGAACCACTCGTCGCTGGCGTAGAGGTCGGGGAAGCCCTCGAAGCCGAGCACCTTCTCGCCGAAGCGACCGAACTTCTTGGAGTCCGCGAGGTAGTCGTCGTAGAGCGCCTGGTAGTCGGCGGGGCCGTGCAGCTTGGGCTTGTTCTCCTCGAGCCGCTTGGTCACGCGCCCGTTGAAGGTCGTGAACGCGCCACGCTCGATCCGGTAGCGGAGCGAGGGGACCTCGGCCGAGGGCACGCCGGTCTGGCGATCGTAGCCGCTGCCGCCGAGCCCGAAGCTGACGTTGGCCTCGTCGGAGAAGGCCGGGTGCTCGAGCGCGCTCTGGGCCAGGTCTTCTTCGGTACGATTGGGATCGTCGCTGCCCTCGGCCATCAGCTCCTGCAGCGCCGCTTGCTCGCCGGGGTTGAGCAGCGCGTCCTCGAGCGTCTCGGGCAAGGGCTCGAAGTCGGTCGAGAACGAGACCGCGTCGCCGGACTGATCGCCGAGCTTGGCGTTGAAGAGCGTCGCGATCGGCGGGAGGTAGTCGTGGTACCAGCGATAGAGCTCCTTGTTGGAGTCCAGCTCGCTCGTGTCTTCGTTGCTGATGGAGAATCGATGCTTCGACATGACGGACCTGCCTGAACAGCAGACGTCAACGGAGCTCGCGGTGTCAACGCAGAGCTTCGCGGTAAGCCAGCCAAACCCAGGCGAGCTGGCGATTGGAAACAGCTCGGTGCCGATGCGGCCCCATCTGCACCGCTCGACCTCGCTCGCTGCCTTCGCGATCGGGCGTCCAGGCGGGCTCGCGGCGCTCGGATGTGCTCGGGTCGCTTCCGCGCCGAGCCTCGAGCGACCGAGCCCGGCTCAGTCCTTGCCGGTCTTGCGCAGGAAGTCCGCGTAGCCGCCGGGGAAGAAGTCCCACTTGCCGCCCGGGTGCAGCTCGAGCACGCAGGTCGCGACCTCTTCGAGCAGCGACTGATCGTGGGCGACCAGGACCAGCGTGCCCTCGTACTTGACCAGCGACTCCTCGAGCGCGCGGATCGACTCGAGGTCGAGGTGGTTGGTCGGCTCGTCGAGCAGCAGCAGGTTGTCCTTGGTCAAGGTCAGCTTGGCCAGCAGCAGCCGGACGGTCTCGCCGCCCGACAGAGCGGTCAGCGGCTTCTCGGCGTCCTCGCTGGGGAAGAGCATGCGGCCGAGCAGGCCGCGGACCTCTTCGACGGTCGCCTTGTTGTCCCACTGGTGCAGCCACTCGTAGGCGGTCTTGCTCGAGCGGGTGCCGAGGCCCTCTTCGTGGTCCTGCGGCATCCAGCCGACGCTGACCTCGTGGCCGAGCTTGACCTTGCCGCGATCGGGCTCGTAGAAGCCAGCCAGGCACTTGATCAGGGTGGTCTTGCCGACGCCGTTGGGCCCGACCACGGCCAGCTTGTCGCCGCGCTGGAGCGTGAAGCTGATGTCGTCGAGCACCTTGTTGTCGTCGAAGGTCTTGCCGAGCCGCTCGACCGCGAGCGAGAGCTTGCCCGAGGGCCGACCGACGTCGAAGCGGATGAAGGGCCGCTGGATGTTCGAGCGCTTGAGGTCGACCATCGACACGCGGATCTTGGCGACCTCGCGCTTGCGCGAGCTGGCCTGGGCGGCCTTCTTGGCGTTGGCGCCGAAGCGACGAATGAAGTCTTGCAGATCGAGGATCTTCTTCGACTTGCTGGTGTTCTGCTTCTCCTCGGCGATCCGGTAGGCGACCTTCTGCTGCATCATCTCGTCGTACCCGCCCGGGTAGAGGATGATGTTCTCGTAGTCGACGTCGGCGGTGTGGGTGCAGACCCGGTTGAGGAAGTGGCGATCGTGCGAGATCACGATCAGCACGCCGGAGAAGTTGAGCAAGAAGTTCTCGAGCCAGCGGATCGAGTCGAGGTCGAGGTGGTTGGTCGGCTCGTCGAGCAGCAGGATGTCGGGGTCGCCGAAGAGCGCCTGGGCCAGCAGCACGCGCAAGCGCAGGCCGCCTTGGACATGCTCGAGCTTCTGGTCGTGCAGCGACTTCTCGATGCCCAGGCCGATCAGCAATTCCTCGGCCCGGTTCTCGGCGTCGTAGCCGTCCTGCTCGGCGATGACCATCTCGAGCTCGGCGAGTTGCATGCCTTGCTCCTCGCTCATCGCGTCGTAGTCGACCTCGGCGAGCAGCTTGTTCTTCTGATCGAGCGCCTGCCAGAGCGGGGCGTTGCCCATGATGACCACGTCGCGCACGACCTCGTCGGCGAAGCGGTAGTGATCTTGATGCAGCACGCTCATCCGCGAATTCGCGGGGGTCGAGACCCGGCCCTTGTCCGGCTCGATGTCGCCGGCGAGGATCTTCATGAAGGTCGACTTGCCGGCGCCGTTGGCCCCGGTCAGGCCATAGCGATGGCCGCGGTCGAAGGTGGTGGTCACGTCTTCGAAGAGCACGCGACCGCCGTAAGACTTGGTGACTTCCGAGACGGTGAGCATCGAACACCTGCCAGAGAGCTGGCGCGGGGCTTGTAGGGCATGGTCCCGCGGCTGGCAAGCGAGGCGTCCGGGGTGTTAGCTTCCGCGCATGCGAAAGACTCTCGGATTCGTCGCGGCCATGGCGCTGGCGCCTCTCGCTCTGCTGATCCCGAGCGAGGCCGAGGCCTGCTCGTGCATGCGCAGCCCCGACGCGACCACGGCGGCCCGCGACGCCTCGGCGGTGTTCGAGGGCAAGCTGGTCGCGGTCGAGAGCCCGCCGCTCGCCAACCCCCACGACCTGCCGATGAAGGTGTTCACCTTCGACGTCCAGCGCACCTTCAAGGGCCAGATCGACAGTCGGGTTCGGGTCGAGACGACCGACAACAGCGCGGCGTGTGGACGCGACTACGGCAAGGTCGGCGACACCTGGCTGATCTACGCCCGCACCGACGACCGGGGCCAGATGCACGACAACCTCTGCTCGCGCACGACGGCGATCGCCGACGCGGCGGCCGACATCGCCGAGCTCGAGGCCAACGCGGGCACGCTCGATCAGCCCAACCCGCGGCCCGAAGCGGCCAACGACACGGTCGCGCCGGCCGACGAAGAGCCGGCGCCGATCGAGCCGCAGCCGCAGCCGATCGAGCCCGAGCCGACCGCACCCGGCAAGAAGGGCTGCTCGGTCACCGACCCCGACCCCTCGCCCTTCGCCGCGCTCGCGCTGCTCGGCCTCGTGGCGCTGCCGTGGTCTCGCTCACGACGCCGCCGACTGGCGAGCTGAGCCCAGCCAAGGCCCGCGAGACAAGTCGCCGCTCGAGGATGGTATGTCGGCGGCATGTCGTCGTTCGGCTCGTCCCCGATCCCCACGCCGCGCAACGAAGCGGTCCGCTCCTACGCCCCGGGCAGCCAAGAGCGCGCCCAGCTGATCGCCGAGCTCGATCGTCAGCTGAGCAGCGAGGTCGAGGTCCCGATCGTGATCGGCGGCGAGCATGTCCGCACCGGCAAGACCCACGACATGGTCATGCCGCATCGCCACGCCCATCGAACGGGCGTCTGCCACCAGGCTGGCGAGCGCGAGGTCGCCCGAGCCCTCGACGCGGCCGAGGCCGCGCGGCCCGGCTGGGCTGCCCTGCCCTTCGAAGATCGTGCGGCGATCTTCCTGCGCGCGGCTCGGCTGCTCGAGACCGAGATGCGCGACCGCGTGAACGCGGCGACGATGCTCGGCCAGAGCAAGACCTGCCACCAAGCCGAGATCGACTCGGCCTGCGAGCTGATCGACTTCTTGCGCTTCAATGTCCACTTCCTCGAGCGGATCTACGCCGAGCAGCCGATCTCGCCCAACCCCGGCGAGTGGAACCGGGCCGAGTACCGCCCGCTCGACGGCTTCGTCTACGCGATCACGCCCTTCAACTTCACGGCGATCGCCGGCAACCTCCCGGCCGCGCCGGCGCTGTGCGGCAACACGGTGATCTGGAAGCCAGCCGCGACCGCGTTGCTCAGCGCCCACGCCTTGATGGACATGTTCGAGCGCGCCGGCCTGCCGCCGGGCGTGATCAATTTCGTGCCCGGCAATTCGTCGATGATCAGCAACCAGCTGCTCGCCGATCGCCGGCTCGCGGGCGTCCACTTCACCGGCTCGACCGCGGTCTTCAACCAGCTCTGGCGGCAGGTCGGCAGCCACCTCGACGACTATCGGGCCTACCCGCGCTTGGTCGGCGAGACCGGCGGCAAGGACTTCGTGTTCGCGCATCCGAGCGCCGACCTCGAGACCCTCGCGGTCGCGCTGCTGCGTGGCGCCTTCGAGTATCAGGGCCAAAAGTGCTCGGCGGCCTCGCGCCTCTACGTGCCCGACACGATGTGGCCGGCGCTGCGCGAGCGGCTGGTCGCGGGCATGGCCGCGATCACGATGGGCGACGTGCGCGAGTTCGGCAATTTCATGGGCGCGGTGATCGACGCGCGAGCCTACGCCAAGCACTCGGGGGCGATCGCCGAGGCCCGAGGCAAGCTCGGCGCGGGCGTCCGCGAGGTGCTCGGCGGCGAGTGTGACGATCGCGAGGGCTACTTCGTCCGCCCGACCGCCATCGTCGTCGACGACCCCGGCTATCGGACCATGGTCGAGGAGCTCTTCGGGCCGATCCTCAGCGTGTTCCCCTACCCCGAGGCGCAGTTCGAGCAGACCCTCGACCTGTGCGATCGCGGCACGCCCTACGCCCTGACCGGGGCCTTCTTCGCCCAAGATCGCCATGCGGTCGCGCGCGCGACCGACAAGCTGCGCTTCGCTGCCGGCAATTTCTACGTCAACGACAAGCCGACTGGCGCCGTGGTCGGCCAGCAGCCCTTCGGTGGCAGTCGGGCCAGCGGCACCAACGACAAGGCGGGCAGCATGTGGAACCTGATCCGCTGGCTCTCGCCGCGCACGATCAAAGAGAACTTCGCGGCGCCGCGCGACTGGCGATACCCCTTCATGGGCTGAGCGCGATCGTGTATCGTGGGCGCCTCGCATGCTCGATCGCGCCGCAGCTCTACTCCTCGGACGAGGCCACGTCCTCGTCGTCCTCGCCTCGCTCGCGCTCTTGCCCGCCTGCGGCAAGAAGCCGACCACCGAGCAGTGCGAGCAGTACACCGCGCACTTCTTGAAGCTGCTCGAAGAGTCGCGCGACAAGCCGGACTCGCGGGTCAAGCAGCTCGCGCGGACTTACGAGGACAAGATCGAGCAGGCCTGTCTGACCGAAGGCACCGCCGCCGAGGTCGAGTGCGTGCTCGCTCAGGCCTCGCTCGCCGACGTCGAAGCCAACTGCAAGTAGGGCGTCGCTCGCCAACCTGAATCGGCGTCGCAGCCGAGGTCGCGAAGCTCGGGCCAGTTCGCTGGGAAACGTCGATATCGGGGCCTGGGAAAGCGAATGGCGGAGCCGAGCCGCGCGACGCATCCTGGTCTGGCGATGACGACGGACACGATGACCCTGCTCGAGGCTCGGACCCGCTACTTCGAAATCAACGGGTTCGGCGACGATGGTGGCTACGCGGACAAGTGGGTGACGATCAAGCTCTTCGACAAGCTGCCCGTCCGCCTGCCCAACACACCCGGCCGCGTTCGAGCGGTCCGCTACCACGATCTTCACCACGTCGTGACCGGCTACCGAACGGACATGCACGGCGAGGCCGAGATCTCGGCGTGGGAGCTGGCCTCGAACTGCAAGCACGAGTACGCGGCCTGGGTGCTCAACGCCGGTGGCCTGGCCTACGGCTTGCTGACCGCGCCCGGCGACATGTTTCGGGCGTGGGTCCGCGGCCGCCACAGCCAGAACCTCTACGGTCGCCCCTTCGACGCGGCCTTGCTCGAGCAGCGGGTCGAGACGACCCGCAAGCAGCTCGCGCTCGATCGACCCGCGAAGCCGACCGCCCGCGACGCCCTGACCTTCGGCTTGGCTGCGTTCGCGGCCACGCTGCCTGGGCTCGTGGCACTCGGGCTGGTTGGCCGGCTGATCATTTGGCTGCTCGCATGAAGCGAGTCGCGGACTTTGCACGAGAGGCAGTGTCAGAATCACGACTCGTGCGCTCCAGATCACGCATGAACAATGTTCCGCGCACTGGTTGCGCTGGACGAACGCGTCGAAATACGCGACCGCCCAGCGAAGAGGTTTGTTGTTCGCCCCATCGCGGCGGTGGTATTCAGGCTCATCATGAAGCACGAGCTCCTTGGCCTGGTTCCTCTCAGTTTGGTGTTGAGCCTGGGTCTGTCGGCCTGTGGCGGCGATGACGGCGTCACGGGCGGCGACGAGATCGGCGATACCGGTGACACCGGCACCGACACCGCGACCGATTCGTCGACCACCGCCGAGACGTCGACGACCGACACGACCGAAGACACCACCACGGGTCCGCCCCCGGACGCCGACATGGACGGGATCGAGGACGCCCTCGACAACTGCCCGGACGATCCCAACCCCAACCAGCTCGACTTCGACAGCGACGGTGAGGGCAACGTCTGCGACATCATGCAGTTCACCAACATCAGCGGGTCGCTGGCCTCGCTGGCCAAGGCCGACGCCGGCATCGGCTCCTGCGAGATCCCGATCGACTTCGTCGCGACCGGCGGCTTGGTTCAGGTCCAGCTCGACGACAACGCCCAGCTCGTGAAGATCGAGATGACCGAGCTGACCACGGCCGACATCCTCGACAAGAGCTGCCAGATCCTGATCCTCACCGCGAACGTCTCGATCAAGGACTTCTCGATGGTCAATGGCGGCGGCGCCTTCCCGGTCTCGATGCCGCACAACCAGGCCGACCACGACGCGGGCACGGCTTCGGGCATGACCAACATCCCCCACCCGATCACCGCGATGGGCACGATCGAGGCGACCACCAACGGCGATCCGCCAATGCCCTCGCCGCTCGACCTGCCGGACACCAACCTCCCGCCGATGGGCGTGGAGATCACCGGCGCTGGCTCGTCGATGACCCTGACCTGGGCCAACGACAACTTCGTCGTGGCGAGCTCGACCTTCATGGTCATGATGCCGATGCTCAACATCGACCTGCAGATCATCGGGCTCAACGGCTCGCTCACGCTCGCGCCCTGACCCCGACCTGACCCCGCCTCGAGGCGGTGTCCCTACCCGAACCGGCAGGCCCGCACGCGCGGCTCTGGGGTTCGGGTGGTTCATTTAAGCGTTAGGCTGCGGCGATGTCCGAGCCCGACATGCCCGAACCTGCGTCCGCCAAGCCGGTCGATGGCGATCGCGTCGCGCCCTGGCGCCGTCTGGGCCGCTTGTTCTCCTACGCCAAGCCCTACACGCCGCGGCTGGTCGTCGCGCTGACCTGCTTGCTGATCGCGTCGGGCCTCGGGCTGATCTATCCCAAGTACTTCGGCGCGGCGATCGACGACGCGTTCACCTTCCGCGACGACGCCTCGCTCAACCAGACCACGCTGCTGCTCGTCGCCGTGTTCGCCGGCCAGGCGGTGTTCGTGTTCTGGCGCCACTACCTGATGAGCTGGGTCGGCGAGCGCGTGGTCGCGGATCTGCGCCAGATGGTCTACCGCCACCTGCTGACCATGCCGCCGAGCTTCTTTCACCAGAACCGGACCGGCGAGCTGCTCTCGCGCCTGTCCGACGACGTGACCCGCTTGCAGGGCGTGATCGGTGAAGAGCTCAGCATCGCGCTGCGCAACATCCTGACCTTGCTCGGCGGGATCATCATCTTGCTGGTCCTCAACCCCAAGCTGACCGCGGTGATGCTGGCCGTGGTCCCGCCCCTGGTCATCTCCGCGACGCTCTGGGGCCGGGTCATTCGCAAGCTCAGCCGCGAGGCCCAAGACCAGCTGGCCAAGGCCTCGGGCGGGCTGCAAGAGGGGCTCGGAGCGATCGACACCGTCCAGGCCTTCACCCGCGAGCGGCACGAGTCGAAGCGCTACGCGAGCGGCATCGAAGGCGCCTTTGCCCTCTTCGTCCGGCAGATCCGCGCGCGCAGCTGGTTCATGTCGGTCGCGAGCTTCCTCGCCTTCGGGGCGATCGCCGGGATCTTCTGGCTCGGCGGCCACATGGTCATCGACGGTGAGATCACGGCCGGCGCCCTGACCAGCTTCTTCTTGTACACGATGGCCGTCGCGGGCGCGGTCGGGTCGATGTCCAGCTTGGTCGGCAGCTACAACCAAGCGATCGGGGCGACCACGCGGATCTTCGAGATCCTCGACACGCCGCCAGCGATCGCCGACGCGCCCGGGGCCCAGCCGCTCGATCAGCCGCGCGGCGAGGTCCGCTTCGAGGGCGTCAGCTTCGGCTACGCCGATCGCGAGATCGCGGTCATCGAAGACTTCGAGCTCTCGGTTCGGCCCGGCGAGGTCTGTGCGCTGGTCGGGCCCAGCGGCTCGGGCAAGACCACGATCGGCCGGCTGCTGCTGCGTTTTTGGGACCCGCAGAAGGGCCGGATCCTGTTCGACGGCCACGATCTGCGCGAGCTCCAGCTGCCCAGCCTGCGCGGGCACATGGCCGTGGTCTCGCAAGAGCCGGTGCTCTTCTCGGGCACCGTCCGCGACAACATTCGCTACGGCCGGCTCGACGCCAGCGACGACGACGTGGTCGAGGCGGCCAAGGCCGCCAACGCCGATCAGTTCGTGCGCGAGTTCCCCGAGGGCTACGACACGATCGTCGGCGAGCGCGGCATCAAGCTCAGCGGCGGCCAGCGGCAGCGGCTCTCGATCGCCCGCGCGATCCTGCGCGACCCTCGGGTGCTGATCCTCGACGAAGCGACCTCGGCCCTCGACAGCGAGAGCGAGCACCTGGTTCAAGCCGCGCTCGAGCGGCTGCAAGCCGGGCGCACGACCTTGGTCATCGCGCATCGGCTCAGCACGATCCGCGACGCCGACCGGATCGTCGTGCTCGACCGCGGTCGCCTGGTCGAGCAGGGGACCCACGCGGAGCTGATGGGGCGCGCGGGCGTCTATGCTCGGCTGGTCGCTCGGCAGGCGGCGGGCGAGCCCGAGCGCGCGGCCAGCTGAGTCGCTCGACTCGCTGGCGCCACGCCGAATGGCGCGATGCCCACGGCTCTTGCGATCGCGCATCGGATATCCTCTTCGCTCGAGGAGGGTTGAAAGCGCCATGCCCAAGCTGACCGGTTTCGCCCCGCTCCCGATCCCCGGCCGACCCCCGGTCCCGCTGCTCGGTCACATCCCGCGCGTCTTCCAGCTCTTCGCCGATCCGATCGGCGTGCTGATCGAGCTTCGCAAGCACGGGGATGTCGCCGCGGTCGCGGCCGGCAGCCCGGCCTTCGTGTGCGCATTCGGGCCCGAGCGCAACAAGGAGGTCCTGACCAACCCGACCGGCTTCCGACATGACGAGGACTTCATCACGGGCCCCGAGGGCAGCTCGCTGGCCAAGCTCAGCAAGGTGCTGGTCAGCATCAACGGCGAGCTGCACAAGCGGCACCGCAAGCTGATGACGCCGGCCTTCAGCAAGGCGGCGCTCGACGGCTACGCGAGCGGGATCGTCGAGGTCAGCGAGGCGATGATCGAGCGCTGGCCGATCGGCGAGGTCGCCGACCTCGACGTGCTGACCCGCAACCTGGCCCTGTGCGTGGCCGTGCGCAGCTTGTTCGGCCTCGACATCCGCAGCGGGGCCGACGAGCTCGGGGCCCTCGCGGTCGAGCTGGTCGACACCCTGACCACCCCACTGACGATCCTGCTGCCCTACGACCTGCCTGGCTTGCCCTACCGTCGCGCGAGTCGGCTCGGCGATCGCATGGTCGTCGAGATCGAGCGCTTGATCGCCCGCAAGCGGGCCGCCAGCGAGCTCGGCGACGACGCGCTCTCGATGTTGGTCCGGGCCGTCGACGAGCAAGGCGGGCTGAGCGACGCCGAGCTGATCGGCGAGACGCTGACGCTCTTCATCGCCGGTCACGAGACCACCGCCAAGACCCTGACCTGGACCTTGTTCTTGCTCGAGCGCCACCCCGAGATCCTCGCCGCGCTGCTCGACGAGCTCGATGGCGTGCTCGGTGGGCGCTCGGTCGAGCTCGCCGACCTGCCCGCGCTGCCGCTGCTCGAGCGCGTGATCAAGGAGAGCATGCGGGTCCTGACGCCGGTCCCGATCCTGTTCTTGCGGGTCCCGAGCGCCGACATCCCGCTCGGGCGCTTCGTCCTGCCCAAGGGCGCCAACGTGGTCATCAGCCCCTACGTCACCCACCACGATCCGGCGCTCTACCGCGACCCCGAACGCTTCGACCCCGAGCGCTGGACCAGCCTCGATCCCACGCCCTTCGAATACCTGCCCTTCGGCGCGGGCCCGCGGATGTGCATCGGGGCCGCGTTCGCCCGCCAGGCGCTGCGGCTGATCCTCGCGACCCTGCTCCAGCGGGTCCGCTTCTCGCTCGTGCGCGGGACCGAGGTCTCCCGGCTCACGCGCGGCAACATCTTGATGCCCAAGCGCGGACTCATGGTCCACCTTCAGGCGGCGCATCGCGAGCGGCTGCGGGTCGAGCCCATCAAGGGCGACATCGGCGAGCTCGTGACGCTCGCGTGATGTCTACCGCTCGAGCTCGCGGTGAAGGATCGCCCGCACGTAGAGCAGTTCGAACCCGTGCCGCTGGGCGTTCTGCATCGACTTCGAGCCAGGTTGCGTGGTGATCACGGCCAGCTCGCAGCCCGCCGCGCTCGCTCGCGCGAGCCGTTCGGCCAGCATCGCCGTCTGGACCCCGCGTCGCCGGTGCGCGGCCAAGGTCGCCGCGCCCGAGAGCAGCGCGACGCCCTCGGCGACGCGCATCGAGGCGCCGCCGACCGGCTCGCCAGCGCGGCGGGCCAAGAAACGCACGACGCCAGGCGTCCGCGCGAAGTCGCGGATGATCCGGCGCAGCATCTCGGTCTCGTGGACCTCCGCCGGGCCCACGCCCTCGAGGTCGGGCGCCGCGAAGCCGGCCACGAGCACGTCGAGCCAGGCTTCGAGCTCGTCGCGGGGTGACTCCGCGAGCTCGAGCTCCGCGGCCGCGCTGCCAACTACCCGATGCGGCAGCGCGACGCCCAGCACGTTCTCGAACCCGAGCAGCGCGTAGCCACGGCGGGTCAGCGCCTCGGCGAACGAGGGATCGGCGAGCGAGGCCAGCTCGATCCGCATGGGCTCCGAGCGCTCGGCGAAGGCTCGCTCGACCCGGGCGAGCGCGTCCTCGTCGAGCGGCCCCGCGAAGCCGAGCCCGATCACCTTGTTGAGCGGCGAGCCCGGCTCCGTGAAGGTCGCGAGGCCACCCGCGAGCTCCTCGCAGAGCACCTGAGCGACGGGGAGCCGGTGGCCGACGAGCTCGGTCGCGTCGCGCAGCATCCCGGCTTCGGCGCGTTCGATTCGATGGGCCAAGGCGACGTCGGCGAAGAGCATGGCGTCGCCAGGCTACTACACCCCATCGGCCAGACCGCACGCGGATCCAAGCGACGCTGGGCTCGCGCTGGACGGCCAGGCCGAGGATCGGCTAAGTCGCCGCGGTGTCCCGAGTCCTCGCCCGTGCGCGCGCCCGCTACGAAGCGACGCCGCGCAAGCTCGACGACGAGTCGCTCGATCGGATCGCGCGCGGCGATCGGGGCTGCCTCGGCGACCTGCTCTCGGGTCTCGGCGCGATCTTGTTGGTGACCACGATGATCCTCGGGGCGATGGACATCATCCCCTTCGCCTGGGCCTACGTCGGGGTCGCGCTCTGGGTCGGCGGGTTCGCGTTCGGGACCTACAGCCAGATGCGATCGGGTCGCGAGCGCAAGGCCGCGCTCGAGGCCGGGCCACTGGTCCTGGCCACGGTCATGCGCGAGCAGCCTTGGCTGCGTCGGCCAGGCAAGCGACCTGGTCGCGCGGTCGTGCTCTTCTCGACCGCGTCCGAGCTGCGCTTCGATCGCGAGGCGCTCGAGGCCCACGCGGACAAGCTCGAGCGCCTCCTGAACGAGGCGAACGACGAGCCGACCCGCGTGCCCTTGCGCGCGCTGCTGGCCGACGCCGACAGCTTCGGCTGCCATCCCGTCCCGGCTGCGCTCGTGGGCGAGGGCGCCGAGCTGTGGCTGGCCAGCGTGATCGTCCACCCCGAGCGACTCGAGGCCGGCTACCTCGGCAGCGAAGACGATCGCGAAGCCGACGAGCACGACCACGACATCGACGCGCCGACCCGGCCCGCGTCGCTGGTGCTCTTCGTCGACCCGGCGCGCGGCTTCGCCGAGCAGGTCCCGCAGCCGAACCTCCCGCCTGCCAAGTCCGAATGAGCTCTCATGGGCGTGTTCTTGCCCTTGCTCGCGACCTTCGCCGTGCTCGCGGGCTGCACCGCGCTGGTCGCCACGCTCGGTCGGCATCGCCGGCATCGCCACCGTCAGCTCGGCGCGCCCGCCCGCGCGCAGCTCGAGCAACGGATCGGTGACGCGCTCGCTGGCCTCGTCGACGCGGCGCTGGACCTGCGCGAACGCATCGACGACGCGCTCGCTCGAGCCCGCGAGATGCTGACGATCGAGCGCCACCTCGGCCTCCAGCTGCGGCGCCCGCTCTGGCGACAGATCGAGGACGCCAACTTCGGCCACACGCTCGAGCGCCTGCGCGAGCAGCTGGTCGCCTGGCTGGCCCGCTTCGAAGCGCTGAGCTCGACCGAGCGGCAGCTGGTCGAGCAGCTCGACCTCGACGTCGAGCCGATCCTCGAGCTCGCCGAGGCCACCCGCTCGGCCTTCGATCTGCCCGAGAGCAGCGCCGAGGCGCTGATCGATCACGCGACCCCGCTGCAAGCGAGCGTGGCTCGGCTCGAGCGGGCCCGCGCGTGCCTGGTCCGCTTCGAACGCGAGCTGATCGATCATCGCGCCAGCGGCTATCGCTAACGAGCCGCCACGCGTCCGGCGCCGCCGCTGCTTCGATCCCGGCGCCCACCCATCCTCGCGGTCGCATCGCTCGCCCACCGCAGAGTCGGGGTGCAGCGCTTCGCTCCGTGCGATGATCGAGCCGTGCCTGCGTCCAGCCAAGCCTCGCTCGCCGCCCGCTTCGAGCTGGTCCCGACCCTGCGCGTCGGGCCGCTCTGGTTCGGCGCCACGATCGGTGATCACGGCGAGCTGCTGCATCGGGTCGAAGATCCCGAGTTCGACGACGAGCTGATCGAGTACAACGTCGCGGGCCTCGACGACGCGCTGAGCGTCCACGTCGACGACGAGGGCCTGATCGACACCGTGACCTTCTACGGGTTTTGCCAGGTGCGTGGGCGCGACCTGATCGGCATGGAGATCGGCGAGCTCTTGGTCGTGCTCGGCGAGGCCCCGGACGACATCGAGGCCGACACGATCGGCGGCGAGCTCGAGCTGATCTACGTGTTCGCCAGCCTCGGCCTGCTGGTCTGGACCCAAGATGGCGTGGTCGGGGCGGTCCAAGCCGCGCGCGCGGCCTACTGAAGCGACGAGGCGTTACAATCCGCCATGCTCTGCGGACAGCGCTTCGTGCTTGGTCTCGGCATGCTCGGCATGACCGCCTGCGTGATCGTCGACGACGTCGCCAGCTCGCTCGACGAGGTTGGCGACGCCGACACCACCACCGGCGAGCCTTGTGGTCCGACCGACGCCAGCCAAGTCGCCGACTGCCCCGCGACCCTCGGCGAGGGCTTTTGCAGCGACTCGACCAAGCACGTCCCGACCGACACGATGATCGAGTGGAGCCACAACCCGCCCCACTCCGGCGATCACTTCCCGATCTGGGAGACCAAGGGCGAGCACCTCGAGCCGGTCGAGCGCGGCTATTGGGTCCACAACCTCGAGCACGGCTGGATCGTGCTGGTCTACCACTGCCCCGAGGGCTGCGACGCCGAGCTCGAGCTGCTTCGTGCGGTGATCGACGCGCGGCCCGACCTCTCGATCTTGCTGACCGAAGACCCGCTGCTCGACGCACCCCGCTTCGCCGCGATCGCGTGGACTTGGGTGTACGAGTTCGACGCGCCGGTGCTCGACGAGCTGCTCTGCTTCGTCGACCAGCACTACGATCACGCGCCCGAGAGCATCCCATGAGCCGCCCAGGCGCGATACAATCTCGCCATGACATGCGCCCCCACGAGCTCGACGCTCGCGCGCTGGTCCTTGATCGGCGCGCTGCTCTCGATCGCCTGCAGCAGCGAGCCCGCTGCCGACGACGACGCCAGCGACGAGACCAGCGCGGCCGAGAGCGAGAGCACGGGCACGAGCGAGAGCAGCTCGAGCGCGACCACGACCAGCTCGAGCGCGAGCGGCAACGAAGCCGGCAGCGAGGGCGGCAGCTCGAGCAGCGACACCGGCAGCGACACCGGCACCGAGACCGGCGAGCCCTGCGAGCCGATGCCGACCACCGAGGTCATGGACTGCCCGATGATCATCGGCGAGGGCTTCTGCGCACAGTCGGCCAAGCACGTCCCGACCGACACGATGATCGAGTGGAGCCATAACCCGCCCCACTCGGGCGATCACTTCCCGATCTGGTCGACCAAGGGCGAGCACCTCGATCCGGTCGAGCGCGGCTATTGGGTTCACAACCTCGAGCATGGCTGGGTCGTGCTCGTCTACAACTGCCCGGACACCTGCGACGCCGAGCTCGACGTGGTTCGAGCGGTGCTCGCCGCTCGCCCCGATCTGTCGATCTTGCTGACCCCCGATCCCCTGCTCGACGCGCCTCGCTTCGCCGCGATCACCTGGACTTGGGTGTACGAGTTCGACACGCCGGTGCTCGAAGACCTGCTCTGCTTCGTCGACCAGCACTACGACCACGCGCCCGAGAGCATCCCTTGAGCCTCGACGCTCGACTCCGCTCCACCACGATCGGAATCACGACGATCGACGCGCGATCTTGGCGCGTCCGAGCGCGCGCGAGGGTGTTATGGTGAGAGCGCGGAGTCTCTCATGGTCGATGTTTCCGATCGCAGCCACGTCGAGCGTCGCCAACGAGAACAGCTGCTCAAGCTGGTCACCAAGGGCTTCTACAACGAGCTCGTCAACTACGGCGTGCCCAAGGCCGACCTCGTCACGATCGCCTCGCACCTGCTCGGGCACATGTCCGACCAAGAGGCCAGCCCGGCCAAGCACGACTGCTTCTACAGCCGAATCTTCACGCTCGAGAGCATCGAGGATCACTGGGCCGAGTCGCATCGGCTCAGCGTCGACGGCAGCGTGGTGCTTCGGCCGATCGACGAAGCCCTGCCCACCCAGGTCGACGCGTGGCTGGCCGCGGCCAAGGTCCGCAACAGCTTCGTCACCCCCTACCCGACCACGCTCGAGGGCCTGCGCGAGCACCTGACCCGACCGAGCGCTCGCTACTTCTGCATCGAGTACGAGGGCGAAGCGGTCGGCATCATCGGGGCCGAGAACCTCGACGAGCACGCCCGCCGACTCGAGATGCGCAAGCTGGTCGGTCGCCCCGATCTCCAAGGCATGGGCATCGGCAAGCGAGCGACCTTCGCGTTCTTGTACTACGCGTTTCGGATCTTGGACTTCGAGAAGGTCTACATCTACTCGACCGACGTCAACGTCCGAAACCTCAACATCAACAGCCAATTCGGCTTCGACCTCGAGGGCGTGCTCTTTCAGGAATTGCAGGGCGAGCAGGGCCGGATCGACGTCGTGCGGATGGGCCTGCTGCGCGATCGCTGGCGCGCGATCTTCGAAGCCTGATCAAGACGCGGTGAAGGTCGCGGTCACGGGCACGTGATCCGAGGGCGAGTCCCAGTCGCGCGGCTCCCAGTCGTGCACGACCTTGGTGCAGGCTTCGTAGAGCGGTGCGGTCGCGTAGACATAGTCGATCCGCATGCAGTGCATCTTGCCCATCGCCGCGTCGCGGTAGTCCCACCAGGTGTAGCGACCGGGCGCCTGGTCGTGCTTGCGAAAGCAGTCGCGCAGACCAAAGCCCTCGAGCTGATCGAGCGCCCGGTGCTCCTCGGGCGTGAAGTGGGTATGGCCCGCGAGCGCGGCCACGCTCCAGACGTCGCGCTCGTCGCGAGCGACGTTGAAGTCGCCGCACAAGATCACCGGCTGGCTCGCCTCGTACTTGGCGTCGAGCTCGGCGCGGAGCCGGTCGAGCCAGGCCAGCTTGTAGGCGAAGTGCTCGCTGGCCAGCGCGGTCCCGTTGGGCACGTACAAGTTGTAGATCCGAACCCCCTGGATGGTCGTGGCCAAGATCCGGGCGTGCTTGTCGGGCGCCCCCTCGGCGAAGCCACGCTGGACCTCGGTCGCCTTGATCTTGCTCAGCGTCGCGACCCCGGCTTGGCCCTTGCTCCCGTGGATCTCGACTTTGTAGCCGAGCTCCATGAAGGGGACCTTGGGAAAGAGCGCGTCTTCGACCTTGGTCTCTTGCAGACACGCGACGTCGGGCTGGTGATCGTCGAGGTAGGCCAGCACGTTGTCGAGCCGCGCACGGATCGAGTTGACGTTCCAGGTCATCAGCGTGAAGGCGCCCGGCATCGGCCGCGAGCTTACAACAGACTCGGCGATCGACTCAGCGCTCGCGGGCCGAGACGAAGCCGTCGAGCTCGCGCGCGGGCGGCCGGATGTCGAGCCGGCGCATCAGGTCGAGCATGCGCGAGTGGGCGTCCTCGAGCACCGCTCGCTCGCGCGGGTCGCTGCCGTCGATCCAGGCCGACATCGCGTTGAACGAACCAGTCGCGCGGTTGTAGAGCTCGCCCGACTCCTTGCGCCCGAGCTTGCGATCGTCCTCGAGCGCGTCCTCGAGCTCGTCCATCACGCCCGCGAACGCGTCGACGGCCTCCTCTGGACCGAGCTCGCCAGGGTCGCTGCCAGCCGGCGGCGTGAACACCAGCTCGCGCGCGAGCTCTTCGTCGCGACCGGCCGAGTAGCGCCCGACTTGGCGAAAGAAGATCGGGCGATCGTGCTCGCGCCCGCGTGCGTCCTTGCGCAGATCGGCCAGGCCCTGATCGAGCGTCTGCTCGGTCTCGTGCTCGACCCGCGCGCGCCAGAGCCAGACGCCGAGGCCAATCGCGGTCACGCCCGCGGCGGCGTAGATCAGGTGCAGGACGCGAATCTTCATGGTCCGAGGCGGCCGCGCTTGGGCGGTCCTTCACTACTAGCACGCCAACGGCGTCGCTCCGATGGGCTTTCGCGCGGCGCAAGCGGCGGTGTATCCTGATCGCATGCGTAAGCTTGCCTTGGTCCTCTCGGGTTCACTCGCCTTGCTCGCCGGGCTCATGCTCGAGGGCTGCAAGGAAGAGTGTTCGATCGGCGCGGAGGCCTGCGAGTGCACCGGCGGCGGCGGCTGCGATCTCGGCCTGGTCTGCCTCAGCGGCGTGTGTGTCAACGCCGGGCCCAACCCCAACGAGTTCAGCGACGAGGTCGTGGGCGACGGCGACGGCGACCCGACCAGCACGACCAGCGCGGGCGAATCGAGCACGACCGCGACCGACGACGCGACCACCGGCCCCAAGCTCGACACGCTCGCCGACGAGACCGCGACCACCGACGGCCCCTGCGTCGACACCGGCTGCAAGAAGGTCGACATGCTCTTCGCGCTCGACGGCTCGGCCTCGATGATCGAAGAGATCAACGCGCTCAAGGCCGGCCAAGCCTTCCTGAGCATCGTGAGCACGCTCGAGGGCCTCAACTGCGGCGGCATCGACTACCGGATCGGCGTGACCGGGGACAACGACGACGGCTGGGTCGTGCCCAACAACTGGGCCGACAGCAACCCCTGGTTCGACAGCGGCACCTATACGCCCCAGCAGATCTCGGTCCACTTCCAAGCCGCCGCGACCAAGGTCGGCAACGGCGGCGGTGCGCCGCTCGGCTGCGAGCACGTGCTGACCTCCGCGGTCAACCTGCTCGGCAACGACTCGACCGGCTTCCTGCGCTCCGACGCGCTCTTGGTCCTGGTCATGCTCACCGACGTCGATGACTACGGCGCCTACGACCAAGCCAACGGCAACTCGTGTGGGATCGGCTGCAACGTCGCCGGCCAACCCGTGCAGGTCCTCTACGACACCCTGGTCGCGCTCAAGGCCGACGACCCCGCGGGCGTGGCCAGCATCGTGATCGCGGGCGATCCGACCAGCAATGCGGGCGTCAACTTCTGCAACCAACCGCAGAGCTGCGCGAGCTCCTTCCACGCCGACCGCCTCTACGAATTCACGACCTTGCACGCGGGCGCCAACGGGTTCGCGGCCGACGTCTGCGCGGGCGCCAACGCGGTGCCCAACGCGGTCCAGACTGCGCTTGACGACAACGTCGACCTCGCCTGCCAAGACTTCGAGCCGGTCGGGTAGTCCTCTTCCCCGAAAGTCCCTTCCCGGAGGTCCTTCGCAAAGCGGGAGCGGCGCGGGCTAATCAGCGTCTCCGTTTTCGCGTAGCCACCTCTCAGCCCCACGTGATCGGCCACGAATCCGTCCCGTCGAACCCGGAAAGTCCCTTCCCGGAGGTCCTTCGCAAAGCGGGAGCGACGCGGGCTAATCAGCGTCTCCGTTTTCGCGCAGCCGCCTCTCAGCCCCACCTAATCGACCACGAATCCGTCCCGTCCACGGGCCAATTTGTGCCGAAGATCACCCAATTCCCGAGCCCAACCAACACGAACAGGCGGGTCGCCGTGCCCGCCCAAAACCAATCGCGCCGTCCCTCAGGGCGGCGCATTCTCGCAAGGCAATCCAAGCCTCACGCGCATCAACCACGTTCCAAAAGGCCAGACCACATCCCGCTCGCACGCGAGAAACCTCGCCCGCGCGACACCATGCGCCAGGACGAATTCCGCCCGCCGCTGAAGCGCCTCGATCCGCGCCCACTTGCTCTTCCCAGACACGCCGGGACTCGTCCCAAACAGATCCTCCGGCCGACCTGGAAACCCATACCAGGGCTGCGCCAGCACCCGCGCGACACCCAGCACCTCGGTCCCCCGAGCCTCCCGTTCCCTGATCAATTCCAGCTCGCGTGCATCGAGCCGCGCCAAGATCTCCGCCCGTAGTTCCCGATCGTTCAGCTTTTTCTCATAAACTGGCGGCCGCACGAGCCTGAACTCGACC
>JAMHUH010001029.1:0-5299 GCA_035904925.1 Nannocystaceae bacterium
CCCTACCGCGAGCCGAAACCACACCGACCGCGGCCTGGATCCCACGCATCTCTTCGCGCGTCCACGCAGCCGCGACCGCGCTCTGGATCCCCTCGACCCGATAGGCCGAGGTCGTGCCCAGCGAGAGCGACATGTTGTTGAGCACGGGATCGCTGCCAGCGCTGCGATTGAGGTCGGCCCCCGGCGCGACGCCGATGTTGAAGGGGATGTGGCGGATGTTGCCGGGCAACCGCTTGGGCCCCTCGATCTTGGAGGCGGGCTCGTCCGAGCCGCCGCGCAGTCGCGTGCCCTCGATCTGCACGTCCTCGAGCGCGGTGAGCTCGAGCGTCGAGGTCTTGCCCGATCGAACCGCGACGTTGGCCCGATGCAGCTGCCGGCCGTCGTCGATGGTCAACGTGTAGTCGCCCGGCTCGAGCGCCAGCGAGATCGCGGCGCTGCCCTTGGCCTTGTAGAGCTCGGCGGCGAGCGAGCCCCGGCGGTCACGAACATAGATACGACCGACCACGCCAGCCGCGATCTCGAGCTTGGCCGAGGTCTTGCGCAGATCGGTGAACACCAGGTCGCCGGTGCCGGTCAGCTGGATGTCGTAGGCCGCGTGCTGGGGCCCGCCTGCGGTCGCCTCGGTCCGCGCCAGGGTCTCGTCGAAGGCGAAGCGATAGGCCTCGTCGAGCGTGACCCGTTTGTCGCTGTCGGCATCGGCCGCGCCGCGCAGGCCGGTGACCAAAAAATGGGTGAAGAAGGAGCCGCCGATCCGATCGCTCTCTTGCGCGGCCTCGTCGGCCGAGCTCGAGGTCAGGTAGGCGTGACCACGGACCTCGGCCGCGCCACCGGCCAAGAACCCCTCTTGCTTCTTGCCGCCCTTGTAGCGGGTGAAGGCCCCGCTCGAGCACGAGTCGAGGATGCCGATCCGGACGTCGGCCGGGACCTGGTCGATCAGCTTGCGCAGGCGCTTGTAGTCGAAGTTGACCCCGGCCAAGAGCAGCCCGCTCTCGTCGCTGTGGCCCGAGTAGTAAAAGACGAACTGGACTTGCTCGCCGGCAGCCTCGGCCGCGGCGGCCAGCTTGGCGAGCTCGACGAAGGCCCGCTCGAGCGTGGCCGGAGTCGGGTCGCTCAAGACCAATTGGTCGCGACTCGCGACCCCGCCGAGATCGCCGAGCGCCTTGCCAACCAGCGCGGCGTCGGTCTCGGCGTAGCGCAGCTGCTCGCGCTCGCTGCCGCCGTCGTTGGCCCCGACCAGCAAGGCGAAGCGACGCAGCTTCACGTCGGCCTCGGGCTGGCCCGCCTGCGCCGGCCGAGCCCCGACCAGCAAGCTTGGCGCGAGCACCATCGAGACCAGCGCCAGCCTGCGCAAGCGCGCCCTCATCAGGGCACCTCCATCGGCGTGGGCACGGCCGCGTCGGGCTTGCGCAGCACGAACGAGCTCTGTTGCCAGCCCTCGCCCACGAGCGCCAGCGGCCTCGTCTGCGCGGGTGGACCCTCGGCCGCGAGCTGCTCGGCGGCGGCCAGGATCGCCGCGATCGCGGCCTCGTCGAGCGGCGCGTCGTCGCTGCGGGTGACCAAGATGAAGCGCTCGAACCCAGGCGCGTCGTCGAGCTCGTAACTGGTCGCGAGCGGAACCTCGCTGCCCTTCGCCAGCGTCGCGGAGCCCGTGGGCGTCGCCGGGTGATGCAGCGTGACCACGCGGCGTCCATCGATCGAGACCACCACCGCTTGGCTGTGCCCATCCGGCACGACGCTGAGCTGAACGAGGTCGCCCTCGCGGATCAGCTCGCCCGCGACCAGGCGCTCGTGACCCTGGCCGAGCTTGCGATCGACGACCAGGTGGGCATCGGCGCCACCTTTGATCCGCGTGGGCTCGCCAGTCTCGCTGCCTGGATCGAGCTGGGCGATCGCACCGCTCTCGCCCGTGACGCCCGCCCTTTCGTGATCGCCGAGGACCACGACCAAGACCAGAGCGGTCGCCGCGGCGAGGCCCGGGACCACGAGCCAGGGCAACCAGGCGCGGGAGCGTGGCTCCGGAAGCGCCGCCCGACGACGAACATCGGCCATCACTCGCTCGCTCGGGTAGTCGTGCAGGATCTCGGCGTTCGAGGCTCGCAGGGCTGCGCGGGGATCGACTTCGAGCGCGCCGAGCTCGGCCTCGACCGCGCGCTTGCGTGACTCGGACAATTCATCGAGCTCGAGCTGCTCGACCAGCAGCGTGGGGATCTCTCGTTCGCTCATGCCACGTCCTCCAGCTCGGCGAGCGAAGCCTTGAGCTTGCGCAAGCGCTTGCGGACGCCCGAGACCGAGAGGCCCACGACCTCCGCGACCTCTTCGAGCGTCAGCCCGTCGTGGAGGTGCAGCACCGCCATGGTCGCGGTCGATTCGGGCTCGCCGCCCAAGAGCCGATCGAGCAGCGCGCGGGCGCCGGTTCGCTGCTCGATCGAGCTCGACGCCGCGATCCGCCCGAGCAGATCCGTGCTCGCGTCCTCGGGCCGGCGCGACTGCGAGCGAATCCGGTTGAGGCAGACGTTGGTCGCCATCCGATACAACAGGCTCGACATCCCGCGGTCGTCGAGCCGCTCGTGGTGGCGCAGTAGCTGAACGAACACGTCTTGCATGGCGTCGTAGGCCCTCTGCTCGTCGCGGAGCATGGTCCGGCAGCGGCGTAGGACCATCGGCCCGTAGCGGCGGTATGCGGCGTCGACGTCGATGGCCATGAGCCTTCCGGCGTCCGGTATCGAACCCCGGCGCGCGGCGGAAGTGTCACCGCAAATCGTCGGCTTGGCTCACCTGGGCGAAAGCGCCCAGACGTGTGCTGCGTCCGGTTCGCGGAAACTTTCCACTAGAAGGGGCGTCAGGCCACCGATGGCCCCTGCCCGCTCGCTCCACCCCTGTGCCCAAAAGGTGCGACGATGACGGTGGAGCTGCGTGCGAGGGTGCTGGACAACCCCTTCTACGTGCTCGAGCTCGGACCCGAGTGCAGCCGCGCCGAGGTCGAGCGAGCCGGCCAGAAGCTGCTCGGGATGCTCGAGCTGGGCATGAGCGGCGCCGATCAGTACCGGACCCCTTTTGGCGCCGGTCGACGCGACTCCGCCAAGATCCGCGAGGCGATGGCCGAGCTGCGTGACCCGCAGCGTCGGCTCCTTCACGAGCTTTGGGTCCACGGCAACGCCGAGGCCCTGCCGAGCGATCCGGGCGAGCCGCTCGACCTGCTCGATCTCCCGGGCTTCGAAGCGGCCCCGACCTCGATGGGATGGCGCAAGTGAACATGGTCATGCTCCCTCTGGCCTTCGTCACCATCGCGGTCTTGGTTCCGACCTTGCTGCATCGCTGGGAGTACGCGCGGATCTCCCCGCACTTGCCGGCCAAGCCCTGGGCGCACGGAGTCTGGGCGATCGTGCTGGCGCTGATCTTGTGCTTCGTCGGGGCGCTCTTCGTGCTCTCGATCGCCCGTGGTCATGTCGCCAACTTGGTCCCGCTCTCGCTGATCGCCTTGCTGCTCTTCCCCTGGCCGATCACCCGCGCGCTGCTGATCCCGCTGGGTGCCTGGCGAGCGGCCTGGAACCTGACGCAGCTGGCCGGCTGGACCTGGCGAGGCGACGTCGCGGGTGGCCAGTTCGTGGCCGGGACCTGGGCGTTGCTGCGTCGGCGCGTGCCCGATCCCGAGGCGATCGCCTGGCTCACCGCGCGCCGCGACGAGCTGCCCCAGCTCGAGGGCGCGGGCGTGCTCGGCAGCGCGCTGCTGGCCGACGTGCTCGGCGACCGCGAGCAGGCTCGTCGACTCATGCGCAGCGTGGCGAGCTTCGACGAGGATCATTGCCCGCCGATCGCCCAGCACCTCGCCAACGAGTGGCGGGTCGCCGATGCGGCCGCGCGCGGTGATTGGGCCGAGGTCGAGCTGCTCGGGCGGGCGCCGCATCGCCGCTCGCGGGCGGCTCGCTTCCTCGGCGCCGTCGCGGCCCGGCTGATCGGCTATCCGCCGGTGCCCAGCGCGCTCGAGCTGATCGCCGCTTGGCTGCTCGCGCCGAGTCGGATCCGGCATCTCGCGCTGCTGCGTCGCGGCTTGGCGACCTCGACGCTCGAGCCCGACTTGCTCAAGCCGACCACCCGCGCCCAACCCAAGCCGATCGCCGCCGAGGCGCTGCTGGCCACTCACGCTCGCACCTTGGTCCAGCCGCGGGTCGCCACGGCGCAGATCGTCGCGCTCGCCAGCGCTTGGGATCGCGTGTGGAGTGAGTCCAGCCTGCGCGAGCAGACCGTCCGGCGCGCGCTGGCCCTGCGTGGCGGCGACGCAGATCAGGTCTTGGCCAAGCTCGGTCGCCAGGTCGATCACGACCTCGCGGCGCTGGCTCGTCGCGCTCGGATCCCGCTGGTGACGCTCGAGAACGCCGAGGGCTCGCTGCGGCGGGTCGCTCGCGAGCTTCGCCACGAGCTGCTCGACGAGCTCGCGCTCGCCTGCGAGGCGCTCGATCGTCGGGTCCGCGAGCGCCGTGCCCTACCCGCGCTCGACGAGCTGCGCGAGTTCCTGGCCGTGCAAGAGCAGTACGAGCGCGTGCATCGGCTCGGCGGCGTCGAGCTGCTGCGGATCGCCTTCTCGCAGGCTCACGATCCGCTCTGCAACCTCGCGGTCTGGCTCTGGGACGAGCGCGGCGAGGCGGCGATCGCCAACGCGATGTTCCGCTGGCTGCTCCACGAGGCCACGGTCGTCGGCGACGAAGAGGCCGTCGCGCTGCAGCGGCGCAACGTCGCGTGTGGCTGAGCGAGCGTGTGGCCGAGTTCAGCTGGCGAACTGGCGGAGCACGTCGCGGCCAATGACGATCCGCTGGACCTCCGAGGTGCCCTCGTAGATCGCGGTCACCCGAACGTCTCGCAAGTAACGCTCGACCGGATAGTCCCGGGTGTAGCCGTAGCCCCCGAGCATCTGCAGCGCCCGAT
Source organism: Nannocystaceae bacterium (assembly GCA_035904925.1). Lineage (GTDB taxonomy): Bacteria > Myxococcota_A > Polyangia > Nannocystales > Nannocystaceae > Plesiocystis. The sequence continues at coordinate 4,921 of JAMHUH010001029.1, forward strand.
TGCAGGCCCAAAACGCCCGCTCGCTCGCGTAGAGCTTGGCCATCGAGGCCTCGCGCGTGAACAATTTGCCCTGCTGCTTGAGCCACGCGGCCCGCAGGACCAGCATTCGCGCCGCGTCGAGCTCGGTCGCGTTGTCGGCGATCATCCATTGGATCGCCTGGAAGTCGGCGATCGACTGGCCGAACTGCTTGCGCTCGATCGCGTAGCGGTTGGCGAACTCGCTCGCGGCGAGGCCGACCCCGAGCGCGAGCGAGGCGATGCCGATTCGACCGCCGTCGAGCGCCATCATCGCGACCGGGAAGCCGCGATCGATCTCGCCGAGCAGCGCTTCGTTCGGCAGCTCGACGCCTTCGAACTCGAGCGCGGTGGTCGTGCTGCC
>JAMHUH010001030.1:0-3070 GCA_035904925.1 Nannocystaceae bacterium
GAGTCCCGCCGAGCCAGCAAGTCCCGCCCAACGTCTCGCTGAGATCGAAGTAGATGACGGTAGTGCCCGGCGTCTTGGCGTTCGCGGACTCGAGCAGCGCGCAGGTGAAGTCGACGCCCATGACGAGGTCCAATCATGATCCGGGTCAGCGCGCGCGGATCGAGTTGCAGGTGAACTCGAGCTCGCGGGTCGAGCTCGACACGGAGGCGCTGGCCAGGCCTTTGCGCGCGTCGTCGGTCAGCCACACGACCTCGCCGACCTTGAACTGCATGTTGGTGCGAGAATTCGAGCCGAGCGAGTCGGTTCGTCCGCTGCCGAACTCGGGGTCGTCGCCGTAGAAGAGCTTGATTGTGCTGCCGCAGGTGTTGCGGAGCGTGACCGAAACGGGTCCTTGCGCCGACGAACTCGACGACGACGTGCTCGAGCCCGACGAACCCGACCCGCCCGAGGCCCAGGCCGCGTCCGAGGCCGCGTCCTCGGCCCGCCGCCGCTCCTTCTCGGCCTCCCAGTCGGCGTCGAGCTTGGCCTGGATGGCCGCGTTCTCGGCCGCCTTCGCGGCGTCCTGCTCGGCCCGGATCGGATCGTAGACCTTGCGGAACGCCTTGATCTCCTTGGCCGTGGCCCACTGCTCGAGGTCGGTCTGCCAGTCCTTGCCCGCGACTTCGCTGCATGTCTGCAGCACGTAGCTCTGGCGGAGCTTGTCCTTCTTGTCCTCGGCGATGACCATGTCGAGCCCGGCGCGGCAGCTCGTGCGGACGTCGGCCTGCGTGCCGCCGTAGTCGAACACCAACTCGAGGAACGCGACGTCCACGTCGTGAACCGGCCGACCGATCGCCCACGACGGGTCGTGGGTCGGGCCCGTGGCGAGCATCTGCGCGGCGTCTTCGGTCCACTCGCTCGGCGCGATCTTGCAGGTTGCGCGCGCGTTGAGCCGGAACACCGCGACCTGCTTGAGATCCCAGCCGAGCTCCGTCGTCCGGTTCTTCTTGTCCGACCACTCGGCTCGCACCTGATCGAGGATCTGCTTGCCGAGGCCCTCGAGCGTGACCTCGCGGTACACGGTCGTATAGTCGAGCTCGGCGCGGGCCTCGACGGACAGGTCTCCGAACTCGAGCACGGCGTGATCGAAGGCGCGCAGGTTGGCGACCGTCGGCTCGGCCTCGAGCGCGACCTTGGCCGCTGCGACCTTGGCCTGATAGTCGCTCCGCTCCTGCTCGACCGCGAGCCGCTGCTCCTCGGCGCGACGGGCCTGATCCGCCGCAGCTTGCTCCTCCGGGTTGACCGTCGGTTGCGGGGCATCGCAGGCGCCGAGCACGACCGAGAGGGCCAAAACCATCGACGAGTGGGCGAGGCGATCGGCCATGACGCCATGCTACTCGAACGTGGTCGTCGTCGGATCCTCGACGAGGCGCTCTGCGAGGTGAGCGCGGGGTTTGGTTACAACCTCGATTCATTTCAGTCGATCGCCGATGACCGCGGCCGACAGGCGGGTTGCTTTGAGTACACTCCGGGCGCCGATGCACCTGTGCCAGCTTCGAGTCGCCCTCGTGTTCACGTGTCTGAGCTTCGCGTGCGCGGGTCCGCGTACGAGCGAGTCCACGCCCACGCCCACGCCTGCCGACCCGAGCCCCGAGCCCGCGACCACCGTGCCCAACTCGACCTTGGTCCTTCATCCCGAGCTCGCGCGCTACGTCGAGTCGCTGCAGCCCGAGCTCGCGACGATCCCCGACGAGCGCAAGCAGACCCTCGATCAGATCGCCGAGTTCGTGCAGACCGAGCGGGCCGCGGGCCGGACCGCCAAGCTGGTGTTCATCTGCACCCACAACTCGCGGCGCAGTCACATGAGCCAGATCTGGGCGACCACGGCGGCGGCCTGGTACGGCGTCGAGGGCGTCGAGGCCTACTCGGGCGGGACCGAGGCGACCGCCTTCAACCCGCGCGCGGTCGCGGCCTTGCAGCGGGCCGGGTTCGCGCTCGAGGCCCCGCCCGAGGGCGACAACCCGCACTACTTGCTCGACTACTCGCCCGAGCGTCCGCCGATCGAAGCGTTCTCGAAGGTGTTCTCGACGCCCAGCAATCCGCAGGCCGAGTTCGCGGCGATCCTGAATTGCAGCGAGGCCGACAAGGCCTGCCCCTTCGTGGCTGGCGCGAGCTTGCGGATCTCGCTCGCTTACGACGACCCCAAGCAAGCCGATGGCACGCCCGCCGAGCAGGCTCGCTACGACGAGCGCTGCCGGCAGATCGCCGACGAGATGTTTTATTTGTTCAGCAAGGTCGGGGCCTGAGTCACCGGCGCTTCGTCGGGCTGCTGCGACCGGCCGAGGCCGCACACGTGATCGCCGGGATGGCGTGCTCGGACGTGCTGCCAGGTGAGCGGCGCGAGCCAACGCGCCGCTCACCGGGAAGTCGGGCTCAGTCGTAGCAGGTGATGGTCGCACCGCCGACGCCCATCGGCTCGGCGTTCGACAGCCCCAAGTCATCGCAGCACACGTTGGGGATCGCCCAGGTGAAGCACCCCGCGCCGTTGTCGGGACCGCAGATCACGATCTCCAGGGCTTCGATCTCGCCCGAGTCGCCGCCCGGGGTCAAGAGGACGGGATCACTGACCGACTCGACCGGCTCGAGACCTGCCTCGGGATCGTCCTCCCTGCAGACGTAGCCGGTGGTGCTGTCCGTGCTCTCCCAGCAATAGCCGCCGCCGGCGAAGAGATCGCTGCACCCGTTGGCGCCGTGGCCATTCTCTTGGCAGAAGGTCTTCTTGGCCGCATCCGCGCTCGCGGGCAGCATGATCGTCGACAGGCCGAGAACAGCCAGGAACTTGGCCACCGAGAGGTGGTTGATGGTCGTCTTCATGCTCTTCCCTTGGAGCCACCTTCGAAAGTCTGACGCGACCGGTCCGATTTTTTCTGCGTCGTCAGTCCCCGACTCCGAGAGTCCGGGAACCTCGCGGTCTCGCCGAGACGATGGTCAGGTCTGCATGCGAGCGAGCAGCTCGCTCGCGGCCTCGCTCGCGTCCGCGTCCCCGAGCGCGAGCTCGAGCTCCGGGCAGAGCAAGGGCAGCGTCCAGCCG
>JAMHUH010001031.1:0-3501 GCA_035904925.1 Nannocystaceae bacterium
GGTCGCGCACCGCGCCGCCGACGATGTAGGCCTCGAAGCCGGCGTCGGCCAACGTGCTGACGACCTTGACGGCGCGCTCGTCGACCAGCTTCGGGTCGATGTGGTGCTCGCTCTTCGGCACCTCGACGCGCTTGCCGGCGGGTGCCGCGCCGCTGTCGGGTGCAGCGGCCAGCGACCGGGGAGCTTGGGGGCGTTGCGTGCGTCTTGGACCATCCGCGGCGGGTTCTAACACGCCTCGCACGCGAGCCCGCTATGGACAATCGCAGCCTTCGATGGGCTCGGCGACGCGGGTGCCGAAGGCGTCGTAGCAAGGCAAGCAGCGCTCGCTGCTCTGCGCTCGAGTCACCGAGATCGCGGCACCCATGCCGCTCGGCAGCCCCGTCTGTGGAACGCCCGGATCGCTCGGACCATGCACGTCGATCACGACGTCGCCCAGCGAGCTCGTGCTCTCGCTCATCCAAGTCAGGAGCCCGACCGCGTCCTCGTGGGTCGCTACCCACGTCAGGTCGGAGGTCACGCCACGAAAGACACGCCGCTGCTCGTGGGCATAGACCACGGCGCCGATCGGAAACACGAGGCCTTCGACGACCGGAGCGCTCGGGGCTGCCGGAGCTGCAGGCGGCTCGCTCGGCTTCGGCTCGCTCGACTTCGCTTCACTCGGCTTCGGCGCGGGCTCGGGTCGATCGCAGGCAGCGAGCCCGAGCGCGAGGCAGGCCACGACGACACGAACGCGGGGCGAAGTCGGCATGAAGCCACGATACGACCGCGTCGGGGCCAGTGTACAGCTGCGAGGCGAGGGCCCGAACGCAGCGGGGCTGGCCCCGCCCGGCGACATCGACGACGATCCAGCAGGTCCTGCGATGAGCGTCGAATCGATCAGCCCGATGCGCCTCGGCGCGACTCAAGAAGACATCGACACGCTCAGCCGCAACCCGATCCTCGCGCAGCTGACCCCGCCCGAGCTCGGCGCGTTGATCGAGGTCTTCGCCCAGGTCGCGGTCACGCCCGGGACCGAGCTGGTCCACGAGGGCGAAGAGGGCGACTACATGTACTTCATCCTCGAGGGCAGCGCGGTCGTCCAGCGCGGTGACCAGGTCCTGGTTCGGATCCAGGCGCCCTCGCACATCGGCGAGCTCGCGATGCTCGGCGTGCGACGACGCGCGACGACGGTCAAGGCCGAGACGATCATGCGCCTCGCTCGACTCAGCCGGGCTCGCTATCAAGCGCTCGCGGGTCGCCACCCGCCGGTCGCCCTGCACCTGCTCCAAGCGGTGGTCAGCTCGCTCGGCGACGACGTCACGCAGCTGACCGACAGCGTCGCGGCGCTGGTCAATCGGCGCAGCAGCGCGCGACCCCTGCAGATTCGCGTGCGCACGCCCGAGGGCGAGAAGCTGGTCGGCTCGGGCACGACGATCGAGACGCTCTTGCCGACCCAAGTCGGCGATCAGCCGGTCGTCGCCGCGCTGCTCGACGCCAAGCCGGTGATGCTCGACACGCCGGTCTACTCGGAGGCCCGGATCGATCCCGTGCTGCTCGACGACATGATCGGGCGCGACGCGTTTCGGCGCAGCGTCGGGCTGATCCTGCTCGAGGCCGCGCGCACGGTCGCGCCTCAGCTCGAGCTGCGCCTCGGCCACGCGGTCGACGATCTGCACGTGGTCGACATCGGCGACACCCACGAGGATCGGGTCGAGCTCGGCCGCAAGCTCGTGCTCGCGATGCAGCGCCTGGTCGAGCAGGACGTCGAGTTTTGCTGGGACCTGTGGACGATCGACGAAGCGCGGGCGCAGCTGACCCGGCAAGGCTGGCTCGACGCCGCGCGCCTGCTTCGGACCGCCCGAACCACCGTCACGACCCTGCAGACTTGCGGGCAGGTCCACACGCTCGTGGTCGGCCCGCTGGTCCCGAGCGCGAGGTACCTGCTGGGCTTCAGCATCATCCCCCACCCCGACGGCCTCCTGCTCGACCATGGCCCGCTGGCCCGGCGCGGTCGAACCACCGACATCGAGCACCAGCACGAGATCGAGCGCGAGCTGGCCCACCCGCGCTTCGGCTCCGAGATGGTCCGCGCCCACCGAACCTGGCTGCGAGCGATGGGCGTCGACTCGGTCGGTGACTTCAACGAGCTGTGCGTGCGCGGTGAGATCGAGCGGGTCATCCGGGTCGCCGAGGGCTTTCACGAGAAGCGCATCGGCCAGATCGCCGACACGATCGCGGCTCGCCGCGCCGAGCTACGCGTCATCGGGATCGCCGGGCCCTCGTCCTCGGGCAAGACCACCTTCATCAAGCGGCTCAGCGTTCAGCTCGAGGTCGCGGGGATCCAACCCGTCAACCTCTCGCTCGACGACTACTACCTCGACCGCGAAAAGACCCCGCGCGACGAGCAAGGTCAGTACGACTTCGAAGCGCTCGAGGCCCTCGACCTCGAGCTGCTCCGCGATCACCTGACCCGACTGAGCGCCGGGGAGAGCGTCCAGACCCCGCGCTTCGACTTCAAGCTCGGCCTGTGCCTGCGCGAGGCCGGGGCCAAGCTGCAGATCGCCGCCGACCAAGTCCTGCTGGTCGAGGGCATCCACGCGCTCAACGACGCGCTCTGGCCCGCCGCGATCCCGGCCGCGGCGCGGATGCGGCTCTTCGTCCACCCCTCGACCACGCTGCCCGTCGATCGCCTGACCGCGACCTCGAGCGCCGACCTTCGGCTCTTGCGTCGGATCGTCCGCGATCGCCACGGTCGCGCGACCTCGGCCGCCGACAGCATCGCCCGCTGGCCGAGCGTGCGCCGAGGCGAGCGACGCCACATCTACCCGACCTACGGCAACGCCGACGCGGTCTTCGACACCTCGCTCGCCTACGAGATCGCGGTGCTCAAGGTCTACGCCGAGCGCTACTTGCTCGAGGTCCGCGAGGATCACCCCTCGTTCCCGGTCGCCTATCGGCTGCGCCAGCTGATCGATCCTTACGTCGCGATCTATCCCGATCACGTGCCGCCGACGAGCATCCTGCGCGAGTTCGTCGGCGGCAGCGGGTTCGAGTATTGAGATCGAGGTGGGACGATCGCTCAATCTCCACATCCTCGACGGCGTACGCGTGTGCGATGGCGATGACGAACCGCGCTTCACACGCTGCCAAGCCCACGCCCGCGCAAATCGCCGCAATCGCGCGTCGCACATCCCAAGACCATCGAGTCTCTGGTCTGAGCCAGGTTCGATCGCGCATGAAGGGCGCTCTTGGTCCCCTCGTCATCGTTCGCGTCGGACGAGGGGCACGAGCCGCTCGCGGATCTGTTCGAGGAAATCCAACAATCCACAATTACGTGCAGGGTCGCTATGAAGATCGTGCGCCCGGCGCTGTTCTTGGGCGTCGTCGTGGTCAACAAGGCCCAAGACGACACCCGCTCGTCGAGCTCATCGGGCCCCGCCAACAAGAGCCCCTCGGGCCCCGGGCGGGTGGGCCGCGTCTCGGGGCCTTTGGCGGGCAGGCCGCCGAGGATCCAGGCCACAC
>JAMHUH010001032.1:0-2789 GCA_035904925.1 Nannocystaceae bacterium
GCGAGATCGATCACGACGTAGGCGAGCGTTCGATCCATCCATTCGACGATGAGGCGCGCGTCGAGGCGCTCGGGCGGCTTCGGACACTCGAACTCGATCTGGCCGCCCTCACCCACGCGGGGCTCGAACAGTCGATCTTCGTTCGTGAGGATCAATGCACGCCGGACACCGCCTTCGACGGTCAGCCGACAGACCTCGGCGTTCGCCGAGCTTGGCTCGGGCGTGGCGGGTGGGGCCGTGCGACGAGTTCGAGGCCTGGGCCCGGATTGTTGGTCTGGATTTGTGCACGCGAGCAACGCGAGGAACGCGAGCCCGACCTTTGAAGAAGAGCGTGACATGGTGAGCTCGTTTCGGTCAAAAGTGGATGTTGCCGCGGCGGTCGAAGGCGACGCGCGGCGGCTCTTTGTGGCGCGGACGATGGAGCTGGAGGCCGACGATCGTGGTGATCAACGCGGTGCCAATGCTGACCAAGACCGCGCCGCCGATCAGCGATTGGTGGACCTTCGGGCAAGTCAGGAGGTTCGGGCTGCCGTCGGCGCAGCGACCATCGAGCCCGAGCAGCACGCTGCCCGCGACGATCTGTCCGGCGCCGACGAGCGTCCCCGCGATCTCGAGGCCGAGCCGCCCGCGTCGCCGCGGCGGGGGCGGCGGCGGCTCCTCGATCGGCGAATCGGAGTCGGAGACATCGGCCGGATCGGCCGGATCGGAACCGGAGTCCGAATCGGAGGTCGCGTCGAGATCCGAGCTCGAGTCGGTGTCCGATTCGGAGCCCGAGTCCGCGTTCGAGTCGTCGATGACGTCGGGCGGGTCGACCTCCAAAGTGGCTCCGGCGGCGGCCAGATCGAGCGTCTTCACGCTGCTCGGGACCCTGCCATCGAGCGAGCGAAACCAGACGACATGGGCCCCGACATAGAGGTCGTAATCACCGGGGACCACGGGCAGCGTATCGACGCTGACCTCGCATTCGAGCGAGCACCGGATCTGCAGGGTCGCCTTTCCGGTTTCGTCCATCAACGCCTTGCGCGCGTCGAAGAGGGCGATCATCTTGCGCCCGAAGCTGGCGATCGGGATTGTGTCGAGGTCGGGGGTGCTGCGCAGCAGATCGTCGAGCACCCGCTCGGCGGCGGCTTGGTCCCCGAGCTTGGCATAGTCGCGGGCCAGGACGAGCTTCGCCTCGCTCAGCGCGCTGCGACCTTCTTCGTCATCGCTGAGCGCCTCGGTGAAGGTCTCGAGCTCGAGGATCGCACGCGCGAGGTTGGCGAGCACGCCCTCGTCGACCTTGCTGTTGGCGTCGACCCTCGCCAACTCGAGGCCGTTGAGCGCCTGCTCGTAGGCGCTCTGGGGATTCGAGTCGTCGAACCCGTCTTCGACCAATTCAGGCGGCACGTCGGCCCGCGCGAGCGTCAGTCCGAGCGTGAGCAGCAGGCTCGACGTGAGGGCGAGCATTCGCGAGATTCGTCGGGGCGTGGTCATGGCCGACGCAGCGCCTCGGCCCAGCGCTCGAGCGCGAACGAGGATTCGAAGGTTTGCGGCCCGGAGTCCAGCGCGTCGAGCTCCTTGACCAGCTGTTGACGACCTCGGCGCATGCGGGTCTTGACGGTGTTGTCCGGCAAGTCGACCACGAGCGCGATGTCCTTGACCGGCATCGCCTCCCAATAGAAGAGCTCGAGCATCAGCTGGGTGTCGAGCGGCAGCCGACGCATGGCCGCGAGCAGCCGCTTGCGTTCTTTGCTGGCGGCCATGGCCGCGTTGAAGCTCGGGCGGTCCGCGATGTTCGAGATTCGCGCGGGGCCGAGGTATTTGTGGTCCCGCTTGCGCTCGCGCAGGTGCTTGAGCAGCTTGAAGCGCGCGATTGCGAAGAGCAAGGTGCGAAAGCTGGACTCGCCACGGAAGCCCTCGATGGCCTCGAGGCAGCCCAAGAAGGTCGATTGAATCAGGTCTTCGCAGTCACGGCCGACCTTGTTGCTGAAGAATCGCTGGATGCCGGCATAGTGGCGTTCGAAGAGGCGAGCGCCGGCCTCGAGGTCGCCGGCTCGCCAGCGTTCGAGCAGCTGCAGGTCGGTGTCGCGGTCATCGGGTTGGGGCGGGGTTGGTTGGAGGTGCATCGTCGAAGCTCCTGCGAGTACCAGTGCAGGAGCCGAGCGAGTGTCCAAGCGACGCGTGAACTATTTTTGCCGAGCGATTCTGCGCTCGCCATGTCGAGCGATTCTGCGCGGGCGATTCAGGGCTCGAGGCGACGGCGCTCGGCCGCGCTCAGCTCGAGCTCGACGAGCCAGTCTTCGAGCTGCGCTTGGCTGTAGGGTTGCTGCTTCCATTCCGCGTGAAGTCGCTCGAGCTGGGCAGGTTCGAGCTCGCCGCGACGCAGGTCGACGAGGGATCGCAAGAGGTGGTACTCGAACCGGCGTCGTCCGAGCTCGTCGAGCCCCTCGGCTGCGATGGCGCGCAATTCGAGATCGGCGTCGCGGAGCTCGCCTCGGCGCAGGTCGACCTCGGCGAGGAGCAGACGGAGCGCCGAATCGGGCTCGTGGCCAAGCATCTTGGTTTCGTTCGAGAGTCGCGCGAGCTCGTTCGCGGCCTCATCGAGCTGCCCGAGCGCGATCAGATGGTCGACGGCCTCGTGGCGAAGGCTGAGCGTCCGCTCGGAGTTCGGCTGTGTCCGCTCGAAGTAGGCCAACGCCCTCTGGGCATGTGCGAGCGCGGCGGGGTGATTGCTCCGCATACCCTCGACTTTGGCCAGCAGGTAGTCAGGCTCACCATGATCGGCGTTGCCCGCGGGCAGCGTCCGCGCG
>JAMHUH010001033.1:0-2252 GCA_035904925.1 Nannocystaceae bacterium
CAAGCGCTCGCGGCCGTCGGTCGAGCCTTCGTCGATCCGACCTTGCTCGAGCGCCTGCTCGCCTGCGAGCGGCCGGCCGAGGTGCTCGCGTCGATCCGCCGCTGAGTCGGTTCACAACGCCAACATCAGCAGGGCCAGCGCGAGGATCAACCCGTAGAGGATCACGACCCCGCGCGGTCCGGCGAGCTTGGCCCGCAGTCGTCCACCGAGGACGACCGCCAAGATCACCACGGGCACGCAGCACAGCGCGAGCAAGCCGACATCGCGGGTCCACAAGCCCGAGACCGCGTGGCCGATCATCGTCAGCAGCGCGAGCGGCAAGAACACCGCTTGCAAGTTCATGCGCAGCTGATCCGGCGTCCACTTGCGTGCGCTCGCGTGGATCAGCAGGACCGGGCCCGAGATGTCGAACGCGGCATTGCTCGCGCCCGCCAACGCGCCGAAGCCGAGATCGAGCAAGCGGATCTTCGCCGACGCGGGCGCGAGCTCGAGCTCGGCATCCGGCGTCGGTCGGCGGGCGCGGATCAGCGACCCGATCGCAAACGCGGCCAGCATCACGCCCAACCCTCGCCGCGCCCACAGCTCGGGCACCTCGGTCAGCACGTAGAGGCCCAAGGGGATCCCGATCAGCGCGCCGAGCAGCAGCCGAATGACCGCGCGCCGATCGATCGAGCTCGGCCGCTCGCGCAAGAGCAGCAGCGAGAGCGCGACGCTGACCAGCACCAAGGTCGGCGCCGCCACCTGCATGCCGATCAGCAAGGTCAGCGAGGGCACGCCCACGACCGCGTCGCCAAAGCCCCAAGTCGCGCGGATCAGCGCGGCGACGAATACGATCGCGAGCGTCGCGGCGAGCAGCGGTGGGGCGAGGAACATGCGAAGCCGCGAGGATGCGTCAGATCAGCCGGGCTGGCGAACCCGCTCCCACGCCGCTCGGTTGTCGGCGATGAACTCCGCCAAGCTCCGGGGTGGGCGGCCCAAGAGCTGCGCCAGCTCGTGCGTGACCCGGCCTGCCTTGCCGAGTCGGCACACCGTATAGAGCGCCGCCATGACCATGACGAAGCCCAGTGGTTGGTGCTCGGTCCGGTGCCGGCGCAAGATGAACGCGGGCAGCGAAGGGTTGGCGTAGCGAATGGTCCGGCCGAGCGCCGCCGAGAGCAGCGCCGCGACCTCGGCATAAGTCGGCGCTTCGAGCCCCGTCAGCTCGTAGGCCTTGCCGCGGTGTTTGGCGTCGCACAAGCAGTCGACGGCGACTTCGGCCAGATCACGGACGTCGACGAAGCTGGTTCGACCCTCACCCGCCGGCACGAAGATCTCGTCGCGATCTCGGATCTCGGCCTGGTGCGTGGTCGAGAGGTTCTGCATGAAGAAGCTCGGTCGCAAGAAGGTGTACGCGAAGCCGAGCTCGACGAGGACTCGCTCGAGCGCGTGGTGAGGCACGAAGCGGTTGTGCTCGACGCCTTGCAAGGACAAGAACACGACATGCTCGACGCCCGCGAGCTTCGCGGCCTCGAGCGCCGGCCGAAGATCTCGCTCGACCGTGGCGAGCGCGGGCGGGCGGACCAAGAACACGCTGCGTACGCCTGCAAACGCGCTCGCGTGGGTCGAGCGATCGAGGAAGTCGAACGCACGGGTCGCCGTCCCGGCTGGCAGCCTGCGTGGATCGGCCTCGATGTCCCTCACCGCCGCGCTGAAGTCGACTTCGCGCGCGCGCAGGCCAGCGACGACCTCGCTGCCGACGTTGCCCGTCGCACCGAGGACGAGGATCATGACTCGGCCGCTTCGATCGGCGTGCGAGCCTCGTGCTGGTTGGACGTGGGCACGCGCGCAGCATAGCGAGCCCGGCCGGAAACCGCGAACAGGGAACCCAGGGCAGGCTGCGACATGCCCCACGCTACAAACCCAAAGTCGCACCGGACGCGGGTCTCGAATGATGCCTATCGAGTCTGGAACTCACCGACTGCGATCCGTGCTCCAAAGATCTTCAATAAGGCCGCTGCCCGTTGTAGTTGCCCGCCGGCGCGTAGTTGCACACCGTCATCGTCCACTGCCCGCCACCAAAGGGGCTGCCCTGGTTGCACGAGGTCGACGCGCAGCCGAGCTCCGTGCTCTTGCGCCACACGACCTGGGTGTAGTGGCCGCAGACCTCGCCCGGGTCGCAGCGGTTGTTGTTCGCGTGATAGTGCTCGACCTCCGCGACCCAGTCGGCGACGACCTCGGCCGGATCGGCTGGACCCGTGCGAGCGCTGAGGTTC
>JAMHUH010001034.1:0-1835 GCA_035904925.1 Nannocystaceae bacterium
CGGGCCCGTGCAAGCGCAGGACCTCGCGGACGACCGCGAAGTGGGTGAACGCGAGGATCCGCCCGACATCCGGCAGCGCCTCGACCCAGGCGTGGACTCGCTGCATGAACGCCTTGCCGCTCTCGCGCTCGGGACTCGACGCCGGGCTCTCGAGCAGCGCACGCAGCTGCTCGGGCGTGAGGCTCGAGACGTCGACGAAGCGCTCGGATGCCGCGACGAGCTCGCGCAGGTTCGGCTCGATCTCCAGAGGCGAGTCGGGCAACGCCAACGCTGCGGTCTCGCGCGCGCGCAACAAGGGCGAGCTGAGCACCCGATCGAAATGGACCTGCGCGAGCTCGGAACGCAGGGCCTCGGCCTGCTCGCGCCCCGCCACGCTCAGCGGCGAGTCGGAGCCCGAGCCGTCGAGGTTGCCCAGGCTCTCGCCGTGCCGAACCAACCACAGCTCGAGCATCAGCTCAGCTGGCGCCCGAGCAGACCGGGCTCGACATGCTTGCCCGACTCGCGCTTGCCTTGAACATAGTCGCGGAAGAGCTCGCGGATCTCCGGCACGGCCGAGCGCTCGACGCTGGGTCGAGTACGCAGGGCCTCGTGCCAAGCCTGGACCTTGGGCAGGCCAGCGAAGAGCTCGAGCTCCGGCATGATCTCTTGCATCCACCCGGTCCGCAGCAACAAGGGCGCGCTCGCGGCGTCGAGCAGCGAGAAGTCTTTGCCCGCGTACAAAGGCCCGACCACGTGCTGCTCGAAGCGGGCGAGCTTGCGCTTCAGCTCGGTCGCGTGCTTGCCGACCTCGTCGCGTTCGGGCGCGACCGAGAGCTTCCAGGCGTCGATGAAGGCGAGCGAGGCGAACTCGATCATCGCGCGCTGTTGGGCCTTCTTCAGCGGGTCGCTCGGGAGCAGGCTGCCTTCGGTGACCTCGTCGAGGTACTCGTTGATCACGGCCGACTCGAAGAGCACCGTCGGCTCGCCGCCCTCGCCATCGTCGACCAAGAGCACCGGCACCTTGCCGGTCGGCGAGAGCGCCAAGAACCAGTCCGGCTTGGCCGCCAGATCGATGTACTCGATCGCATAGGGGATGCCCTTCTCCTCGAGCGTCGTCGTCGAGCGCTGAACGAAGGGACAGAGCTTGAACGAGATCAGCTTGTAGTCGGGCATGGTCGCTCGCGCCTTCGCCGTGGCGCACGAGAGGTTACCAGCCAGGCGTCGCCCGAGCGGGCCCGAAAAAACCCGAGACTTGCCGGATCACGCCGCGCCATGCAGGATCGCGCCGCCGTGCCCCGCCTGTGTCATGCCGCGTTGGCGTCCTTGCTCGCCCTGCTGCCGCTCGCTTGCGGCGAGGGCTTCGAGCACGAGGCCAACGCCAGCCCCCGCCAGTCGCCGCCCCAGCCCACGTCGAAGGCCAAGCCCGTCGAGATCGAGCCGGTCGAGATCGAGCCGGCCGAGCCAGCCAAACCGATCGGCCCGCCGCGCCTGCCCGAGTACGTGGCCAAGCCGGGCGACGAGATCGATCCCCACCAGCCGATCGAAGACCCCAGCGGTCGGGCCCTGCGAAATTTCCATCGCGCGCTGGCCCGGCTCGATGACGGAACCAGCACCGACAAGGTCCGCGTGCTCCACCTCGGCGACTCGACGCTGGGCGTCGACGCGATCCCCAACGGCGTCCGCAAGCGGATGCAGGCCCGCTTCGGCGACGGCGGGCCGGGCTTGATGTTGCTCAAGCGTTACTCGCTCTCGTACAAGCCGGCCACGGTCGCGTTGCGCGGCGGCGATGCCTGGTCGCACTGCTACATCGCCTATCAGTGTCGCGGCGACGGTCACTATGGGATCGGCGGCGTCGT
>JAMHUH010001035.1:0-14261 GCA_035904925.1 Nannocystaceae bacterium
CCTGCGCGGCTGGCTGGCCACGCAGGGCCAGCATCGTCACGGCGTGCATCGCTACGCGGCCAGCGACTTCGGGCTCGACGAAGCCCAGCTGCGCCGACGCTTCCAGGGATATCGCGAGCGCTTCAACTTGATCGGGTAAGGTCGATCGGGTGAGCGATGCCAGCTATCAGACCTCCCGCGACTACGCGCATCCGCATCGGCCGTGGTGGATGCGCGCCATCAACGGTGTGGGTCGGGGGCTGCGCAAGGTCGGGGCTGGCAACACGCTCGGCGTCGACGACATCCTGGCGCGCGCGCGGGCCAAGTCCAAGCTCGAGCGGCTCGACGACGAGGCCTTGCTCGAGCGCATGGCGATCCTCGTCGACTCGCTCGAGCGCGAGGCCGAGCTGACCCCGGCCGGGCGCTTGATCACCCGCGAGCACCTGGTCGCGGTGCTCGTCACCCGGCTTCGGACCCAGGCCTGGATCGAGTCGAACCCCGAGATCTTCGCGGCCGCGCTGCCTCGCCTGGTCGTGATCACCGGGCTCGCGCGCAGCGGGACCACGCTGCTCCAACGGATGCTCTCCGAGCTGCCTGGCGCCCGGCCCTTGATGACCTGGGAGGCGCTCGAGCCGATCCCCGAGCCGAGCTGGCAGCGACCCGCGAACCCGCTCGACGATGCTCGCGTCGGCCGTGCCCACCAAGCGGGCAAGTTTCTGCGCGCGATCAGCCCCGACCTCTTCGTGGTCCACCCGATGGACGCGCTCGTGCCCGAAGAAGAGGTCATGGTCCTCGATCACTCGCTGCTCAGCTGGGTGCCCGAGACCACCTATCACGTGCCCAGCTTCGCGGCCTGGTACGAGCAGCAAGATCAGACGCCGGCCTATCGCTGGCTCGAGACGGCGCTGCAACACATGACCTGGCAGCGGCCCGGCGAGTTTTGGGTGCTCAAGGCGCCCCATCACCTCGCCTGGCTCGACGTGCTCTTCGCCGTCTTCCCGGACGCCAAGGTGATCCACAGCCACCGCGATCCCGCCCAGACCGTGCCCTCGTTTTGCAGCTTGGTCGCGCATGGCTGGGGGATCATGACGGACCGCGTCGACCCGATCGTGCTCGGGCGGATGTGGTCCGAGAAGCTGGCGCGGATGGTCGACCGCTCGCTCGAGGTTCGGGCCGCGCGGGCCGACGCGGGCATGATCGACGTCGACTACCGCGAGCTGGTCCGCGATCCACTCGAGCAGATGGCCAAGCTCTGCGCCGAGCTCGGCTTGCCCTGGAGCGACACGATTCGAGCCGACCTCGGCCGCTGGTTGGCCGAGAACCAACAGCACAAGCACGGCCACCACCGCTACGCCGCCAGCGATTTTGGCCTCGACGAGGCGGCGCTGCACGAGCGCTTCGCCGCCTATCGCCAGCGCTTCGACCTCGCTTAGTCCTCGTTGGGCCGAGTCAGTCGACCACCCAAGCGTCGCGCCGCAGCGTCGCGCGGCCGGTCGGCCAGGGCAGGCAGTTGTCGGCCGAGCCGGGGACCGTCCAGACCTGCACGCTCTCGACCATGTCGTCGGCGTCCTTGAGCGAGACGATGATCTCGACCGTCCCGTCGCCGCCGACGTCGGCCAAGGTCGGCACGGCCATCGCCCCGCGGTGCGGCAGCGGCAGCTGATGCAGGATGTTCCCGCCCGCGTCGAGCACGAAGAGGTTGCTCTTGTCCTCGTCGGGCGAGTACGAGGCGAACACGATCTCGGGGATGCCGTCGCGGTCGAGGTCACCGATGACCACGCCGCCGGTCAGGACTTGGTCGTCGCTGGTGTACGAGCTGGTCCAGATCAGCGCGCCCGCGGCCGAGACCGCGTGGATGCTGCCGTCGAAGCCCGCGAACACGACCTCCTTGCCGGGCAGGTCGGGGTCGAGATCGGCGATCGAGACTTGGTTGGTCGCGGCGACCACGTTGGTGCCCTCGTAGTCCCAGAGCCCAGCCAGATATTCGGGCACGTGAACCGGCTGCTCGAAGCCCGACAGGCGCGAGACGTCCGGCCGCACGGCCCAGAGCGCGACGCCCTTCAAGCGATCCGACTGCGCGGCGTTCTGGACCGAGCCGAGCATCACGACCTCGTAGACGCCGTCTTCGTCGAGATCGGCGATCGCCGGCGCGGTGTTGGTGAAGTGGGCTTGCAGGGCGCTCTCCTCGTCCTCGGCGTAGCCTTGCTGGGCCTCGGCGAGCACGTGCAGGTAGCGGACGCCGGGGCTCTTCATCGCGGCGAAGCCCGGCGCGGCGTCGAAGGCCGCGCCCGTGCCCGCGTGAATGCTCGCGTAGGCGTTGTCGTGCGGCGCGACGATGTCGGCCCGACCGTCGCCGTCGAGATCCCCGAGCGCGAGGTTCTGGTCGTAGCAGCCGGCCAGGTAGCACTTGCCGTCGACCTCGCAGCCGCTGGTCCCGGCCGCGTTGGGTGGGAAGCCTGCGAGCATCGAGCCGTCGGCGTGGAAGGCCGCGATCACGTCGCTCGGGCCGCCGTGCGCCGGCGTGACGACCAGGTCGAGCGCACCGTCGCCGTCGAGGTCGCCGGCCGCGAGGCTGCGCAGCTCGTCCTCCCAGGTGATCGGAAAGCCCGGCACGAGCTGACCGCTGGCGTCGATCATGTGGATGGACTCGCGGGCTGCGACCGCGATCTCGAGCCCTGGAATTTCGGGCCGCAGATCGGCGACGACCGGGCTCGCCCAGATCCGCCCGGCGCCCGTGTCGTACTCCCACAGCAGGTTGCCCTCGGGCGACCACGCGAGCACCAAGCCGCTGCGCGGCACGACGATCTCCATCGTGCCGTCCTCGTCGAGGTCCGCGACCGCGGGCGAAGCCAACCAGCCTTCGTGCCAGCGATGCGCGAGCGAGACCACGAGCATGGGCGCCGCGACGCCCGAGCCATCGGGATCGGCGGGGTCGCACGCAGGCGCCTTCGGGGGATCGCTTCCGGTCTCGCCCGCATCGCTGGCTTCGTCGCCGGACTCGGAGTCGGCCGAGCCTTGGTGAGCGCAGCCGAGCGACGCGAGCGCGAGCGCCATGGCAGACCAGCAGAGCGCGCGAGATGGGGTGAGCAGGGTCGTGGTGGAGCGAGTCATGACGAGGTCCAGGCAGGTGAAGCCGGGGCGTGATCGTCCCATGCTCTGGCCTCTCCAGCAGTCCGCGCGGTGTGAAAGCGCCCGGGGGCTCGACTCCCCTTCCGAGCGCAGGCCGACCCCTGGATCGGATACCCTGACCTGGCGATCCCATGGCCCTGTTCGACCCCGAGCGCGAGCGCATCGTCATCCGTGTCGTCTACGACGGGCCCGGTCATGCGGGGAAGACCACCAACCTCGCCCGACTCTGCAAGGCCTTCGCGTCGTGGCGACGCTCGGAGTTGGTCTCGCCCAATACCCTGGGTGAGCGGACCCAGTACTTCGACTGGCTCGAGGTCGATGGTGGTCTGCTCAACAGCTACCCGATCCGCGCGCAGCTCCTGACGGTGCCGGGCCAGCGCGAGCTCGGCTTGCGCCGGAAATTCGTGATCGAGCGGGCCGACGTGGTCGTGTTCGTGGCCGACAGCCAGCCCGACGCGCTGGCCGAGTCGCGGGACTTTTACGCCGAGCTCTGCGAGCAGCTGGCCAGCTTCCCCGACCCGGTCCCGATCGTCTTGCAGGCCAACAAGCAGGACTTGAAGGGCGCGCTCACCCCCCCCGCGCTGGCCAAGGCGATCAGCCAAGGTCTGCGCGCGCCCGACCACGTGTTTGGTTCGGTCGCGAGCACGGACAAGGGCGTCAAGCAGACGCTGACGGTCGCGCTCAAGCTCGGCTCGGATCAGCTGCGCAAGCGTTTGGGCGCCAACAAGGTCCAGTCGATCGCCGGTGCCGTCGGCGATCTCGCGGGGACCTTCGCGGCGCTCGAGCATCACGAAGCCAGCCTCGCCCGCGAGCGGATCGGCGACTCGCTCGATCCGCCCCGACCGAGCCCGACGCTGCCCAGCACGCACTTGTGGCCGCCGATGACCGGGCGCTCGTTGCTGACCAGCTTGGCCGAGTTCGAGCTGCGCCGAACTTCGGCTCCGGAGGATCACGAGCACGTCGAGTTCGAGTGCGGGGCCTGGCGCTTCACGACCAGCCGGGCGCGCTGCTTCGACGGCGACGACGCGGGCCTGCTCGCGATGTGGCAGCTGACCCGGCGCAAGGTCGCGCTCGCTGGCTGGTTGCCCGAGCCCTGCGCCGTGGCCTTGCAGCCGGATCCGGCCGGGACCGGCACTTGGCTGTGGTCGATCGATCCTGTCTTGCCCAGCCTCGCCGACGAGCTCGACGCGGCCGAGCCGGGCCGAAGGCAACGAGCGCTGACCCGCTTCGCCGAGGCGATCACCGGCGCGCTGGCGTTGGCCGAGACCCGCGCGCTGATCCTCGATCTCGACCCCGCCAGCTTCGGGGTGCAGTCCGACGAGGGCGACCGCGACCGGACCCGCTACATCGGCGAGCGGCTCGAAGCCGGCGCGCGGATCGACGGGGTGTCTGCGTTGGTGTTCGGCGTCGTCGAGCGCTTCGCAGCCGAGCCGCTGGCGATCGCCGAATTCGCCGAGACCTTGCGGCTCGGGCTCCAGAGCGTGCCGATCGATCCGGCGCGCCGGCTCGGGCTCCAGCGCGAGTTCATCGCGGCCGAGCCGAGCTCGCGCGTGGCCCAGCGGGTCCGCGACGCGATCATCGTGGCGCTGAGCAAGCCTGCGCGCGAGTGAGGATGGCTGGTTCGCGGACGATCTTCGCGGACGATCCTTCGCGGACGATCCTTCGCGGACGATCCTTCGCGGACGATCCGGCTCTCGATGGACGGGCTCCACGGTGGGAAGAAGGGTCCCCCACTCGGGCTCAAACACGTCGCCCTTCGAATCGCCGATGCCCTCTCCCTGGTTGGTGATCTCGATCCGAGCTCTCGCCCTACCTGTTGGTGACGGCGAGGCCAGTCGTGGTCAAAGGCGGGCGGGGGGAAAGAGGGTCGCTCCGAGGCGAGTCGAGCCCCTCGCTTCCATGCACGAGCCCCACGATCGGCTTCGATTGCCAACCAAGGAGAGGGCATCGGCGATTCGAAGGGCGACGTGTTTGAGCCCGAGCGGGCGACCCTCTTTCCCACCGCAGAGCCTGATTGTCGAAGGCACGATCACCCGCGAAGGATCCACCGAGTCAGCGTCCGCGAAGGATCCACCCGATCAACCAGGTCGAACACCCTGTGCCCGCGCCCAAACCTTGCTCGGCAGCCGCAACACCGGCCCCCCCGCGCCCAAACGCAGCGAAGTCGCCCGCCCAAACAACATCCAAGGTCCCTCCCCCTCGACCCGAACCTCCGCCCAAGGGATCCGCAAGGGCGGATGCCCAGCCCGAAAGAGCATCATCGTGCGCAAGTCGAGCCCATCCTCGGCGAAGCCGACCGAGAGCACGCCGCGATACGAGGTCACCCCCAGCATCGCGTTCACGCTCTCGGCCCCGAAGGGCTCCGGCTTGTCCGTCGCGTAGCGCTTGGCCAGCCTCGACCAGCCGCCAACCAGCGCGAGCAGCCAGCAGACGCCGACCCACAAACCGACGAAGAAGAGCGGCCCGCCGATCAGGGCCGCGACGATCGCGAGGATCTCGAGCGGACTCATCGAGCCCAGCCTAGCAAATCAGCCGACGTCGATGCTGAGCTCGCTGCGACCCTGGTAGATCCGCCAAAACCCGTCGGCGACCGTCGCAGGCTCGAGCGTGGCGTTGCCAAAGTCGAAGGCCGTGCCCTTGACCATGCCCATGACCACGACCTCGCCCACGTAGATGTTGTCGCCCGCGAGCTTCTGGTGGAGCAGCCCGACCAGCTTGTGCTGCGCGGCCTTGCTGATCGCGAGGCCCATCGTGTTCCACTGCACGATCATCTTGTCGACCTGCTCGGAGTAGGTCGAGAAGCCGCCGCCGGTCACGAGCACGGCCGCGTCCGCTTGGCTGCGCAGGTCCGGCAGCGCGGCCTGGACCGCGGCGATCGGACCGAGCACGCCGACGTCGAGGACCATGCGCAGCTCGGCCAGATCGCAGGTGGTCAGGTCGCCCGCACCGCCGGTGTAGGCGTTCCATTGCAGCACGGTGATCGGGCCCAGCGCTTCGCGGACCTTGGCGACCATCGGCGCGATCGCGGCGACGTCGGCGAGATCGCAAGCGAAGCCCTTGGCCTCGATGCCGGCGTCGCGCAGCGTCCTCGCGCTCGCCTCGAGTCGCTCGGCGTTGCGCGCCACCAAGCCGACGCGAAAGCCTTCGGCGCCGAACTTGCGGGCGATCGCGTCGGAGATTCCAGGGCCGTGTCCACAGATGAGCAGGGTGCGAGACATGGCCGCGACTCTACGCCTTCACAGCGGACCGCGGACCGAAATGTTGCCGGGCGGGTCAGCTCGTGCGCCGACGCAGCGGCCCGAGCAGGTAGGAGAAGACCGCGATGCCCAGCGCGCCGAGCAGGCCGACGCCCGCCAGCCAGGCCGGGAAGTTGGTGTGCGCGCGACCGCAGACCGTGTACCACTCGCTGCCATCGGCTGGCGGCGCGTCGACGCATTCGAAGGTGTAGTCCTCGTCGAAGTCGCTCGGGCACAGGTACTCGTAGCGGACCTTGCCGGTGATGTCGGCGACCTCGACGTAGCACTCGCCGACCGTCTGGTGGACGCCGGTGTTGACGTGGGTCGTGGGGTCGAAGACCGCCATGATCAAGACCAAGGTCGAGAAGTAACCGACGACCGCCGCGTGCAAGAGCCGATCGCCCGGCTGCGGCGGCATCGGCTGGGCGCTCTTGCGCTTCCAGGCCACGACCCCGGCGTAGACGAGCAGCCCGGTCGCGAAGGCGAGGTAGCCGGGCGTGCCCCCGTCGAGCTGCTGCAAGATCGTCAGCTGCAAGACCATGATCACGGTCGTGCAGCCGGCGACCAGGGCGAAGGTCAGCAAGAAGGACTTGATCGGCAAGGCCGGGTTGCGAGCGATCCCGCGATCGAGCAACAAGCCGAAGGTCCCGACGAAGGTCAGCACCCACAAGCTGCTGCCGACCGGCGCGCCCAGGATTCGAACGCCGATCGGCGCGTCGGTGTCGTGCCAGGTCCACCACGAGAACTTGGCCCCGACGATGTCGTAGGGGGCATAAAAGAGGCAGGCGACCAGCCCGGTCAGCGCGGCCAGGGGCAGCGGCGCGAGCTTCAGACGCCGGACCGCCACGGTCGGGTAGTACATGAAGCAGACGTAGACGCAGGGGATGTAGAGCGGCAGCCGCGGCGTGATCATGATCGTCGCTTGGGCCTGCCAGAAGTTGTCGACCAGCGGCAGGGCCATGAAGATCATGTCGTTGGCCGTGCCGGCGATCAGCGCGGCCAACCAGATCAACAGGTGCTCACGACCCTCGCGCTTGGCGTGGACCAACGCCAGCGCGGCCATGACCATGAACATGTACTCGCCGACCACGAACGAGGGCTGCGTCGACCACTTCTCGAGCGGACTCATGAAGTGGTGCCAGGGCAGGTGCGGGGCGAGATCCCAAGGTGCGAGGGCGATCACGAGGGCCCCCTTGTACCACCTTGGCTGGCGGGACCGCCCGTGTCGTGTGTGGCGCGATCACGCGAGCGCGAGCGCGACCTCGGCCGCGGCTCGCTCGCCCGACTCGATCGCGCCTTCCATGTAGCCGACCCAGCGCGTCGCCGCCTCGGTGCCAGCGAAGTGGATCCGGCCGACGACCTCGCGCAGCGCCGAGCTCAGCTCGCAGACCTTGCCCGGGGCCAAGAGCCCGACGTAGCAGCCGGCCGACCAGACCTCGTCGGCCCAGTTGCAGTCGACGTAGCCGATCGGCCGCGCGGCCTCGGGGCCAAAGAGCCGGACGAGATCGGCGGTGATCACCTCGCGCCGGATCGTCGCCGAGACCTTGCTCAGTCGCTCGGCCTGGTCGCCGAGCACGAACGCGACCAGCCGGGCTGGCGCGCTGCTTCGCTGGCCGCACGCGTCGAAGGCCATGCGGACCGAGAGGCCCTCGCTGATGGCCTCGCCCGAGAGCCCGAGCGAGCGCCAAAAAGGCAGGTCGTAGCCGACCAGCGCCTTGATCACCCGACCCATCTTCATCGCGTCTTGGAGGCCGATCCGCGCGGGTGGCAAGGCCGGTGTGAAGTCGATCGTCGCGGCCAAGCCGGGCGCGGTCGCGAGGATCACCCGTGCGGCCCGATGCACGCCCGCGTGGGTCCGCACGGACACGCCCTGCTCGTCTTGCTCGATCGCGATCACGGGCTCGCCCAAGCGGAGCGCCCGGCCGAGTCGCTCGGCCAAGCGCATCGACAAGCGCTGCGCGCCGCCTTCGATCTTCCAATTCTGTGCGCCGTCGGTGATTCGCGTGAGTCTCTCGATCCCGCCGGCACAATTCACATAATGCAGGAAATACAGCAATGAAATGTCGCGCGGGTGGGCGGCGAAGATCGCCTCGGTTGCGATTCTCAAGCTCGTGCGCGCGCCGTGGCTGAGCACCTGTTTTTTCAGCCAGCTCGCAACATCGATCGCGTCGAGCTTGGCGGCCTGCCGAGCCTGCCAGGGCGCCTCGCGCGGCACGCGGCGGGCGGCACGGTCGATCCGCGTGATCGCGACGCCGAGCTCGGCCAAGGCGAAGAGCGGTAGCTTGGGCAGATAGCCGCGATAGCGCCGAACCTCGCCGTCGTACTCGGTCAGCTTCTCGCCGACCTGGTATTGCTCGTACCACTGAATGTCGAGATCACGGCAAAGGGCCTGCACGCGATCTTGGCCGGGGCCGATCCACTGGCCGCCGAGATCGACGGGTCCACCCACGAAGTCGACCGTCCAGGTCCGGCCGCCGACCCGCTCGCGGGCCTCGATCACCCGGACCCGCTTGCCGGCCGCGTGCAATCGATTGGCCGCGGCCAGGCCCGAGAGGCCGGCACCGATCACGATCGCGTCGAGCGGATCATCGTCGACGAGGTACACGCGAACACCCTACAGCCGAATTCGCGTTCGTGCGACTTGGCACAAAGGCCAGCTCGATGGTCCAAAGATCCATCACGAGATCCATCCCGCGTTCGGATCGACCTTCGAAGTGTCACGATTCGGAGCCGACGCCACGCTGCATCAGCCGGCGGACCGCGTCGGCGTTGCCGAGCTTGCCCTCGACGATGTCGGCGATCGCCTGCGCGATCGGGGTGTCGATCTTGCGACGAACGCCGAATTCGGCGACCCGTCGCGCGATGTCGAGGCCCTCGATGCTGCCGCCCGCCTGCTCGCGGGCCAGCTCTGGCGTCGCGCCAGCGGCCAAGGCCTGGCCAAGGACCAATTCGGGCCGATCGCTGCCGGCCACCGCGGCGAAGAGGTCGCCGAAGCAAGCCAGGCCAGCGAACGCGTCGAAGCCAGCCCCGAGCGCCTGGCCGATCCGCGCGACCTCGGCCACGCCTCGAGTGACCAGCGCCCCGATCGAGGCCGCGCCCAAGCCCAGCCGCTGCGCGTAGCCGAGCGTGACCAAGAGCAGGCCGGTCAACGCCCCGGCCAGCTCGATCCCGCGCAGATCGTCGCTGCCGTAGATCCGAAGGGTCGGGCTGCCGATCGCGACCCGGACCGCGTCGACGACCTCGGGGAATTCGCTGCCGACCACCGCCGCGCCCGGCGTGGCCTTGATCAGCAGCTCGACGTTGATCGGGCCAGCCAGCGCCCCGACCCGTCGGCAGGGCGTGGTCTGCTTGATCAGGTGGCTGAGCGTGTGCAGATCGTCGTCGATCAAGCCGCGGCTGACGTGCACGAGCAAGTGGCCGCCGTCGAGGTGATGGCCGGCTTGATGCAGCAGCATCGGAGCGTGGCGCGAGGGCGCGGCCAGCAAGATCAGCTCGGCCTGCGCGACCTCGTTCAGCTCGCTGGTGACGCGAATGTTGGGGTGGTCGAAGTCGAGCGCGCGTCGGCTCCAGACCAAGACCTCGCCGGTGCGCGCGGCCCCGCGGGCGAGCGCCTGACCAAAGCGGCCGGCGCCGAGCACCGCGACCAGAGCCCGCGTCGAGGCTGTCTCGCTCATCGGGTCGCTCCCGCGAGCGCGGCGATCTCTCGCGCGGCCTGCATCTCGCTCTCGTCGCCCGCGAGCGCCTCGGCGAAGGGCACCAGACGATTTTGATAGTAGAGCAGCAAGGTCGGGTCCTCGATGACGATCTGGCCCTCGCCGTCGAGCCGGGCCAGCTTGCGGGTGTGGTAGCCGTCCCAGGTCGCGGTCGCGCGCTCGAAGGCTCGCTCGGCGCTGCTGGTCGGGAGGTGGACGTTGATCTGGACCTCGCCCTGGTGGACCAACTCGAAGAGCCGCTCGCGGGTGGCCATGAACACGCGCAGGTAGTCGTCCCAGGCCCAGGTGATCTCGCCGCGTCGGCGCATGCGGCCAAAGAGATCGGTGCCCGGCGTGGCTTGGACCAGCCTGCGAAAGAGCAGGTGGGCGACGAACTGCGTGGTCATCAGCACGGTCTCGCGCCGATACTGCTCGACGATCACGCCGCCGAGCTCGCGCGTGTAGGCGGCGTCGCGGATCGGATCGAGCACGGGCACGCCGTGGTGCGAGACATAGCGGACCGGATCGATGATCCGACCGTCGGGCGCGAGCGAGCGGCCTTGGCTGTCGACCATGTTGCCGAAGGGATCGAGCGCGCGACCATAGCGGATCACGCAAGCGCCCTCGTAGCTGGTCATTCGCTTGAGGAAGGCCAACCAGCGATCGATCTGCGAGAACTCGTCGTCCTCGATGATGTAGCGGGCCTGGCCGGCCTCCTTGAGGAAGTCCTCGGCCAGGCTCTCGGCCTCGAGCACGAGCGCGTAGTTGATCGTGACGGGCACGAAGAACACGGGCCGAGCCGGCTGCCCGCGCTTGTGGGCCTCGACGGCGTTGCGCGAGAACGCTTCGACGCCGGTCCCGGCGAGGCCGAGCTTGAGTCGATGCTCGATCATGCCCGAGCGGCTGCGGGTCCCGCCCGGGAAGAAGAGCGAGTGATAGCCACGCTCGATCATCGTGGCCGAGTAGGTCTTGAGCACGTGCTTGTAGAGCCGGGCCTTGATCCTGCGGTCGACCCGATAGGCGCCCAGGTTGTGCATGAAGAACGAGATGATCGGGTTGGTGAACAGGTTCTTGCCCGCGCCGTAGACGACCGGCGGCAGGTCCTCGCGGGCCAGGCTCTCGCCGACGACCAGCGAGTCGAGGTTCGACGAGTGGGTCGGGACCAGGATCACCGTGCCGTGCTCGACCAGCTCGTGCAGCTCGCGGACGTGGCCGTCGATTCGAATCAGCCGACTGACGCCGATCTGCCCGGCGCTCAGGGTCTCGCGGGCCAGCTCGCGCGGGTTCATGATCCCGGCGATCAAGCCTGGGATCATTCGCTGCGAGAAGCGATAGACGCGAGGGTCGAAGTTGCCGGCGATGTCGCGAGCCATCGCCTCGACGACCACGCGCAGGGTCTCGCGCTGCTCGGCCTCGCTCATCTTGGCCAGCGAGCGAACGACCTGGCGCCAGAAGCTCAGCCACTCGCGGGCCTCGTCGTCGCGCTGCTTCTCGAGCCGCTCGATCTCGTGGTGCGCGGTCTCGTTGAGTCGGACGTCGAGCGGCCGGCGACTCGCCAGGCACTCGTCGACGACCCGGCGGGTGACCTCGCGGACGACCTGATCGCGGTCGTCGTTGAACGCGAAGATGCTCGGGTCGTTGGGCCCGGGCCGACGCGCGAACCACTGCGGGAGTCGGATGGGTTTGGTCAGCAGGTCGCGGATCCGCGAGCTCTTGGGCGCTGGCTTGGCCGCGGGGCTCATTGTCTGGAGCATAACCCGAGCCTGGTAGAGTCGGGGCCATGCACCGATCGCTCGCCGCCCTCGCCTGTGTGTTCGCCCTCGGCTGCACACCCGACACGAACGACGACGAGTCGGCCAGCGAGAGCGCGGGCGAGTCGGGCAGCGAGACGGCGGGTGACTCGACCGGCACGGACACCGGCACCGACACCGCGGGTGACTCGACCGACACCGGGGGCGGCTATGGCCACGGCAACCTCCACCCCGACTGCCTCGGCGACAACCCGCAGGTCGTGCTCGAGACCAGCATGGGCAACCTGACCTTGCAGCTCGACGCCGTGAACGCCCCGATGACCGTGGCCAACTTCCTCGGCTACGTGTCGAGCGGCTTTTACGATGGCACGATCTTCCACCGAGTCGTCGACGGCTTCGTCGTCCAAGGCGGCGGCTTCGAGCCCGGCCTGGTCGAGAAGATGACGGTCGGGACCATCCCGCTCGAGATCTCGCCCCTGCTGCGCCACGACGACGGCGCGATCGCAATGGCCCGCCGCGACATGCCCGACACCGCCGAGTCGCAGTGGTACATCTGCGACGGAGCCCAGCACGGGCTCGACGACGCGTATGCGGTGTTCGGCGTGCTGATCGACGGCTTCGAAGTCCGCAACGCGATCTCGGCCGTCGCGGTCCACGACGAGCCGCCCTACGGCGACGTGCCCGACGTGGACATCATCGTCGAGCACGCTTACTGCGTCATGCCTTGATCGACGCGGCCGTCGCAGTGCGGATGAGCGGGGTCAGCTCGTCGAGGAAAGCGGCGAAGCTCGGGACGTGGGTGCGGATGCAGTCTCGACTCGCGCGCGAGAGATCCCAGGCGGCGCTCGCCAGCAGCTTGTCGCGATCCAGCGTGCTCTTGGCTTCCGGTCGCGGGCGTGCGAGGCAATCCGCGGCGGCGTCGACCAGCGTCTCGGTGTTGCGCTCGAGCAAGAACACGCGAGGGCGGGTTGGATCGAGGAGCTGTGCTTGCAACTCGGCGAGTTGCTTGGGCAGTGGCATATCCTTGGGCACTTTCAGCAGGCGATGGAGCTTGTCGGCGTCGAAGAGGGCGAAGACGTTGAGCTCGCGCATGCGCGGAGGCTCGTCCTTGCACGCCTTCAGCAGCTTGGAATCACCCTTCTTGGGGACGGCCCGCAGGAGCGGAGAGACGACCTCGCTGCCCAGACCCAGCGCATCGGCGACGCAAGCGACGACCAAGGTGTGCAAAGGATAGTCCCTGACCTGTCCGCGTTCGTCCTCATAGAGGATCGCAACCACCGCGCTCACTCGGCCGACTCCGCGAGGATCGACTCCAACTGGCTCTCGGCCCGGATGTCGCCGACCCCGAGGAAGTCGCTTCGCCACTTCTCGAACTGCTCGGGATCGAGGCGCCGGAGTCGAGTCCGACGTTGCGCGTCGAGTTCACAGACGACGACCGAGGCGACGGGATCGACGAGGGAATCGAGGAGCCGGTCCGAGTGGGTGCTCAGGATGACCGGATAGCGGGTTGCTGCGTCGTCGAAGAGGGTCATGACGCGGGCGAGCAACGCCGGATGCAGGTGCGTCTCCGGCTCGTCGAAGGTCAACAGAGTTCGGCCTTCATCGAGACGCAGCATCGCAACCGAAGCCATGTAGGATAGGATCCCGTCTGCGAGATGCACGGCGGGAACGGACCCGACATCTGCAAACTCGACCGCGAGCGCCATATAGCCGCCGCCGACCGCCTTGACCGCCACGTCTTGAAGGTTGACTCCGAGCCCGAGACGAAGGATCTGCAATGTGTCTCGCCAATGGTCGCTGCCCTTGTCGTTCTTCAGGGTTTGGTAGACGTTGACGAGGTTGTCACCGAAGATTTCCAGCTGGTGCCCGGGTTCGACCAAGCGAGGCTCCCGCAAGGGGGCCTTCTCGCCGCCGCCTCGCTGACGCTTACCCCAGAGCGACGTCACGTCGAAAGGTAAGTGGTTGGCAATCCGGGTGAACGCCGAGCCGACTGCGGTGAATACATCGGGCGAACTGGAGCCTCGAGCGAGGTGATCGAGAAGGGGCAGCGAATTACGAATATTCTTGAAATTTTTGATTTGAGCAATTTCCGAATCAACATCTGCCCCCGAACGGCGAAAGAGCAACTCGAGGGCATCGACCGACAGCTCAGAGCCTTCGGCAATCGTCATGCCCTTGCGCGGCAATGCAAAAAACGCTTCCGAAGCAACCGTATACGCATCGTCGCTCAAGGTCAACGCATACACATACTCGCGATCGTCATATTCGACCCGAACGTCGATTTTCAACCCGGGACAATCTCGTCGAAGCGCAGTCCCGATCGCGTGCGATCGATGCAATTCCTCGATCAGCCTCCCACTCGGAATCAAGCTGACGATCCGCAACGCCTCGAGCAGCGTCGACTTGCCGGTCCCGTTGTCGCCGATCAGCACCGTGAGCCCGCCGAAGGTCAGCGAGACGTCGGCGAGGGTTCG
>JAMHUH010001036.1:0-10050 GCA_035904925.1 Nannocystaceae bacterium
CGCGGCTCGACGAGTACCTCGACTCCGTCCGCGCGCTCGAGCGCCGGATCGATCAGCCGGTCGGCGAGTGCTCGAGCGAGGGCCTCGAGTTCGAACTCGACCAGTTCGAACTCGCCATGGCCGCGAACGACCCCAGCGAGCACGCCCGATTGATGGCCGAGATCATGGTCTTGGCCCTGCGCTGCGACCTGACCCGCTCGCTCAGCTTCATGCTCGGCAACTCGGCCTCGACCCGCAGCTACCCCGAGCTGGGCGTGAGCAGCACCCACCACGACCTCTCGCACCACGCCGGCGACCTCGACAAGATCGAGGGGCTCTTGCGGATCGAGGCCTGGGAGATGGAGCAGGTCGCCTACTTGGTCCAGCGCTTGCGCGACACGCCCGAGGGTCAGGGCAGCTTGCTCGATCACTGCGCGGTGTTGGTCAGCAGCGAGCTGTCCGACGGCAGCAGTCACGGGCAGCACGACCTGCCGGTCTTGCTCGCGGGTGGCTGCGGCGGACGAATCGACTTGGGCCGCCATGTCGCCCACGCGCCCGGCACCGCTTATGGCGACTTGTTGCTCGGGTTGGTGCAGGCGCTCGACGTGCCGGTCGAGCAGGTCGGCCAAGGCGGGCTGGCTCCGCTCGCGAGCCTGCGCGCCTGAGCCTGCGATTCGCAGAAAAGGAGTCCGCGAAGGATCCTTCGCGGACGCTCGAGTTCTCGCTGGACGGGCTTCACGGTGGGCAGAAGGGTCCCCCGCTCGGGCTCAAACACGTCGCCCTTCGAATCGCCGACGCCCTCTCCCTGGTTGGCGATCTCTTGCAATTGTGGCGCTCGTGTCCAGCAGCCAGGGGCTCGACTCGCCTCGGAGGGACCCTTCTTCCCCCCGCGCGCCTTCGAACTCGAGTGCTGGCTCCGTCCTCTACAGGGACCGCGAGGACCGCGAGATTCACGGGTTCTTCGATGCGATGCTCCAGCTCGCGCGCGGTCGATCCGAGCTCCCGCGCTGCCTGTTGGGGACGGTGGGGACCTTCGATGTCAAAGGCGGGCGGGGGGAAAGAGGGTCGCTCCGAGGCGAGTCGAGCCCCTGGCTCGTGTGCACGAGCACCACGACGCCTCGAGTGTTCCAACCAGGGAGAGAGCTCCCGCGATTCGAAGGGCGACGTGTTTGAGCCCGAGCGGGCGACCCTCTTTCCCACCGCAGAGCCTGGTTGTCGAGAACACGATCACCCGCGAAGGATCCACCGAGTCAGCGTCCGCGAAGGATCACCGAGGGATTCAGTCGCGCTTGGCCGCGACCCAGGGGTAGACGAGCCCGGCCAGCACGGCGCCGACGATCGGCGCGACCCAGAACAGCCACAGTTGCTCGAGCGCCCAACCACCGACGAACACGGCCGGGCCGGTGCTGCGCGCGGGGTTGACCGAGAGGTTGGTGATCGGGATCCCGACCAGGTGGATGAGGGTGAGGCCGAGGCCGATCGGGATCGGTGCGAAGCCGGCCGGCGCCCGCGAGTCGGTCGCGCCCAAGATGATGAACAAGAACATGAAGGTCAGCACGACCTCGCTGATCAGCGCGGCGTTCATCGAGTAGTGACCGGGGCTGTGATCGTCGAAGCCGTTGGCCGCGAACCCGCTACCGACGAGATCGAAGCCGGTCTTGCCCGACGCGATCAGGTAGAGCACCGACGAGGCCGCGAGCGCGCCGAGCACTTGGGCCGCGATGTAGGGCGCGAGATCGCGGGCTTCGAAGCGCTTGGCGATCGCCAGCCCGATCGACACCGCCGGGTTGAGGTGACAGCCCGAGATGTGGCCGATCGCGTAGGCCATGGTCAGGACCGTGAGGCCGAAGGCGAAGGCGACCCCGAGCCAGCCGACCTGCGAGCCCGCGAGCACCGCGGTCCCGCAGCCACCGAGGACGAGCCAAAAGGTGCCGAGGAACTCGGCGCTTGCACGCTTTGTGATGGGTATCGACATGGTCCGCACGATACCCCGGCTGGGCCTTCGCGCGCGGTCTTGTTATGAACCACGCGCATGACCGAAGGACCCCGCTTCGCTCCCGTCACGCGGGCTGATTGGGAGGCTCGAGCTCAGCGTGAGCTCGGGGCTCGACCCTTGGCCTCGCTGACTCGAACTTCACCCGAGGGGCTCGCGATCCGACCGGTCTATCTGCGGGACGATGTCGCCTCGCTCCGGCTCGACAGCCTGCCCGGCCAAGCGCCTCACCTGCGCGGCCGCACGGCCCTCGGGCCCGCCGAGACCGGGCGCTGGCGAACCATCCAGGACTATCGCCACGCCGACCCGAAGCTGGCCAACGCGGCCGCGCGAGCCGATCTCGATCGTGGGGCGCATGGCTGCTGGTTCGTGCTCGATCGCGGCCTTCGAGCCGGCTCTGGCCCGCAGTCCCCGGCGAGCGGGCTCGTGCTCGATGCCGCCCGCCCCGACGCCACGCTGCCGATCCTGCTCGAGAACATCGATCCGAGCCGCACGCCGATCTACTTCGACGCGGGTCTGGCCGCGCCCGGGCTGATCGATGCGCTGGAGCTGTGGTGGGACAATCGCGATCTGCCCGAGGGCTCGAAAGGGGCCGCGGGTGGAGGGGTCGTCTACGATCCGCTCGCTGTCCTGATCGGGACGGGTTCGCTCGCGTGTGCACGCGAGACCGCCCTGACCGAGCTGGTCGATCGCACGCTCGGCACCCGCCGCGGGCTGCTCGGGGTCTCGACCGCGCCCTACCACGATGGCGGCGCGAGCGATGCCGAGGAGCTGGCGCTCGGGCTCGCCAGCGTGGTCGAGCTGATCCGTCGTGGCGAGGCGCTCGGGCTCGAGCCGGCCGACATCGCGGCCACGCTGATCTGGACGCTCGCGATCGGGGCCGAGCCTTTCATGGCGATCGCCAAGCTCCGCGCGGCGCGGCTGGTCTGGGCCAAGCTCGCGCTGGCGTGTGGGCTGAGCGAGCCGGGCACGCCGTGGATCCACGCCCAGCCCTCGCAGCGAACGTGGACCCGTCGAGCCGCGTGGATCAACTTGTTGCGCGGGACCACGGGCGGGTTCGCGGCGGCGCTCGGCGGCGCCGACTCGATCGCGAGCGCGCCCTTCGATGGTTTGTGCGGGCCCGAGCGCGAGCTCGAGGGCCTCGGTCGCGGCAGCGAGCTGGGCCGGCGGCTCGCGATCAACACCCAGGTGATCCTGCGCGAGGAGTCGGCGCTCGATCGGGTCATCGATCCGGCCGGCGGCAGCTACTACGTCGAGGCGCTGACCGACGCGCTGGCTCGGGCCGCGTGGTCGCGCTTTCAGGCGATCGAGGGCGAAGGTGGGCTGGTCGCGGGGCTCGAGTCGGGCACGATCCAAGCGACGATCGCGAGCGCGGGCAAGCTGCTGCGCGAGCAGGTCGCGACCCGCAAGCAGCCGATCACCGGGCTGAGCACGTGGGCGAGCCTCGACGAGCCCGCGCCGCCCGAGCAGCTCGGCAATCGCTTTGCCGAGCCGGCCGAGCTCGACAGCTCCGGCTCGATCACGGGCGCGAGCTTCGAGGTCGCCGCGATCCCGGTGCTGCGGCTGGCCGCGCCCTTCGAGGTGCTGCGCGACGCCGCCGATGCTTGGTTGCATGCGAAGGGCCAGCGCCCGCGGATCTTCGCCGCGACGCTCGGGCCGCTCGCGCATCATCAGGCTCGCCTCGACTTCGCCCGCAACCTGTTTGCGGCGGGCGGCGTCGAGCTGGTCGAGGCGGGCGAGGATCACGATTCGGATGCGGCCGCGTTCGCGGCCAGCGGCTGTGTGCTCGCGATCGTCTGCGGCCGCGACGAGGACTACCCGGCCGCGATCGGGCCCTTGCTGCGCGGCTTGATCGAAGCCGGCGCCAAGCAGGTGTGGATCGCCGGACGCCCACCCCGCGAAGCTTGGCCGGACGCGAGCGGGCTCGCCTACCTGTACCTCGGCTGCGACGTGCTCGAACCCCTGACCCACGCGCTGCGCCTGCTCGGCGCGCTCGAAGGAGCCGTCTGACATGGCATTGCCCGACTTCGCCACGCTCGACTACGACGCTGTCCCCCTGCCCGCTCCCGATCCTCAGCGCTGGCGCGAGGCGGTCGGCGACGCGACGATGCGCTGGACGACCCCCGAGGGGCTCGACATCGATCGCTTCTTCGCCAAGCCACAGCTCGACCTCGCGGAGGGTGAACCGCTCGGCGTGCCCGGCCTGCCGCCCTATCTGCGGGGCCCCTACGCGACCATGTATGCGGTCAGGCCCTGGACGATCCGGCAATACGCCGGGTTCTCGACCGCCGAGGCCAGCAACGAGTTTTATCGACGCAACCTCGCGGCCGGGCAAAAGGGCCTCTCGATCGCCTTCGACCTCGCGACCCACCGCGGCTACGACAGCGATCACCCACGGGTCGTCGGCGATGTCGGCATGGCCGGCGTCGCGATCGATTCGATCCTCGACATGCGGATCTTGTTCGACAAGATCCCGCTCGACCAAATGAGCGTGTCGATGACCATGAACGGCGCGGTGCTGCCGATCTTGGCCCTCTACGTGGTCGCGGCCGAGGAGCAGGGCGTCGCCCCCGAACAATTGAGCGGGACCATCCAGAACGACATCCTCAAGGAGTTCATGGTCCGCAATACCTATATTTATCCGCCGACGCCCTCGATGCGGATCATCGCCGACATCTTCGCGTATACGGCCACGCGAATGCCGAAATTCAATTCGATCTCGGTGTCCGGCTATCACATGCAAGAGGCCGGGGCGACGGCGGATCTCGAATTGGCCTATACGCTCGCCGACGGGCTCGAGTACATCCGCACGGGCATTCAGGCCGGCTTGAAGGTCGATGAATTCGTCCCGCGGATCTCGTTCTTTTGGGCGATCGGCATGAACTTCTTCATGGAGGTGGCCAAGCTCCGCGCGGCGCGGCTGCTCTGGTCCGAGATCGTCGCTAGCTTCGCGCCCGACTCGGACAAGGCCCTGGCCCTGCGCGCGCACAGCCAGACCTCGGGCTGGTCGCTGACCGCCCGCGATCCTTTCAACAACGTCGCGCGGACCTGCGTCGAGGCGCTGGCCGCCACGCTCGGCCACACCCAGTCGCTGCACACCAACGCCTTCGACGAGGCGCTCGCGCTGCCCAGCGAGTTCTCGGCTCGGATCGCCCGCAACACCCAGATCCAGCTGCAAGAAGAGACCGGGATCTGCCGGGTCGCCGATCCTTGGGCGGGCAGCTTCTACGTCGAGTCGCTGACCCACGACCTGGCCAACAAGGCCCGCGAGCTGATCGCCGAGGTCGAGCAGCTCGGCGGCATGGCCAAGGCGATCGAGCAGGGCCTGCCCAAGCTGCGCATCGAAGAGGCGGCGGCGCGAACCCAGGCGCGGATCGACGCGGGCATGCAGACGGTCGTCGGGGTCAACCGCAACGTGCTCGAGCACGAGCCGGCGATCGACGTGCGCAAGGTCGACAACAGCGCCGTGCGCGAGGCTCAGCTCGCTCGGCTCGCCCAGCTCCGAAGCGAGCGCGACCCGGCCGAGGTCGAGCGCTGCCTCGCGGGCTTGAGCGCGAGCGCCTCGACCGGCGAGGGCAACCTGCTCGAGCTGGCGATCGCCGCCGCGCGAGCCAAGGCCACGGTCGGCGAGATCAGCCTCGCGCTCGAGCAGGTTTGGGGCCGCCACGAGGCCCAAACGCGTACGATCGCGGGCGTGTACTCGAGCGAGATCAAGCACGAGGGCGCCGCGGCTGCGCTCGAGCGGGTGCTCGAGCGCAGCGCCAACTTCGAGCGGCTCGAGGGTCGGCGGCCGCGGATCTTGGTCGCGAAGATGGGCCAAGACGGCCACGACCGCGGGGCCAAGGTGATCGCGACCGGCTTCGCCGACATGGGCTTCGACGTCGACGTCGGCCCGCTCTTCCAGACGCCCGAAGAGACCGCTCGGCAGGCGGTCGAGAACGACGTGCACGTGGTCGGGGTCAGCTCGCTCGCGGCCGGCCACCTGACCTTGGTCCCGGCGTTGAAGGCCGAGCTCGAGCGGCTCGGTCGCGGCGACATCATGATCGTCGTCGGCGGCGTGGTGCCACCGCAGGACTATCCGGCGCTCGAGGCCATGGGCGTGGCGGCGATCTTCGGGCCCGGCACGGTCTTGGTCGAGGCCGCGAGTCGGCTGCTCGACGCGCTGGCCCAGCAGCTCGAGCTCGGCGAGGTCTGATGCGCCAGCGCCTGACCCTCGATCAGCTCGAGCAGGGCGTGCGCGCGGGCGATCGAGCCTTGCTCGCGCGGGCGATCACGCTGGTCGAGAGCACCCGGCCCGGCGATCAGGCCGACGCCCGGGCGCTGCTCGATCGCTTGCTGCCGGCCACCGGCGGCGCGCTGCGGGTCGGGATCACCGGCGTGCCCGGGGTCGGCAAGAGCACCTTCATCGAGGCGCTCGGCAAGCTGCTGACCAGCCGCGGGACCAAGCTGGCCGTGCTCGCGGTCGACCCCAGCAGCAGCCGCACCGGCGGGGCGATCCTCGGCGACAAGACCCGCATGCACGAGCTCGCCCGCGATCCGCTGGCCTTCGTCCGGCCCTCGCCCAGCCGCGGCTCGCTCGGCGGCGTCGCTCGGCGGACCCGCGAGGTCATGCTGCTCTGCGAGGCCGCGGGCCACGAGGTCGTGCTGATCGAGACCGTCGGCGTCGGCCAGAGCGAGACCATGGTCGCGGGCATGGTCGACTTCTTCTTGGTCCTGATGCTGGCCAACGCGGGCGACGAGCTGCAGGGGATCAAGCGCGGGATCCTCGAGCTCGCCGACTTGGTCGCGATCAACAAGGCCGACGGCGAGCATGTCGAGGCGGCCCGGCGCGCCCGAGTCGAGTACGCGCGCGCGCTCCACCTGATGCCGGCCAAGACCCAGAGCTGGACGCCGAGCGTGCTGACTTGCTCGGCGCTGCGCAGCCAGGGCATCGCCGAGATCTGGGCGGCGATCACCGAGCACCACGCCAAGCTGGTCGCGAGCGGCGAGTGGGAAGAGCAGCGCGCCGGGCAGCGGGTCGACGCGATGTGGCGGGCGATCGAGTGGGGCCTGGTCGAGGCCTTCCGGGCCGACCCGACGATCGCCGCGCGCGTCCGCGAGCTCGAGCTGCGCGTCCGCGAGGGCACGCTGGCGCCCGATCACGCGGTCCACGAATTGCTCGAGCGCTTCCATCCCTCGTCGGGATCGAGCTGATACCTTCGAGCGCGTGGCTCCCTCGCGCCGTCGCTTCGTGCAGAGTCTCGCGGGCTTGTCGA
Organism: Nannocystaceae bacterium; assembly: GCA_035904925.1. Taxonomy (GTDB): domain Bacteria; phylum Myxococcota_A; class Polyangia; order Nannocystales; family Nannocystaceae; genus Plesiocystis. The sequence goes on from JAMHUH010001036.1 coordinate 7,228, forward strand.
TGTTCGGGCTCGGCTGTCGGCCGCGCTCGAGCGGCGGCGAGCGGGCCGACCTGTTGATCCTCGGTCGGATCCACACGCTCGAGCCCAGGCCCGCGAGCGCGCTGGCGATCCGCGGCGGCGTGATCCAGGCGATCGGCTCGGCCGACGAGCTCGCGCCCTTGCGTGGGCCGACGACGCGGGTGATCGAGCTCGGGGATGGTGTGGCCCTGCCCGGCCTTCATGACGCGCACGCCCACTTGATCGGGCTCGGGCGCTCGCGCGAGATCGTCGACCTGCGCGGGGCCGGCTCGGTCGCCGAGGTCGTGCAGCGGCTGCGCGACGCGGGCCCGCGCGAGGGTTGGATCCTCGGCCGCGGCTGGGATCAAAACCTCTGGGGCGGGGCGATGCCGAGCAAGACCGCGCTCGACGAGGCCTTCGCGGACCGGCCGGTCTGGCTCGAGCGAATCGACGGCCACGCGGGCTGGGCCAGCTCGGCCACGCTCGCGCAGGCGGGGATCGACGCGAGCAGCGTGGCGCCCGAGGGCGGCGAGATCCTGCGCGACGAGCAGGGCTCGGTCAGCGGCGTGTTGGTCGACGCGGCGATGGACTTGATCCCCGTGCCGACGCCGAGCGCCAGCGACGTCGAGCGCTGGATGAACGACGCGACTCGCGAAGCCGCGCGCCAGGGCTTGGTCGCCGTCCACGAGATGGGCATGGACGCGCTCGCGGCCGTGGCCTTCGCCAGCGCCGAGCTGCCGATCCGCGTGTTCGGCTACGCGAGCGAGAGCTGGTGGAGCGCGGGGTTGCCCGGGCGGCCCGAGCCGAGGTCGAGTCGCTTTGGCCTCGAGGGCGTGAAGCTCTACGTCGACGGAGCGCTCGGCAGCCGCGGCGCGGCCTTGCTCGAGCCCTACGCCGATCGGCCCGACTCGCGTGGGCTCTTGCTGCACGAGCCCGAGGTCTTCGTCGAGCTCGCGCTCGGCGTGCTCGAGCAGGGCTTGCAGCCGGCCTCTCATGCGATCGGCGATCGCGGCAACCGAACCATCCTCGACGCCTACGCGGCCGCGCTCGCGCGGGTTCCTGCGGGCCGCCAGCTCCGGCCACGGGTCGAGCACGCGCAGGTCGTCGACCTCGGCGACATCCAGCGCATGGCCGAGCTCGGCGTGGTCGCGAGCATGCAGCCGACCCACGCCACCTCCGACATGCCCTGGGCGCCGCAGCGACTCGGCGACGAGCGGCTCGCGGGCGCCTACGCGTGGCGACGCATGCTCGACGCCGGCGTGGCCTTGGCCTTCGGCAGCGACTTCCCGGTCGAGCAGGTCTCGCCCTTGCTCGGCTTGCACGCCGCGATCACGCGTCAAGATCGTGCGGGCCAGCCCGAGGGCGGATGGCTGCCCGATCAGCGGCTGACGCTGGGCGAGGCGATCGCGGCGTTCAGCTCCGGGGCTGCGTGGGCGGTCGGGCGCGAGCGCGAGCTCGGTCGGCTCGCGCTCGGATACGCGGCCGACCTGACCTTGCTCGCGGGTGATCCCTTCGCGGCCGAGCCGGGCGAGCTGCCCGAGATCGGGGTGCGTGGGACGATCGTCGAGGGTGAGCTGGTCTTCGAGGGCTGAGCAGCGGACGACTTCGCTCCGCCATGCACATGTGCCGGTCGCGACCCCGAACATCTGCATGGCGACTCGATCGCGCTTCTTCGCTAGATTGAGCGAGCATGACGAGCAAGCCGCACGACGCGGTCTTCAAGGCCGCCTTCGAACGCCCCGAGCACGCGGCGGCGTTGTTCCGCTCGGTCTTGCCCGCATCGATCGTAGCGAGCATCGCCTGGCCGAGCCTGGCCGGCGAGGCGGGCTCCTTCGTCGATGTCGAGCTCGCCGATCGCCACAGCGATCTGCTCTTCAGCGTCGACATGCAGGGTGGTCGAGCGTTCCTTTACCTGCTGCTCGAGCACCAGAGCGCCAACGATCCCGACATGCCGCTGCGCATGCTCGTCTATCAAGTTCGGATCTGGGAGCGGCACCGCAAGCAACATGCGGGACCGCTGCCGCCGATCTTGCCCGTCGTCGTCAGCCTCGCGCCCGGTGGTTGGACCGCGCCGCGAAGCTTCCATGAACTCTTCGCGCCTGCGCCCGCGACGATCCCCGAGCTCGCCAGCTTCGTGCCAAGCTTCGATTTGTTGATCGAAGACCTCGCCCACGTGAGCAACGAGGACCTCAAGGCGCGCGCGCTGGCGGCCTTTCCCAAGCTGGCGTTGTGGCTGCTCCGCGACGCTCGCAACCGCGAGCAACTCTTGCGCAACCTCGGGGTCTGGGGCGACGCCTTCGCTGAAGCGCTGCATACGCCCCGCGGGTTGGAGTCCGTGAGCGTGCTCTTGCGATACATCGCGCTGATCACCAACGATCTTCACCTGGCGGAATTTCGTGCCAAGATTCTCGAAGCGGCCCCCGAGGTCGAGCGAGCTGCCATGACCATCGCCGAACAATTGATCGCTGAAGGACTCGCCAAGGGACGCGTCGAAGGACGCGTCGAGACCCTGACCAGGCAGCTCGAGTGCAAGTTCGGCGCGCTCGATCCCGCGATCCTGACTCGCGTGGCCAGGGCCGACGCGTCCGAGGTCGACGTCTGGCTCGAGCGAGTCTTGTTCGCCGCGACCCTCGACGAAGTGCTCGCGCCGCGTCAGTAGAAGGCCGCGACTACCAAACTGCTTGGGAATCAACGCCGCAGCTTGGCGAAGGGATTGTTCCCAAACCCAGCATCGCGCGGCGGCTGAGCATCCCGCCCCCCTTGGCGGCCGCCCTTCCCCGCCGCCGGCCCACGCTGCTGCTGCGGACCCTTCCCGTCCGCGCCTTG
>JAMHUH010001037.1:0-9431 GCA_035904925.1 Nannocystaceae bacterium
ATTCTCGTCATCGATCTCTCGTCGCTGCGACGCGACGAGACGCGCGCATCGACGCAGTTCGCCGCGCGCATCAACCTCCGCCGCGATCCATTTGGACGCCGCATCGTCGGCTCGCTCTTGCTCGCGCTGCCGGCCTGGCTCGAGGCCGACTTAGCAACGGCCGCACCTGATCTGTGGTCGGTGATGACCACGGTGCCGCTCGCTCGCACGCTGGACCTCGGCCCGCGGCTCGACGCGTGGTGGGACGCTTGCGAGCGACGCTTTGCCGCGCGCCTCGACGAGCAAGGGGACGCGCGAGACCGCTACCAATTCGGCACGATGACGGTCGCCTACGTGCTCGATCCCGGCAAGCTGCGCCTCTCGCTGAACGACCTGCGCGACCGGCTTGCGAGCGTCCCAGGATATACGGGCTGGCGGCCCTGGTGGGTGCCGACCAACGTCTATCCACCCAGCGGCCACGAAGGTGCGCTCGAGTGTTGGATGCTCGGCGAAGACCAAATGCTCGCCGATCCGGCGCACTCCGACTTTTGGCGGGCCGAAGGCTCGGGGATGTTCTACCTCGTGCGCGGCCACGAGGAGGACAGCGACACCCGCCTTCAACCAGCGACCGCGCTGTCGACCGGACTCCCGCTGTGGCGCTGCGGCGAGATGCTCCTGCATGCCTACGAATTTGTCCGCAGCTCGGGCCTCGAGGACCAGCACCTGCGCATGCGCGTGCGCTGGACGGGTCTCGCGGGCCGTACGCTGACGAGCTGGCCCAATCGCCGGCCCTTTCGCGCCGGCAACGAGCGCTGCACGACGAATACGATCACCTCCGAAGCGAACCTGACGACCGAGCAGATCGCGACCGATCTCGCGGGCTGCGTCGACGCGCTCACGAGGCCGCTCTTCGACGCCTTCGAACTCCACCGGACCTCGCCGGAATACCTCGAGCAGCAGCTCGACGAGCTACGTGCGCGGCGCCCCTGAAGTCGAGCAAGCCCTCACATGTCGAGCGGAGCCTCGCAGCCGTCCTTGCGCAGCTTGCATGCGCCGCACTGCGAGCCCGACCAGACCGCCTCGTACATCGCTTGGACTTGGTCGAGCACGCCTTCGTCCTCGCTGACCAGGCCGATCTCGAAGTTGCGTCGGCCCTCGCCCTTCGCACCCAGCCCTGCGCCGGTCCAGTTGGCGCTGCCGAGGTAGGCGAACTCGCCGTCGATGATCACGGTCTTGAAGTGCACGCGCGGACACTGGCGCAGCTCGAGGCCACCGGCGATCAGACGCGGGTGGGCGTCGAAGTGCTCGCGGAAGGCTCGCGAGGGCGGGCCGGCGTGAAGCAGGCGAAGCTCGACGCCGCGCGTGGCCAGCTCGTCGAGGGTGTCGAGGACCGAGCGAAAGCTGTCGCGGCTGCGCGCGCTCCGACGTGGACCCTCGACCATGACCTCCTTGAGGTTGGCGGTCGCGATCCAGACGCTGACCTTGGCGCTGGCGAGCCGACCCAGGACCAGCTCGTAGTGACCGCGGCCGGCGATCAGCGAGGCCGCGATCGGCCGCAGGTCGGCGGCGAAGTCACAGACGCTCGGCTGGGCGTGAGCGGGAGCGGCTTCGACCCAACGCCGGAGGTTCATGCCCGCGAACTTAGGTCGAGACCCGCGAAGAGGACAATTTGTAGCCGGCCGAGCGGCCGAGTCGATACACTGGCCGGCATGTACGCGGCGGCGACAGAGCTCGTTCGGCGCCACTTCACGATCCGCTGGACCGAGGGCGTGATCGCGACGCGCCTGCATGGTGAGGTCGACCTCGGCGCCAAGCTGGACATCCAGTTCTGGGCTCAGACCTTGGCCGAGATCATCCCGCAGATCGAGGGCGAGTTCGTGACCATCCTCGACGCCTCGCGCCTGGGCGACATCCCGCGCGGGCTCTGGTTCGACCTCGCCAAGCTCGCCCACGAGATGGCTCGCAAGCCGCAGCGACGCGCGATGATCGTGGCCGAGGGCTGGCTCGGCGACAACCAAGCCCAGGCGGCCCAGCTGGTCACCGCGGGCAAGGTCCGGGCCTTCACGCCCGACGAGCTCGACGACGCGATCGACTGGCTGGCCGAGGCCGGCACGCTCGACGCCGACTCGCTACGCGCCTTCTTGGCCTGAGGCCGGATCCGCCGCGTTGCGCCGCTGCCACAGCCAGAACACCGGCACGCCCGAGAGCACGATCGCGACGTCGAGCGCGAACTTGCCGGTCTCGCGGATCGCATAGTTGCCGAGCAGGTAGACGGCCGCGAGCAAGAAGAGCAGCGGCACGACCGGATAGCCCCAGGTCCGATAGGGCCGCGCCAGGTCGGGCCGGCGGCGACGCAGGACCAGCACCGCGGCGACCGAGAGCGCGTAGAAGGGCCAGATGCCGATCACGAATTGATCGGCCAGCTCGGCGAAGCCCTGGAAGGACACGAAGACGACGCCCAGCCCGATCGAGAGCAGGATCGCGCCGCCCGGGGTGCCGTGCACGGGGTGGACCTTGGCGAAGGCCTTGAAAAAGAGCTTGTCCTCGGCCATCGCGTAGAACACCCGCGGCCCGGTCATCATCGAACCGTTGAGGGTGCCGAAGGTGCTGACGGCCACGGCCGCGGCGACGAAGACCGCCCCGGTCGGGCCGATCAAGGCCTCGGCCACGTCGGCGGCGATCAACGGGCGACCAGGCATGTCGGTGATCGGCACGACCCGCAGATAGATCGCGTCGATCGCCAGATAGAGCGCGACGACGATCGCGGTGCCGAGGATGAAGGCGCGCGGCAGGTTGCGCTCGGGATCGCGAATCTCGCCGCCGACGAAGCCGACGTCCGACCAGCCGTCGTAGGCCCAGAGCACGGCGACCATCGCCAGCCCGAACGCGGCCAGGCTGCTCGGCTCGGGCGCGTCGGCGGCTCGCGGCGCGACCTCGCCGACCAAGGGCAAGGCGTCGGGCACCAGCGCGAGGCCGAGCAACACCAACAGGGCGATCGCGGCGACCTTGAGCACCGTCGACACGTTCTGCACGAACGCGCCCAGCTTGACGCCGCGATAGTTGACCAGCCCGAGGATCACGATGAAGAGGGCCGCGAGCGCCTGGGCGTAGGTCAGCACGCCGAGCGGTCCGAGCCCGACCAGCGCGCGGCCAGGATCGCGATCGAGCAAGCGCCAGGTGTACTCGGCCGAGGTCACCGCGATCGCACCGTAGGCGGCGGGTCGCAAGATCAGCAGCTCGGCCCAGCCGAACAAGAACGCGGGCAGCTTGCCGAAGGCCTCGCGGATGTAGACGTAGATGCCGCCGGTGCGCGGGAACATGCCGCCGAGCTCGGCGAAGGTCAGCGCGCCCGCGAGCGCGACCAGGCCCCCGAGCACCCAGGCGAGCACGAAGGGCAGGAGGCGATCGAGGTCGGAGGCGATGACCGCGGGCGAACGAAAGATGCCGCTGCCGATCGTCGAGCCGACCAGGACCGCGACCGCGCTGGCCGTGCCGATCTGGCGAGGCAGACGCTCGCCCCAGCGATCGGGCTCTCGCTCGACGGGCTCGCCCACGCTCACTCGAACTTGCCGAAGTTCGGCTCGCGCTTGCTGAGGAACGCTTCGAAGGCCTCGCGCGCCTCGGGCGAGACCAGCCGCTGCGAGAACACCTCGACCTCGCGGTCGATCACCTGCTCGAGCTGCGCGGCGATCGGGGCCCGCATCAGCTGCTTGGTCGCGCGCAGCGAGGCGGCCGGCTTGCGGGCCAAGGTCTGCGCGATCGAGCGGGCGCGATCGATGACGACCTCGTCGGCCAGGACTTGGTTGATCAAGCCGAAGTGGAGCGCGGTCGCGGCGGTGAAGGGCTCGGCGAGCATGAGCAGCTCGGCGGCGCGAGGATGGCCCATGACCCGCGGCAAGAGCAGGCTCGAGCCGGCCTCGGGCGAGAGCCCGAGGTTGACGAAGGGCAGCGAGAAGCGGGCGCCCTCCCCTGCGTAGATCAGGTCGCAGTGGAGCAGCATCGTCACGCCGATCCCGACCGCGGGGCCCTGGACCGCGGCGACCAGCGGCTTTTCGAAGCGCGGCAGGAGATGAAGCAGGCGCAGCAGCGGATGCCGAGGCAGCCCGCTCTCGTCGCGCTCGGCCGCCTTGCCGATCGGTGGGTTGGTCGCGAAGTCGTGCAGGTCGTTGCCGGCGGTGAACACTCCGCCCGCGCCATGGAGCAGGACCACGCGCGTGGCCGGGTCGGCCGCGGCCTGGTCGAGCGCGGCCACGAGCCCGCGATACATCGCTTGCGTGAACGCGTTCTTCTTGTTCGGACGATCGAAGACGATCGTGCAGACGCCTTGATCGTGGTGGACCTGGAGGTTCTCGCGGGGCTCGCTCTCGGCCATGGCCGGGGCAGTGTGTCACAATCGCGGCGTGCTCGGTGCTCGCTTGCTCGCCTGCTCGTTGGCCTGGGCCCCACCGCCCGAGCTGAGCCCGAGCCCGAGCCCGATCGTCGGCGGCAGCGAGGCTGCGGTGTGCGAGTGGCCGCAGGTGGCCGCGCTGACGCTGGGCGGGACCTGCACCGCGACGCTGGTCCACCCGCGCGTGCTGGTCTACGCCGCCCACTGCGGGACGCTTCACGATCACGCGCGGCTCGGCGAGCAGGCCGACGCGCCCGCGCGCGAGCTCGAGCTGCTCCGCTGCGCGCGAGCCAGCGACATCTTCGCGGTGAGCTCGATGGACTTCGCGTTCTGCGAGCTGCGCGAGCCGGTCGAGGATCTGCCGATCGTCCCCTTGCTCTTCGGCTGCGACGAAGCCCTGATCGAGGTCGGCAGGCCCGTGACGATCGTCGGCTTCGGGCTCGACGACGAGGGCTTGCTCGGGACCAAGCGGGTCGCGCAGACCAGCATCGTCAGCGTGCTCTCGCTGATCGGGATCGGCGGGATGGGCGTCGGCGCGGACGAGGGCGACTCGGGCGGGCCGGCGCTGGTCATGCTCGACGACGGCAGCTGGCGCGTGCTCGGGATCGTCTCGGGCGGGGGCGGTGGCGGTGGCGTGGTTCAATACGTGCCCGCGCCCGCGACCGTCGGCTGGATCGAAGATCGCAGCGGGATCGACATCACGCCCTGTCACGCGGCCGACGGCAGCTGGGCGCCGACGCCCGCGTGCACCGGCTTCTTCGTCGCGAGCGAGCCCGGGGCGAGCTGGGCCGAGTCCTGCCCGAGCGTGATCTCGGGCCCCTCGCAGCGCTGCGGGCCAGCGTTCTCGGACGCGATCGCCGACGAACTCGCGCCCGAGCTCACGATCACCGCGCCGATCGAGGGGGCAAGCTTCGCCGCCGCGCCGGTCGAGCTCGAGGTCCAAGTCGAGGCCAGCGACGTGGGCTGGGGCGTCCGCGAGGTCCGGCTCGAGCTCGACGGCCAGCCTTGGTTGGACGCTTGGCAGCGCCAGGCTCGCGATGAAGTGCCGCCCTACGCGTTCGCGTCGCTGACGATCGCCGACATGGGCGAGCATGCGATCGTCGCGATCGCCGAGGACTGGGCTGGCAACCTGCGCGAGGTCGCGGTCCAGGTCCAGGTCGGCTCGAGCAGCGACACCGGCAGCGACTCGGGCAGCGACTCGGGCGACGCGGGATCCAGCGCCGACACGAGCGACTCCACTGGCGCGCCCGAGCCCAACCCCTCGAGCGCCTGCGCTTGCTCGACGCGCGCCCAGCCGCGGCTCGGACCCACGGCGCTGCTGCTCGGGCTCGTGCTCGGCCTTCGCCGCCGCCGCGTCACTTGACCTTGATGTCGACCTCGACCGTGCGCCCACCGATTCGAAACACGCTGCGCCAGTCGCCCGCGGCCAATTCGGGGAAGTCCGGGCATTCGCTGCCGACGTAGCTGGCCGGATCGATCAGGCGCGTGTTGGCGTACCACTCGCAAGGCACCGGCAGCTCGGCGCCCGGCGGCAAGGTGATCCGTTCGGGCAGCGGCTCGGTCGAGAGCGCGTGCAGGGTGCACGAGGGATCGGGGCCAGGGCCCTCGGGCTCGCCCTTGCCGATCCACGTGGTGCTCTCGGGCGCGAGCGGGAGCAGCTGCCGGAACACCATGTCGAGATCGAGCGGCTCGCGGCCGACGTTGCGCAGGACCAAGTCGAACTCCAGCCGCTGACCGGGCGCGACCTTGAGTCGCTGCGGGACCTCGATGACGAGGCGATCCTCGCCCGGCATCGCGCGGGCACGGTCGCTGGAGATCGTGCAGGTGCCCGCCTTGATCAGCTCCTCGATGTCGAGCGAGTCACCAGTGCAGCGCAGCGGGTCGAGGCGGGGATCGCCACCCTCGAGCGGCTCGCCCTCGTTGCCCGGCCCCTCACCTTGGTCGGCGTCGTCGGGCGGCTCGCTGGCGCCTTGCGGACACGCGAGCAGGCTGCTCAGCGCGAGCAGCGGAAGGATGTGCGGTCGCACGAGCTCAACCCTAACGGGCTTCGGTCATGCGGGCGAGTCCGCGCTTCATCGGCTGATCGATTGGAAAGCACAATGACGCCGGGGGCGGCGTAAAGCGGCATTCGCTCAGCGAGGGCCAGCGTAACCTGACGCATGAGCGTGTTCCTACAGCGAGTGCTCGCCCCGCCGGCCTATGGGTGGTCGCGCGATGGTGCCTTCTACGCCCCGAGCACGCGCGAGATCATGGCGCATTGGTCGTCGAGGATGAACCTCTTCGCGACCCGCAAGAACTGGCTGCCGGTCACGCACTGGGTCTGGACGCTCGCGCTGCTGCCCTTCACGTTCGTGTTCTTCACCCGCTACTTCTCGTGGCCCTTGCTGCTCGCGGGCTTCGCCTACGCGATGCTCTTCTTGGGCACCACGAACATCGTCTGGCTGCATCGCTACTGCACCCACCGAGCCTTCACCTTCACGCACCCGATCTATCGCTTCGTGCTGCGCAACCTGCCGCTGCGGCTCGTGCCCGAGGAGACCTACGTGCTCTCGCACCACGTCCACCACGCGTACACCGAGCAGGCCGGCGATCCCTACAACGCCCACGGCGGCCGGCTCTACTGCTTGTTGGCCGGCGAGCTCCACCAGCTGATCGCCCGCGACCTCTCGCCCGACGACTACGCCAAGGCGGTCGCGATGCTCAACCACACCGGGGTCGTGCCCAACAGCTACGCGCAGTATCAGAAGTGGGGAACGATCTGTCACCCGGCCCGGCTCTACCTGCACTTCACGCTCAACTGGGCGTTCTGGTACGGCGCCTTCTACTTGCTCGGCGGCCACGGCCTCGCCTGCGCCATCTTCGGCATGTCGGCGCTCTGGGCGATCGGCATCCGCGACTTCAACTACGACGCGCACGGCTGCGGCAAGGACAAGCGCGACTGGGCCGACTTCAACCGCGAGGACCTGTCGATCAACCAGCTCTTCGCGGGCACGGTCTCGGGCGAGTGGCACAACAACCACCACATGTTCCCCAACGGCGCGCGCTCGGGCTTCTTGTGGTGGCAGCTCGACTCGGCCTGGTACCTGCTGCGCTTGACCATGCTGCTCGGCGGGATCGCGTCGTATCGAGACTACAAGGCCCGCTTCTTGGCCGAGGTCTACGAGCCCTATCGCCTCGCCCAGGCCGAGGCGGCTCGAGCCGGGACCTCCGAGGTCGCGCTCAGCGACGACTCGCCGGGCTGATCGAGCGCGGCAGCCCGACCAGCTTGGGCTCGTCGTCGACCTCGCTGCCGCCACACCAACGCAGGCCCAGGCCATCGAGCGCGGCCTGCAAGCCGGCCCAGCTCGACTCGGCCAGTGGGCGGCGCTCGGTCGTGTACGAGCACCAACCGACTCGACGATCCCAGCCGATCGCGCAAAAGCGTGGACTGATCGCGCAAGCCGACAGACAGGTCATCGACTGAAAACGAGGGCCGCCCGCGACCTTCGCGACTTGCTCGGCGCTGGGCGTGTCCATGCCGCGCATCGGCAACAACACGATCCGCTCGGGCCCGATGCCGGCGGCGGCCAGCGTCGCGAAGGCCCGCTGAGCGGCGTCGAGGCGAGAGCGACGGACCAGCAAGTTGACGCCCGAGGCGATGCCCGCGGCCGCGATCCGATCGACCTGCTCGATCACGCGAGCGACCTCGGGCTCGCGCTCGGGAAAGTGGATCGACACGTGGATCTTGTCGGGCCCGGCCGCGCGCAGACGATCGAAGTGCTCGTCGAGCAGGAGGCCGTTGCTGGTCAGCGAGCGAAAGAGCCGACGCTTGCGGCCGGTCTCGCTGGTGGTTTGGGTCGCGATCGAGCGCGTGGCCGCGAGCAGCTCGAACAACGCCGGCCACTGGAGCGGTTCGCCGCCGCCGAAGGAGACCGCCGCGAGCGTGTGATCGGCGAGGTCCTCGAGCAGCCCGACCAGCTCGGCGACGCTCCAGCGGCTGGTCCCCGCGGCCTCGCTGCCGGCGTAGCAGAACCAACACGCCTTGTCGCAGCGGTTGGTCAGCTCGATCGAGATCCGCTCGATCGCGTGCATGTCAGGGCGCGGGCGCGGGCGCAGGTGCAGGTGCAGGCTCGGCTGCGCCAGCGGGGGCTGGGGCGAGCGAGCCGATCATCGTCTCCCACGCGCTCGCCCAGACATCGACGGTCGGCTTGGCGCCGACCAACTTGAGCGTCCACGGGTCGCCACCGCCGACGGGCTCGATCGCGGCCGCGAACAAGCGGGCGTCGTCGATCGAGGGCTGGGGCGGCGCGCCGGGCATCGACTGGCCCGCGAACTTGCCCGCGACGTCGAAGCTGGCCAGCTTGAGCCCGCCGACCTCGCGCTCGGCGATGGTGGCCTCGACGCCCGCGGCCGGGGTCATCTGGCCCTTCCAGCGCTCGATGTTGGCCGTGAAACCGCCGACGCCACCGGCGAAGCGGTACACGACCAAGCGGACGTCGCCGCCCGGACCCGGCAGCACGAACTCGGCCTTGCGCATGCTGGTGTTGCTCGGCTCCTCGCGCGTCCACTCTTCGGGCACCTGCAGGGCCAAGCCGTCGACGATCTCGGTTCGGGTCACGCCCGTCGGCGTCACGTCGCGCGGCGGACCAGCCGGGACCTGCGGCACGACGTCGGCGGTGGGCATGTCGAGGCCCGCGTGCGGGTTGGCGGGCTGGCCGTGCGGGTTGGCGGGCTGACCGTGCGGGTTGGCGTCGCCGTGAGCCATCGCCGGACCCTCGGTCTTGGCTGGCGCGTTGGGCTTGGCCGCCGGCGCGGGCTCGCTCGAGCAGCCGAGCAGGATCGAAGAACAAGCGAGCGCGAGGACGAGGCCGAGCCGGTGCATGGGCGCACGGTAGGTCGAGCCAGGGTCGCTTGTCGAGCGGGCCGCAGGGCCTCGTCAACAGCCCGTCAGGGCTCGGCGAAGCGAGACGCCCCGATCCGATAGCGCTGCCGAAGCATCGACAAGGGCTCGGCGAAGGCGGCCTCGTAGTCCCACGCGCGCACGCTCGGGTCGATGGTCATGAACACGCTCCGACGCAGGGCATCG
>JAMHUH010001038.1:0-7966 GCA_035904925.1 Nannocystaceae bacterium
CTTCACCTGCGCGCTGGGTCGCTGAAGGTTCGATTTTGACGGGGAGGCTCGGATACTCGACCCGCTCCGGTGGCAGGATCTCGTGACGCCCAATCAAGGCGTCGTGTGCTGCACCGCCCAAGAGTGACCTGCTGACCGACGATCTCGACTGCGGGGCATGCGGCCACGAATGCCATGTCGAAGACAACCCAACTACGACGATGAACGCGCGGCGGTGGGTCGTCGCCGCTGCCGACTTGTTCGCGCCGCTCAGCGACGCCGACGCTCGGCTTCGGTCGCCAGCTCGCTGAGCACCTCGGCGACCCAGACCGGGCCCTCGAGGTGGGGCGAGTGGCCGATGTCGGGGATGCTGATCGGCTCGACGCCGAGCACCTCGGCGGCTCGGATCGCCGCTTCGCCGGTCAGCTGATCGCGCTGCCCGACCACGACGCGGCGCGGCATCGTCAGCGCGCGGAGGCGGTCGCCGGGCTGCCAGCGCTGGAGGGCGTCGAGGTTGCGCAGGCTGGCCTCGAGCCGCTGCTCTTGGCCGGTCTCGACCAAGCCGGCCCAGAGCACGTCGCGCTTGGCCGTCGGCGCCAGCGCGGCGTAGATCTTGGCGAAGACGTTGCGATCGCGAGTCATGACCTGGACGAGCTCGGGGTCGTCGTGCTGCTCGGGCATGCCGTCGACCCACACGGGCGCGAGCAGCAAGAGCGAGGCGACGCGCGCGGGCCAGCGCAGGGCCAGCTCGGCGATCACACCGGCGCCGAGCGAGTGGCCGACGAGGTGCACGCGATCGAACTCGAGCGCGTCGATGAACTCGCGGACATCGAGCGCGAGCTCGTCGACGCCATAACCATGATCGGGTCCGCGGGTGCGACCGCGGCCGCGCAAGTCGGGCGCGAAGAGGCAGCGCTCGGGCACCTCGGCCGCGACCTTGGTCCAGACCGCGCCGGTCGACCAGTTGCCGTGCACGCACACGACCGGCAGACCCAGGCGCGGGTTGTAGCCGCCGACCGGGCTCCACTCCCGGTAGGCGACATCGAGTTCACCGCACTGTATCCGCTTCTTCCGCATCGCTGGGCCTCGCAAATGTTGGCGGAGTCCCGAGCAAATTCGAAGCGCAGACATGGCTCGATCGGGCCGAAAATCGCGGTCCAAAGGTCAGTCGGCTCGAACTCGCCAACGCATTGTCCGAACGGCCATGGCCGAAAGTCCAGTCGCCGCGAGCGCGGCGTCGATTGACTCGCCAGCGAGGCGTCAGCGAGGCGGCGGGTAGCCGAGCGCGAAGCGAGCCCCAGCGAGTTCGAAGAAGGTGCCGGGGACCAAGCGGACCGCGTGATCGAGGGGGTGACCGTTGACGCGCAGGCTCGTGCCGGGCTCGGGTCGGAGCACGGCCTCGGCCGGTGGCCCCCGCCAGTCGAGCCGCGCCAGCGTGCGCGCGGGGCCTTCGAGATCGATCGCGATGTCGCACTCGGGCGCGCTGCCGAGCGCGTGGGGACCCGGGATCAGCAATTGGGTGCGTTGGCCTGCGGGACCGCGGACATCGAGCAGACCGGCGACCGGCGTGGCGAGCTCGACATGCAGCACCCAGGCGAGGTGGCGAGCGGCCTCGCCCGCGCGCGCGGGTCGATCGGCGGGATCCTTGGCGAGCATCCAATGCACGATTCGAATCAGCGTGGCCGAGAGCGCGCGACCTTCGGGGTAGCGATCGATCGGGACCAGCTCCTGCTTGATGTGCGCGGCCAACCAGGCGAGCGGATCGTCGGCGAGGCGCTCGCGGACGGTGTTGCACGACTCGTCGGCGAAGAGCGGCGTGCGTCCGACCAAGAGCTCGTAGAGGACCATGCCGAGGCTGTAGACGTCGCTCGCCGGGCTCAGCTTGCCGCTGACCATCTGCTCGGGCTGGGCGTAGTGGGGCGTGCCGATCAGCATGTGCCCGACCGTCGCGTTCTCGCTGAGCGTGGTCCGCGTGTCCCAGGCCCGCGCGAGCCCGAAGTCGAGCACCTTGATCGAGTCGTCGGGCTGAACCCAGAGGTTGCCCGGCTTGACGTCGCGGTGGACGACGCCGATCCCATGGGCTTCGTCGAGCCCGACGCAGGCCTCGTAGACCATTCGGACCGCGCGCTTGGCCGGCATCGGCTGATCGAAGTCGTGGCAGACCGAGAGGTCCGTGCCCTCGAGCAGCTCCATGACCATGAACCAGCGCTCGTCCTCGCCGAGGCCGTGGTCGAGCACGTGCACGACATGGGGGTTCTTCATCGACTCGAGGATCCGAATCTCCCGGATCGCTCGCATGGCCACGTCTTCGGACACCAGCGGGAGGCGCGAGAGCTTGAGCGCGACCGGCTTGGGCCACTTGGGCGAGCGCGCGGCCAACACCCACGCGAACGCGCCGGCCCCGAGCACCCGGAGGATCTCGAACTCGCCGTAGCGATCGCCGGGCTTGGGCTCGCCTTGAATCGTCATGGGGGGGAGCCCACTCATAGCAAACTATCGTCCGCGTGGGTCGCTTGGCTCGCGGACCTGGGCGCTCGCGTAGGTCGGGTTACCCTCTCGTCGTGTTCGAGCCCCACGCAGGCAAGTTCCCCAAGATCGCCGACTCGGCCTTCGTTCACGCCGCGGCCGTGCTGATCGGCGACGTCGAGATCGGCGACCAGTCGAGCGTCTGGCCCCACGTCACCCTGCGCGGCGACGACGGACCGATCCGAATCGGCAGTCAGACATCGATCCAGGACAACGCGGTCATTCACTGCACCGAGGGCTGGTCGCTGACCAGCGTCGGCTCGCGCGTGACCGTCGGCCACTCGGTGATCTTGCACGGCTGCACGATCCACGACGACGTGTTGATCGGCATGGGCTCGATCGTGCTCGACAACGCGGTGATCGAAGCGGGGGCCTTGGTCGCCGCGGGGACCTTGGTGCCGCCCGGCAAGCGGGTCGCCGCGGGGACCTTGGTCGCGGGCAACCCCATGCGCGTGGTTCGAGTCTGCGGCGACAAGGAGCGCGAGATGATCGAGCAAGGCTGGCGGGCCTACGTCAAGCGCAGCGCCGAGTATCTCGAGCGGGCCCGCAAGGGCTGAGCCGGCATCACCTGCGTGGCTCGAGCTCGAGCCGCAGCTCGGCCTGGGCGGCCTCGACCTCGCGCGCCCAGGCGTCGTCGAAGTGGCGCTGGAGCGGCTCGCTCGCGGGCATGATCATCGCCGCGGGCCGATAGCCCACGCGCGCGCCGGTCTCGCGATCGACGACCCGACCGAACTCGAGCGCGCTGCTGGCCTCGGCCAAGGACAGGCCGGACAGGACCTGGTCGAGCGCCCGGAAGCGGCCCTCGGCGACCGGGTCGAGGAAGTGCATGCGGCCGTGCCAGCGCGCGGCGACGTGATAGTGCGAGGGGACCACGACGATCCCGTCGAGGCGCAGGCGAGTGCAGACCATGCTCATCAGCGCGGCGATGTCGTCGAACATGCGCAGGCCGGGGTGGCGTTGGCCGGGCAAGGGGAGTCGGCCGGCGGTCCAGCTCGCGCGGGGGTTTTGCAGCAAGAGCCACTCGATCCGCAGCAGCTCGGTGCCGACCAGGGTCTGGCGATCCCGAGCGAGGCGCAGCTCGATCAGCAAGAGCTCGTGGCCCGCGTCACCGAAGACCCGGATCGTGTCGCCCGCGTCGCCGTCGTGATCGAATTCGAGGCGGGGTTCGAAGCCGAGCCCGCGCAGGCGCGGGAGCAGGCCGTAGCGCTCGAGCGCGAGCTCGACCCCGTGGTGGGTATAGAAGCCGAGCAGCTTGCTCGGGCCGCCGAGGTGATCGGGCGAGGCGCCAAAGAGATCGCTGTCGTCGAATTGCAGCTCGCCCGGCGCGACCCCGGACAATTGCGCGGGATCGAGGACGCTGGCGAGATGCCGGTAGCGCATCAAGGTGATCGACTGGGTCGAGGGCAGCGACGCGTGCTCGGGCCCGCCGAGCGCGGCGATCAGGCCGCGCGCGCTGTGGCGCCACGACTCGCTCCCGTAGCCGCCACCGAGCAGCCAGACCCGCTTGTCGATCCCGCGCGCGGCCAGAGCCTCGAGCACCAGCACGTCGCGATCGAGCATGCCCTCGTCGCTGATCTGCCAATTGCCGAGCGGATCGTCGGCCGCGGGATCGCAGCCGGCCAGGTAGAAGACCAGGCTCGGGCGGTGGCGATCGAGCATCGCGGGCACGTGCTCGCGGATCGCCGCGAGGTAGTCGCGGTCGCCGACCTGGTCGCCGAGCGCGAGCGCGAAGCTGCTCTCGGCCTCGGTCGGACCCCAGTGGGCGTTGTGGATCGAGAGCGTGAACACCGAAGGATCGTCGGCGAAGATCGCCCGGGTCCCGTCGCCGTCGTGGAGGTCGAGATCGATGACCGCGATCGGCTCGCTGAAGCCCTGGCTGCGCAGCTCGGCGATCGCGATCGCGATGTCGTTGAACAGGCAAAAACCCTGGCCGCGCTCGCGCTGGCCGTGATGAAAGCCGCCGCCGAGGTTGATCGCCAGCTTGTGCTGACGCAGCGCGGCGCGGGCCGCCTGCATGGTCCCGCCGACCATCGTCCGCTGCAGCTCGATGACCCGATGGATCAGCTTGGCCGGCATGTCGAGCCCGAACGCGGCCTCGATGACCGCGGGCTCGGTCACCCGCTCGAGGTACGCGCGCGAGTGCACGCGCTCGAGCTTGGCCAAGGTCGCGCGCTCGGGCGCGAGCACGGCCTCGCGCCCGAGCAGACCCTCGCGGACCAGCGCGGTCAGGATCCGCTCGCCTCGCAAGCTGTCGATCGGCACGCCCGGGAATTCGACCTGGTAGGCGATGCCATGGACGACGACGGCCGGCTCGCCGCGCAGCTGGGCCCGGAGCCGCTCGAAGCGACGGCGCAGCGAGATCGGCATGCGCAGCGCGATCATGACGACTCGGACTCGGGGTCCAGCATCGTGAGTTGGTCCGGCGCGAGTTGGACCGGCGCGAGTGGGGCAGGCGCGAGATCGACGATGATCGATCGCTGCGGCGCGCCGACGATGTAGAGGTACTCGGTGTTGCGCAGGTGGCTGACCTGGCCGACCTTCTCGCCCGCCGGGTTGTGGATGCCGATCTGCGCCCCGATGTAGCGCTTGTAGTCGTGCTCGAAGGTCCGAACCTCGCCGCGCACGGCCAGCATCGCCTCCATCGCCTCGCGATCGATGAAGCCCTCGTTGCTGAACGAGACGATCAGCACGCGCGCGTCGATCTGCTCGATCAGCTCGCGCATGGCGTCGTTGCAGCGGCGGCGCGAGTTGAAGGGGCTTCGTCGCTCGCGGACCTCGGTTCGCTTGCACGCGATGCCATAGACCTCGGGCCGATCCCAGCGAACCAGCGACTCCCACACGTGGTAGTTGCCCAAGTAGCTGTGCTGGTTGTAGGGCGGATCGAGGTAGGCGACGTCGGCCGAGAGCGTGCGCGCGGCCGTCTGCGCGTCGAGCTGGTGGGCCTCGCCGGGGCCATGGGGCGAGCGAGGCAAGAGCTTGGGCAGGCGCAGCGAGAGCGAGTTGTGCGAGCGCGCCGACCACTGCTTGAGGTAGGCCATCTGCACGCCCGCGGTCGAGTCGACCCGATCCGCCGCCTCGAGCAGCGAGACCAAGACCACCGCCTCGAGCAGGGGCTCGAGCGCGAGCGCGGCGATGGCCTCGCGGATCGCCTCGACCTTGGCGCCCTGCTCGGGCTTGAGGTAGCGGCTGCGCTCGCAGTAGGTCTCGGTGAACCAACCGGGCGCGGGCTCGAGCACCTGCAGCTGCTCGATCAAGGCCGACGCTGGCTCGGCGTGGGTCTCGAGATCGGCGGCCACGTAGCAGCGCGCGAGCGTGGCCGCGTAGCAGTTCCAGTCGTTGGCGATCACGCGATAGCCGGCCTGCTTGAGCGCGTGGCCGACCCGCGAGGTGCCCGAGAAGAGGTCCAAGACCGAGCGCGCGTGCTCGACCTCGGCGACGGCGGCGAGGATCTGCGGGAGCAGCAGCCGCTTCGAACCGAGGTACTTGATCACCGGGTGCTGCTTTAGCAGCCGGTGGTGCAGCCCGTCACGCCGCCGCCCTCCTTCGTTCAAAATTGGTCTGACCAGTTGACCACCCGGCCAATTTTCGCTAGTCGTGAAGCATGGCCCTGGGACTCCAGCCCGTGGCGCGGAACTCGCTGACCGACGCGGTCTTCGAGCAGATCGCCAGTCAGATCCTCGCGCGGGCCGTCGCGCCCGGCGACTCGCTGCCCTCGGAGCGCGACCTCGCCAAGCTGCTCGGCGTCAACCGTGGGGCCATCCGCGAGGCGCTCAAGCGGCTCTCGCAGGCCGGGCTGATCGAGCAGCGCCATGGTGGCGGCACGATCGTGCTCGACTTTCGCCGGACCGGCAGCCTCGCGCTGCTCGGCCAGCTGCTCTTCGATCGTGAAGGCGCGCCCGACCTCGAGGTCGCGCGCTCGATCATGGAGATGCGCGCCGCGTTGGCGCCCGACATCGCCCGGCTCTGCGCCGAGCGGGCCGACGCCTCGCTGGCCTCGCTGCTGGCCGAGGTCGTCGCCGACATGCGCTCGGTCCTGCAGGCGGAGGCCGAGTCGAGCGAGACCCTCGACGCGCTCCAGCTGCTCTCGCTCGACTTTTGGGATCTGCTGGTCACGGGCAGCAACAACATCGCCTATCGCTTGGCCTTCAACACGCTGCGGCAGACCTACGAGCTGATCCGCGAGGCGCTGGTGATCCCCTTGGCCTCCGAGCTGCGCGAGCTCGACGAGTACGCCCGCGTGGTCGCGGCCATCCGCGCTGGCGACCCGCAGCAGGCCCGGGCCAACGCCGCGGCGATCGTCGATCGCGGCACCCAGGGCGTGCTCGCCGGGATCGAGCTGCTCGGCCAGCTCGACCAGATTAGCCAAGCCCACTCCAACACCACGCGCGAGGACAGCTGACATGACCACGACCAACCCCAGCGGCCCCCGATACCAACGCGAACCCGGCCTCTCGCTGGCCAGCGCGTTTCGAGCGTTCCTGCGCGAGCTCCCGCCCAAGCTCTTGATCGCCCACCTGCTCGGTTGGGTCGGCTTTCGGATCTGGCTGCTCGGCCAGGGCGACGTCGGCTGGCACGACCTGATCCCGCTGCTCGCGATCCCGCTGCTCCACCCCTTCGCCGAGTGGTTGATCCACGTCCACCTGCTCCACTTTCGTCCGCGCAGCGTGTTGGGCATCAAGCTCGACTTCCACGCGGCCCACTACCACCGGCTTCACCACCGCGATCCTTGGGACCTGCGCTTCGTGTTGATGCCGATCCAGACGATGATCGGTGGGCTGGGTCTGCTGGCCGGCCTGGTCTGGTTGATCGCGTCGAGCTCGGGCGTGTGGGCGACCACGATGGTCTTGGCCGCCGGGATCGCGCTCTACTACGAGTGGATCCACTTCCTCGTCCACACCAGCCATCGCCCGCAGGGCTGGTTCTACAAGCGGCAGTGGCGATTTCATCGCCTCCACCACTACAAGAACGAGCACTACTGGATGGGCGTGACGCGGCATCTCGGCGACATGGTCTTGGGCACCTTCCCCGAGCCCGACGCGGTCGAGAGCTCGAAGACGGCGCGCACGCTCGGGCTCGAAGACACGCTCGGCGAGCAGTCGGTCGAGTAGACTCGGGCGGTGTCGCAGATCGATGTCGCGGTGATCGGCGGCGGTCCGGCCGGGGCGGCGGCGGCGATCCGGCTGGCGGCTTCGGACTTGGAGGTGCGGATCTTCGAGCGCCAGCTGCCGCCGCGCATGCGGGTCGGCGAGAGCGTCGGCCTGGGTGTGCGAGCCCAGCTCGCGGCGCTCGGCTTGGTCGAGCTCTGGGATGATCCGGCGCATCGGCCCGCGCTCGAGCGAGCCTCGGCTTGGGTCGACGCCGAGCTCGATCGCGTGCCGGCGATGATCCAACAGGTCCGCGGGGCTGGCCGCACGCTCGAGCGCGACCGCTTCGATCAGGCGCTGCTCGAGCGCGCGCAGGC
>JAMHUH010001039.1:0-9585 GCA_035904925.1 Nannocystaceae bacterium
GGGCAAGCTGGCGACCTCGTATCGGTGGACGACGACGATCGATCCGCAGGGCATCGCGGGCAAGCCCGGCGTGCCCGACAGCCTCGGCAAGCTGGTTCAGATTCGGGTGGTCGCGCGGGGCGTGAGCGGTCGGGCGACCGAGGTCGAGTTGCTCGGATCGAAGTCGAGCGTGACGATCTATGGTGAGCTCAAGATTCGCCAGGCGCTCGGCGGGCTCAAGTCCTCGGCCTTCGTCGTCGACGGCGATCGCGACGAGCAGGGCCGCTTCGTGCTTCACGGCGGCGGCCATGGCCACGGGGTCGGGCTCTGCCAGCATGGCGCGATCGGGATGGCCGGCGCGGGCAAGAGCTATGGACCGATCTTGGCCCACTATTATCGTGGGTCGAAGATCGTCCGCTTGTGGTGAGCTCAGCCGTGGCCGGTTCAGCCGCGACCGCTCGGGTGGTCGTGGAGTCGCGCGAGCCCCCACTGCAAGTTCGGCACCGCCGGTAGATCGAGCAGCTTGCCGAGCTTGGCCAGCAAGACCTCGACCTCGGCCTCGCGCGGGTGACCCCAGAGCGGCGGCCGCTCGACCTCGGTGAAGCGCGGGCTCGAAGGCTCGCAGTGGCCGGGGTCTTCGACATGGATGTGGGCGCGGCAGCTGAGCGGGCGCGAGGCGTAGGCCGTGCAGTTGCCATCGTCGCCGAGCACCGGGCAAGGGTGGCCGAGCCTGCGCCAGATCAGCTGGGCTGCGCGGTAGCGAGGATCGGTGAAGTCGACCGCGGCCGAGACCTCGCCGCCGAACTGCGCGACCAAGACCTGTTGAAAGGCGCGGGCCAGCCCGACCGAACGCTGGAGTCGCACGCTCGCGTCGCTGCGCTGGCGCAGCGCTCGGACCATGCGCAGGGCCTCGATCGGCAGCACCGGCGGAAGGTCGGTACAGCAGGCCGAGCAGCGCGGGCCGCAGGTCGGATCGACCTCGGCGGCGTGGAGCAGGTGACCGAGGTAGCGATCGAGCGCGGCGTAGGCTCGGTCGAGCAGCGCCCAGAGCTCGTCGGGGACCTTGGCTTGCTTGGCTTGCCCTTCGAGTGGCTCTTCGAGCAATGCGACGCCCTCGCGCAGGGGCTCGAGCACGGCCACGAGCTGCTCGAGCGCTTCGGGCTTGGCTCGGGCCTCGTGCAGCGCGGTCGCACGCTGCGTCGCAGTGCGCCCATCTTCCGCGACGACCCTCAGCCGGACCATGGCGAGATCATATCGGGAACGGAGCTCGGCTGCTTGGACCTCGGGCACCCAAACTTGCTACCGTCGGTGCGTGCTCGCACCCCGACGCGCTCCGATCTTCCCCCGATCTCACCACCTCGTCGCGTGGTTGGCCGCGAGCCTGCTCGCGCTGCCGCTCGCCTGCGAGAAGGCCAAGACCGGCGCCACGGCCCCGCCCGAGCAGGACATGAGCGGGCTCGGCTACTCGGACGCGTCGTCGGCGGATCTCGATCCGCTCGCGCCTGCGCTGGCCGACGACGACCTCGAAGGCAACCTCGAGCGGGCCGAGATCCTGTGGAAGCTGCAGCGTGCGACGCGAGTCGGCGAGCGGGTGTTCGCGGCCAACGTCGGCGTGACGACGATCAAGTTCGTGTCGGTCGCGCGGGTCGATCCCGGCGGTGGTTCGGGCGAGGTCGAGTTCTGGCGCTGGTCCGATCAGGAGCTCGCCGATGGCGAGGCGAGCGCGAGCGAGGCCCAACGGTGGTTGTTGGTCCCCGTGACCTTCGATCCCGACACCAGCCTCGACCCACAAAAGCCCGATGGGGGTCCGAGCGGCGAACAAGAGCGGGTGCTCGCGGCGATCTTGCTCGCCCACGCGACGCTCGAGCAGGAGCTGCCGGCGGCCCGCTTCGACGTCTACGCGTTTCGCGAGCAGGGCGAGTCGGCCAAGGTCCGGCAGACGCGGATTTACATGCTCGGCAGCAACAACGACTCGCCCGACGTCGAGCTGACCATCGTCGACGCGCCCAAGCGCAACAAGGCGCCGACCCTCGCCAGCCGCCGGACCCACCTCGATCCGGGCAAGCTCTCGAGCTTGCCGCTGACGACGGCTCTGACCCCGCCCGGTCCGCCCACGCTGATGCGCGCGCGGGCGATCGCCCACGCGACCAGCAAGCCGACCGAGATCATCGATGGCAGCGGCGCGACCTGGCACTACGACCCGACCACCGACAAGCTCGAGCAAGGGCCCGCGCCCAAGCCGAGCAAGAAGAAGAAGTAACTCAGCCCTCCGACGCTCAGCGCTGATCGTCGGGCCCGACCACGTGCATCAGCGCCCGCTTCATGATCTCGGCGCTCGGGAAGCGCTCGTCGGGGTTCTTGGCGCAGGCGGTCGAGAAGAACGAGTCGACGTCGCTGGCATGCTCGGACCCGACGCTGACCGGCAAGTAGGTGCTCGGTGGGGTCGGGACCCGCTCGCGCTGGGCGATCAGGGCCTCGCGCGGGTGCTGGGTGAAGAGGTCTTCGAAGGGGTGGCGGCCGCCGGTCACGACCTCGTAGAAGGTCATGCCGAGCGCGTAGAGATCGGCCCGAGCGTCGAGCGTCGGGTTGGCGTAGGTCTGCTCGGGCGGCATGTAGAAGGGGTCGCCCATGATCCTTCGGCTCGGCGAAGGGTTGGCGTCGCCGAGGTCCCGCGCGACGCCGAAGTCGATCAGCTTGACCAGCTTGAGGCTCGGATCATAGAGGTCGGTCGCGATGAAGATGTTGGCCGGCTTGATGTCGCAGTGGACGAACTTGCGCGCGTGCACGTGGGTGAGCGCGTCGAGGGTCTGGCGGAAGACCTCGCGGATCAGCTCGAAGCCGAGCGGCTCGCGGCGATCGAGGTAGCCCATCAGATCCGAGCCGTCGAGGTAGTCCATCGCGAACCAAAAGAGCCCGTGCTCTTGCGTGGTCCCGACCTCGAGCGCGCGGATCAAGTTGGGGTGCATGAAGGTCCCGCAGAGCCGGGCCTCCTGGCGAAAGCGCCGGCGCTCGTCCTCCGGCACGTTCATCTTGATCATCTTGAGCGCCGCGTAGCGGTTCATGATCGGGTCGAAGACCTTGTAGACCTTGCCGAAGCCGCCCTCCCCGAGCCGCTCGACGATCTTGTAGGACTTCGACTGGGTGATCATCGCGCCGGGGGGCAGCTCGATGTTGTCGACCTCTTCGCCGATCGTGGGCTCGTCGCTCACCGGGCTACCCTAACAGCGGCGCTCAAGCGGGTCCATGCATCACGCGGAAGGTGAACACGATCGACGCGAGCAGCGATTGGACCGAGGGATGCCGGGCGCGAGGGTCGACGGCCATGCCTCGCTCGAGCAGGCGCTGCAACCAGCCCGGGACATGGGAGCCGCGTGGGATCTCGGTCCGCGTGCCGGTCAGGATCGCCTCGGAGAGCTCGAAGTAGTTGCGCCCGGCGAAGGGCCGCCGTCGGTAGAGCGCCTCCCACAGGGTCACGCAAAAGGCGAACTGATCGGCCGCGGCGCCGCCTGGCTCGCCGCGATGCTGCTCGGGCGCCATGTAGGCCGGCGTGCCCGAGACCAAGCCGGTCCGGGTGACGTCGAACTGCAGATCGAACTCGCCGCTCTTCGAACCAGCCGAGGGCTCGTGCCCGCGCGGCTCGAGCCGATCTTCGCCCTCGCCCGAGAGCGAGTCGAACTCGTGGGCGGCGACCAGCAGCTCGTCGTCGTCGTCCAGCAGCTCGTCCTCGGCGTCGACCGGCGCGGGCCGAGCGAGCCCGAAGTCGAGCACGCGTGGGCGCCCGTCCGCGCCGACCATCACGTTGTCGGGCTTGAAGTCACGATGGACCAGCCCAGCCGCGTGCGCGGCCGCCAGCCCGCGCCCGGCCTGCAAGTACATGCGAACCAGCTCGGTCCAGGGCCGCGGCATCTCGGCGGTCCAGCGCTCGAGGCTCGGGCCCTCGATCAGCTCCATCGCGACATAGACCGAGCTGCCGGTGATGCCCGCGTCGTAGACTTGCGCGACGTTGGGGTGGCTGATCTTGGCCATCGCACGGGCCTCGCGGACCAGCCTGGCCGAGCCCTCGCGGTCATCGGGATCGCCGGGTCGCAGCAGCTTGAGCGCGACCTGGCGATCGAGCTCGGGATCGTAGGCGCGATAGACCACGCTCATGCCCCCCTCGCCGATCCGGCGTAGGACCGAGTAGCGACCCACACGAGCGAGCTCGGTCTTGGCCATGCGCGTCGGCAGGGTAACACGAGCGCGCGAGCGCTCGGGCGATCGAGTTGCACGCGCTGCAAGCACGAGTCGTGCGGGCTCGCGTTGTCAGCTTCGGGCCGGCCAGACATGCTCGGGTCGCTCATGCAGGTCTTCCGGGTGCTCGCGCGCACGCTCGTCTTCGTCGCGCTGGCCGTCAACGGTCGCTTCGCCACCCGCGAGCGCCAGCCCTTCGTCCGCCAGGGCTTCTCGCACCTGCGCTGGACGGCGATGTGGCATCGCCGAGTCGGCCACGAGCTCTTCGCCCAGTATCCGTTCAACCAGTTCTTGCGGCTGAACGAGCGGGCGGTCGTGGGCGGCGGGTTCGGGTTGCGATGGTCAACCGGCAGGTGTTCATGCTCTGGGGCGCGACCGGCTACATGTTCGAGCAAGAGCAGATCGAGGTGGCCGCGGGCGCGAGCGACTCGCCGCGCGCTCGGGCGCATCGCTGGACCAGCTATCTGGTCGCGCGGCTGGCCCTCGCCCAGGGGACGCTGCGCTTGCAGAACACCATCTATGTGCAGCCGCGCTTCGACAGGCGCGTGCTCGACGAATTCGAGGCGATGGCCAAGGTCACCGACGTGCTCTACGACAGTCGCCCGCCGACCGAGGTCGTACCGCTCGATCTGCGGCTCAGTACGACAGTGCGACTCTCGTTCTGAGCACAGGTTCGTGGCGCAAGGCTTCGCCTCGTCGATCGCGATGGCCCTTGGCTGGCGAGACCCGCTACCATGGGGCGGCTCCGACCGAGGACCCCCCATGCTCTGTCTGGATCTCGCGCTCGTCTCGATCTCGCTGTTGCAGCCGCCCGATGCCGTCGCGCCGGCGGTCGAGCCTGCGCCGGTGGTCGAGCCTGCGCCGGTGGCCGAGCCTGCGCCCGCGCCCGCACCTGCACCCACGGTCGCACCGGCTCCGGTCCCGCAACCCTACCCGCAGCCGCAGCCCTATCCGCCACCCGCACCGCCACCCGCACCGCCACCGAAGCCCAGCGATGGCGTCGGCTTGCTCGTGACCGGGCCGCTGCTGGTCATCGCAGGCGTGCCGCTCTCCTTCCTCGGCAACTCGCTGTGGCGCACCAACTGTGGCCCGACGAGCACGGATCGCGAGTGCGCCGACGGGAGCTTCGCCGCGGCCGGCATGCACACGCTCGCGGGCCTCGGCTATGGGCTCGGCATCGGCTTCACGGCCATGGGCGGGCAGCGGCGGGCGGCTTACTCGGTCTACGCGGGCACCGACCCCGACTCGCAGCCCTTGATCATCGCGGGCGCGGTGCTCTTGCCGGTCGGGCTGATCGGCATGGGCATGGTCCGGCTCTTGCTGTGGCTGCCGACGCCAAAGTGCATGGACGCCAACTGCGTGCGCACCTACCAGGACTACTCGTCGATCGGCGTCGGCGCGGGGGCGCTCGTCGCCAGCGCGGGCGCGGGCATGTTGATGTACGGCAGCGGGCTCGAGCGAGCCAAGCGACGCTATCGCCTCTCGGTCTCGCCTCGCTTCGGACGCGAGTTCGCGGGCCTCGATCTGCGAGGGCGCTTCTGATGGCTCGGCGTGTGTTCGTGCTCGTGGCCCTGTCCACGCTCGGCTGCGTCCGCTGGGGCATCCCCGACGACGAGGGCTTCGCCGAGGACACCGGCACGACCAGCACGACCAGCACCACCGACTCGGGCGAGTCCGACTCGAGCAGCGACACCGGGCCCGAACCTTGGCCCGAGCCTTGGCCCTTCGCCAACGAGTCGCGCCTGGTCGCGTGGGGCAAGACCGGGATCCCGACCAGCAACTTGGCGATGCTGGCCAACACCTACTACGACCTCGCTGGCGTCGCGCCTGGCGAGGGGCCGCTGACGATCTTGTGGATCGCCGACTGCGATCCCCGAACCGACGCGGCGGGCTGCTTGCTCGGCAACGTCCAGCCCTTCTTCGACATGGTCGAGGGCGTCGGCACGATCGAGTTCAAGCCGCTCGCGAGCGTCGACCCGGCTGCCTACGACGTGTTCGTCGTCGACTTTTGCGAGGCGGTCGAGGGTGAAGCCATCGCCGCGTTGCTGGCCGAGGGCGCGGGCGTGCTGGCCCTGGGCGATCACCACTGCACGAGCGCCGCGGGCAGCAGCGCGAAGCTGGCCAACGCCACGCTCGCTCACTTCGGCGTGCGCTTCGGCGAGCGCGAGCTCTACAGCCACGACTTCACGGTCCCCGCGGACGCGCAGGCTGGCCTGCTCGCGGGCGTGACCAGCCTCGACGCTTGGGGGCTCGCGCTGCAAGACACGATCGAACCCGTGGCGGTCGTCGTCGAGACCCTCGATGGCGCCGTGCTCAGCCGCCGGAGCGAGCCCTGATGTCCATTCGAACCTCTGTGCTGGTCTCGCTCGCGCTGCTCGGCATGTCCGGCATGTCCGGGTGCAGCGACGACTTCTTCGGCTTGGGCGGCGACGACGAGGTCGGCGACACGACCGACACCGGCGAGCCCGAGCTGCTCGAGGGCATCCGTGTCCACCCACGTTACTTGCTCGTCGATGTCGCGGCGGTCGTCACGATCGAGGCCCAAGGTGGTGACGCGCCGACGGGCTGTCCACCCGCGACCGACGGCGAGGGCGGCTATCTGTGCGACACGCTCGCGCTCGTCGCCTCGACCGTGGTCGTTCGGGTCGAGCGTGACGGCTTCGAGCCGATCGCCCACGAGCAGAATCGCCCTCAAGGCTACGTCGACACGCTCGAAGTCGAGCTCGTGCCCGTCGGCGGCCCGCTCGGGACGTGGAGCGATTGCGTGCTGCGTGATGCGTTCGCCAACTGCGACGAGGTCTGCGGGGCGCAGAGCCTGACCTGTCTGCCGACCTCGTGTGCGAGCGACGACCCCGACGTCCCGATCGCGACCGTGCTCGGTTTCGAAGGCAGCGCGTGCGTGGAACCGGCGAGTCGGGTCGAGGCCCAGGCCTGCGCCAGCGGACCGCCGGCGGCGTTCACCGACTCGCTGCGCTGCTGCTGCGCAGGCTGAAGGCCCGTCGCGGGTGTAGGCTCGATCGGGTGAAGGCCGTCGTCCATCAGCCTGGGGTCATGACGATCGCGGGGTTCATGTCGCCGCGAGAGTGCGCGCAGCACATCGAGCTCGGCGAAGGGCTCGGGTTCGAGGCCGCGACGGTCAACACCGCCGGCGGGCCCAAGATGATGACCAACGTTCGCAACAACGAGCGCTGCATGTTCGACGACATGGCGCTGGCCGAGCAGCTGTGGATCCGGGTCGCGCCCGAGCTCGGGGCGCTCGAGCTCGTCGGGACCCCGGCCGGCGTCAACGAGCGCATCCGCATCTACAAGTATCAGCCCGGACATCGCTTCTTGGGTCACCGCGATGGCGTCGAGGAGCTTCGCGGGCTCCGCAGCGAATTGTCCTTCCTCGTCTATCTCAACCAGGGCTTCGTCGGCGGCGACACGGTCTTCGTCGATCGCTCGACCCGATCCGAGCTGCGGATCGTGCCCAAGACCGGCGACGCGCTGCTCTTCGCGCATGGGCTGTGGCACGAGGGCACCCGCGTGGACGAGGGCGTCAAGTACGTGCTGCGCTCCGACATCCTGTGTCGGCCGCGTTGACGGGCTGCTGGGCCGACCTCAGTCCTGCGCGGCGCCGAGCTGGAGCTGGACCTGCGTATGCAGGCTGCGCGCGACCGGGTTCAGCTGCGCGGCCTCGCGATCGAAGGCGATCGTCGCCCGCATCGAGGTCAGCCGCTCCATCAGCGCGGCGATCGGCGACTCCTCGACCGGCAGCTCGGGGTACGCAGGCGCCATCTCGCTGCCGTGGATCGGATCGCGGACGCCGTAGAGGCTGAGCTCCCAGTCGGCCCGGCCCGAGGCGCTGACCGGGTAGCTGCCGAAGTAGTCGAGCCCGCGGGCCATCAGCAGCTCGGCGTTGATCGCCTTGGGATCGCCGAGCAGCAGGATCTCGGCGGCCGTGCGGGCGCTGCTCTGGGTCCGGTTGGCCTGGCCTTGCAGCGCCCAGGCGAGCGCGGTCCAGCCGGGCTTGCCCTTGGCCACGCGCGCCTCCATGACGAATTGCGGGCCGCCCTCGACGCCGCGCTTGGGCCCACCTTCACCCTGCACGCGATCGATGACGGCCTCGAGGATCTTGGGATCGAGCGCCATGGCGAACACGTCGTCGGCTTGCACGTAGTAGAGCGCGATCGCCTGGGCATAGGGGCGCAGCTCGCCGGGCGCCTTGGGATCCACGCCGACGCGCACGATCGGGTAGTCGCGGTAGCGCGAGTGCTCGCCCCAGACGATCACGCCGGGCGCGACCTCGTTGAGCGCGGCCTTGATCGCGGTCAGCGTGCCGACGAGCGCGAGCGGGTTGCGGACGTGGGCGGCCGCGTAGACCGGCAGCTTGCCGGCGACCTGGGCGAGCCGGAGATCCTCGTCGACGCCGACGATCGAGGCGGGCTTGGCCAGCTGAATGTCTTTGTCGAGCTCGAGCAGCATGTCGAGCAGCGAGCGGCGATCGAGCGTGCCGACCATCACCCAGGTGCCCAGCCAGCCGATCCCGATGTCGGCCTTGCCGGTCAGGGCCGACGCGCTGCGATCGAGATCGCGACGCAGCTCCGAGTCCGCACCGACGGCCCAGACCATCTGCAGTCCGTCGTCGATGGCCGGGACCTCGATGCGCTCGGTCCCGACGACCTCCTCGACCTCGCCGTAGTCGGTGCCCTCGATCAGCGGGAGCACGCGGACGTCGATGGTCGCCTTGGCCGAGTCGCCGCCGCCATCCTCGAGGTCGAAGCGAATTGCGATGGGATCGATGAAGCGCCGCCAGTAGTCCTGGTAGTCGCGGGCGAAGCCCTCGTAGGCGATCCGCTCGGCCTCGCTGACCTTGGTCGGCGCGGGCAGATCGAGCAGCGGGACGAGCGAGGCCGGGCTGCCCCACGCCGAGCGGGCCGGGCCGCCGGGCGTAAAGCTGATCTCCGAGCCATCGGCGTGGCGCAGCTCGCTGCGATCGAGCAAGCCAGCGCTGATCAGCGCCTCGGTGTCGGCCGGCGGCTTGCCCTCGAGCCAGCCGTAGAGCAGCGCGCTGAAGCCCGGCGTGAGCAGCTCGGCGAGCGCCTCTTGCCGACGAGCGGCGAGCACCTTCTGGCGCGGACCCACGACCTCGGCGATGAAGTGGTCACCGAGGAAGGCGAAGCCGTCGTGCTCGCCGGGGTCGCGGGCGAGCATGTAGCCGAGGTCCTCGTCCTCGGACAGGCGCCGGCGCTTGCCGTCGATCGCGTCCAAGACCGCCTTCATCGCCGCCTCGCTGTTGGACACGAGCGCGAGCTTTTCGGCCTCGACCAGCGCGCGATGCTGACGGACCGTCCCGCTTGGATCGCGCAGCACCGTGATCGTGTGGTCGCCATGGCG
>JAMHUH010001040.1:0-10678 GCA_035904925.1 Nannocystaceae bacterium
CTCGGCCGCGCGGGCTCGGCCTGGCACGCTCGGCTCGACGAGGGCACCGACTTCGCGGCCGAGACCGCGTTCCTGGCCACGGGCAAGCACGACCTGCGCGGCCGCAAGCGTCCGCCCGGACTCCAGAGCGACTTGATCGCGTTCAAGATGCACTTTCACTTGGCCGCCGAGCAAGCCGTCGCGCTCGCGGGCCATGTCGAGCTCGTGCTCTTCGAAGGTGGCTACGCCGGACTTCAACCGGTCGACGACGGTCGAGCCAACCTGTGTCTGCTGATCCGCCAAGACCGCCTGCACGCGCTCGGTCATCGCTGGGATCGCGTGCTCGCGGCGATCCGCTCGGAGTCGGGCCACCTCGACGCCCGACTCGTCGGCGCACAGCCTTGCTGGGCCAATCCGCTCGCGCTCTCGGCGATTCCCTATGGCCACGTCCAAGGGCGCGCCGACGGACTATGGCGACTCGGGGATCAGGCCGCCGTGATCCCGTCGTTCTCGGGTGACGGGATGTCGATCGCCCTGCACAGCGCCGAGCTGGCGGCCGCGACCTACCTCGAAGGCGGCCTCGCGGATACCTACCAGCGCACGCTCGCGCGCGACGTGACCCGACAGGTGCTCTTCGCGACCGCGCTCTCGCAGGGCATGGTCCGGAGCGCGGGCCAGCGGCTGATGGGCTTGGCGGCCCGCTCGTGGCCGCGGCTGATGTCGACGGTCGCGTTGCATACCCGCGTGTCCGATGCTGCGCTGGCTCGAGCGTCCGCCTGAATGGCGCGGCGATTCGGCGATTCGGCGATTCGGCGATTGAATGATCAATTCATCGAATTCCCGCAGAATCGGCCTTGGGGCCCGCAAAACGTGCTGCGACTGCAAGGAGTCCACGCAGACCCTTCGGCGACAAAGAGACGATTTTGCCTCATCATGACATTGTTCGACTCTGGAGATCAAAACATGCTGTACGCCGCCATCGCCCTGTTCCTCATCGCCATCCTCGCCGCAATCTTTGGGTTCGGTGGTATCGCCGCGAGCATTGCCGGATTGGCAAAGATCGCCTTCTTCGTGTTCCTCGTCCTTGCGATCGTCAGCCTGGTGTTCGGGCTCGTCCGCAGGAGCAAGTGACGATTCAATGTTCGGCGCCCGGCCGCTTGGCTCGTCAGGGTTCGAGGCTGCCTGGCAGCAAGCAGGCACCGAGCCAAGCGAAGTCGGGATCGTCGAGGCCGCCCCAGACGGGGAAGAGCTCGCAAGTGGTCTGCGCGGCGGCGCAGCTGGGGTTGCCGAGATCGCACCAGTCGGCGCAGCAGCGCTCGCCATCGCATGCAGGCAACCACTCGGCGGGGGCGCAGAGCTGACTCGGGCCGCACTGGCCGAAGTCACAAGGCGCACCCAGAGGCAGGTCGTCACTCGGCGGCACCTTCATGCACATGTTCGTGCCGTAGAGGAACGCCGGGTAGAAGATGCAGCGCATGTCGGCCGGACAGGTCTCGGGCAAGAGCGGCTGGCATTCGTAGTGGAGGCATGCGTCGGGGAAGGTCGAGCCGTTCTCGGTCGCGTATTGGGTGCCGGGATAGGCAGCGCAAAAGTCCGGCTGGTCGACGTCGGCGAAGGGCGCACAGAACCCGTGGTCGGCGGTGCCATAGACCTCGAGGCAGAACGACTCCGGCCCACAGTCGTCGCTGACCTCGACGCCGATGCCTGTCGGCAGCGAGCAGGGTTCGAAGGGCGCGATGTCGCCGGTCACCGGGATGCAGCGGGCCGCGTCTCGCCGCAGGTTGCTGAAGGGCGGCGCATACCAGACGCACTTCTCCCCTTCGCCGCAATCTTGGAGACCGACCTCGCAGCTCTCGATGCCCTCGCCAGTGTCCGGTTCGGGGACGAAGTCGGCCTCGGTGGCTTGGCCGCTCTCACTGGCTTGACCGCTCTCGTTGGCCTGACCGCTCTCGTTGGCCTGACCGCTCTCACTGGCTTGACCGCTCTCGCTCTCGCCTGAGCCGTCGTCCATCTGCGTGTCGATGCCGAGCTGCGTACGTGAGGAACACCCCACTAAAAGTCCGAGACTGATCAGCAGGACACTCGGAAATAAGCGACAAAACTGCATCGGAATCCAACATACAAGACCTGCGTCATGCTCGCAACACGGATCTGCGATCTTGACGCAAGCCGAGGGGCCGGCTCGGATCAAGTCTCGGAAGCGCGGTCTTTGTTGGTCTTGCCGCGACCACGGACGACCAGGCGAACCGGGATCCCGCGCAGATGCCAGCGGGTCCGAATCCGGCGCAGCAAGTAGCGCTCGTACTCGGGCGCGAGGCAGCGGCCCATGTTGGCCGTGATCACGATCAGCGGCGGCTCGGTCTCGGCCTGGGTCGCGTAGTACATCTTGACCGTCCGGCTGCGGAACACGGGCGGCGAATGGTTGGCGACCGCGGACGCGAGCTCTTCGTTGAGCGCGGAGGTCGGGATGTGCTTGGCCAAGGCCTTGGCGGTCGCGGTCGCGGCCTCGAGCAGCTCGTCGAGGTTGAAGGTCCGGCCCTCGCCGCGATCACGACCCTCGCCGACGACCGAGGTCTTGACGATCCAAGGGTGCTCGAGGAAGGCCAGCGTCTCTTGCGTGTGGTCGAGCCGCTCTTTGGCCAGCTTGCCGTCGCCGACGATCGTGTCCCACTTGTGCAGGGCCACGACCACGCCCTTGCCTCGCTCGAAGGCCATCCGAGCGATGCGCTGATCCTGGTCGGTCACGCCCTCTTGCACGTCGATGACCAGGATCACGACCTGGGTCCGCTCCATCGTGCGGATCGACTTGATCGCGGCCAGCTTCTCCATCGCGCGGGCGATCTGCTTGCGGCGGCGGAGCCCGGCGGTGTCGGTCAGGACCAGGTCCTGGTCGCGCCAGCGAAAGGGCAGATAGATCGGGTCGCGCGTGGTCCCGGGGATATCGGAGACGATCAGTCGTTGCTCGCGCAAGAGCGAGTTGATCAGCGTCGACTTGCCGGCGTTGGGCCGACCGATGAAGGCCAGGCGGACACCGGGCGGAACCACCTCGGGCGTGTCCTCGGTCGCGTTCGGCAGCGCGGCCAGCAGCGCGTCACAAAAGTCGCCGACCGCACGGCCATGCGCGGCCGAGATCGCATGGACCTCGCCGAGCCCGAGCTCGTGCATGGCCGCGGCCGCGAGCTCGCGCCCCGGGCTGTCGGACTTGTTGGCGACGACGAGGATCGGCTTGCCGCTGCGGCGCAAGAACTCGGCGATCTCGTGGTCGACCGTGGTCGGGCCCTCGCTCGCGTCGACCACGAACAAGATCAGGTCGGCCTCTTCGATAGCGACCTCGGCCTGGCTGCGGATGTGGGCCGGGATCCCGGTCTCGAGATCCGGGTCGAGCCCGCCCGTGTCGACCAAGATGAAGTGGCGGCCGTCCCAGTTGCCGACCCCGTAGAGCCGATCGCGGGTGACGCCCGGACGGTCTTCGACGATCGCCTCGCGGCGACCGACGAGCCGGTTGAAGAGCGTCGACTTGCCGACGTTGGGTCGACCAATGATTGCGACCAGGGGTGCAGACAGTTCAGTCATTTCGGATCCTCGACCGGATCGAGGGCCAGCGAGACCTCGACCACGGCGGCGTCGCGCTCGGTGTAGCCCAGCCGCTCGAGCTTGCGGGGGTCGCGGGTCCAGTCGCTGTCGACCCGAACCTCCAAGAAGAGCGAGCAGGGCCGGCCGCTGAGCTCGCTGATCTTGGCCCGGGCGGCCATCGAGATCGCCTTGATCATCTTGCCCTTGGCGCCGATGACCATGCCCTTTTGGCTGTCGCGCTCGACGTGGATGTTGGCCTCGATCCGGTCGCCCTTGCTGCTCTCTTCGAAGCTGCGGATGCTGACCGCCGAGCTGTAGGGCAGCTCCTGGCCGAGCAGCTCGAAGAGCACGCCGCGGATCAGCTCGGCGGCGTGCCAGCGCATGCTCTTGTCGCTGAGCTGCTCACGATCGAAGAAGGGCTCGCCGACGGGCAAGAGCTGCTCGAGCTCCTTGCGCAGGGCCTCGAGCCCGCGCTGCTCGAGCGCCGAGACCGGGACGACGGCCGCGACGGGGTGGAGCGCTTGCCAGCGCTCGATCAAAGGAAGGAGGAGATCGCGGTCGGTCAGCAGATCGGCCTTGGTCAGGACCAGGACCATCGGTCGGCCGAGCGGGGCGAGCAGCTCGACCGCTTGGCGGGCGCCTGGACCGACCTGCCACTCCGCCGCGGCCGCGACCCCATCGGGGCCGTGGGGAAAACGCGGGACCTCGGCGAGCATCAAGATCACGTCGACCTCGGCGGCTCCACGCACGGCCTCGTCGACCATGAAGCGGTTGAGCGCCGACTTGGGCTTGTGGATCCCGGGCGTGTCGACCAAGACCGCTTGGAAGCGATCCGTGGTCCAGACCCCGAGCATCCGCTCGCGGGTGGTCTGGGGCAGCGCGGTCGCGACGGCCAGGGTCTCGCCGAGCAGCGCGTTGAGCAGCGTCGACTTGCCGACGTTGGGCCGGCCACACAGCGCAACGAAGCCAGACTGGAAGCCCGACGTCGTCGGATGGGACTGGTTCGAGTCGACCCGTCCGGGCCGAGGTGTGGTTTGCTCGGCCATCGCGAGGTCGGGGTAATGGCCGAGTTCGTGAAGACTGACAAGGGTTGGCACGATAGACTCGCCGGCGGATGAGCGCCGACGAACCCGCGCATGACCCGAGCCCGACCGGTCGGGACTGGAGCTGGGCCTGCTCGATCTTGGGTGTGCTCAGCGCGAGCTGGGCCCTGGTGATCGTGATCCCGGGTGGTCCCGAGTTGCCCGCATGGCCCGCGGCGAGTCTGGGCGTGTTCGCGCTGGTGGCGGCGCGACTCCCCGGTCGGGCCTGGCCACGCGGACTCGGCGCCTTTCTCGGGGTGGTCGGGATCCTCGTCGGCCTGGCAAAGATCGCCGCGCTCTGGGGCTTGCTCGACCTGTTCGCATGAACCCACTGTGCGTCCGAGCATGTGGCATACATGTAGGATATTTGATTGCATGGCATTACACGTCGGACAATCCGTGCATGCAAGAACGCCGAGCCGCGACCCGCATCGACAAGGTCTTCCGGGTACTCATCAGCTCGGATGAGACGGGCGACCAGTGGTACGTCGCCCGCAACATCTCGACCATCGGGATGTTCGTCGAGATGTCCGATCCCCTCCCGCTTCGGACCAAGGTGATCGTCCGCTTCCAGGTCCCCGGCGACGAAGCGGCGATCTGTGCGATCGGTCGAGTGCAGAACCAATACCGAGTCCACTACACCGACCATCGAGGTCTGCGTGGGCTCTCGGGCGTGGGTCTGCGCTTCCTTCGATTCGTGCCCGAGGTCGGCGCCTCGATGCCCGCTGATCGCCTCCACTGATTTCGAGAGTTCGCGGCCCAAGTCGTTGAAGAGTCAGCGCTTCTTGGCTCATCGAAATTCTAGTTTCTGAGCTTTTCGCCGCGCTCGCCCGACCGGCTCGAGCGCTGGCGAGGCCCCTTCATAAAGCGCGATTTTTGGTCGCTGAGCGCAGGGCTGGTAGGCGAGTCGCGTGGCTCGTCTCGCGCCCTCTCGCGTCGTGCTGCTGTCGACCTTGCTGCTCGCGTGCAGTGATCCGCCAGCGGAGGTGGTGATCGACACCCACGTCGAGACGCCCATCGTCCGCACGCCCGTCGAAGAGCTCGAAGAGGAGGCGCCGCCCAACCTCGACGACCTGCGCTTGGAGGTCGAGCTGATCGGCGAGCGAGCGCTGCACTGGTGGACGGCCTTCGGCTCGGGCACCTCGAGCGCGGGTGCGAGCGCGCAGGGGTCCGAGCTGGTCCAATCCGATCTCGCCGCGATGGCGCCCGCGATGGGCCCGCCCACGAGCACGATCCAATTCGAAGCGACGATCGCCGCGATCCGCAAAGGACCGATCGACGAGCTCGCCCCGGCGATCCGCAAGCTGGCCCAGGCCGACGCTTCGCTCTGGCCAGAGATCCGCGCCCTGCTGCTGGCCGAGCGCAAGCACGGCAAGCGCGAGTACAAGCACGTGCTCGCGCCGATCGGCGGCGACGTGCCCAACCGCTATGGCACCTTCGATCTCCACTGGAAGCAGGCCCACGGCTACTCGGTGAAGCTCTCCGACGACTGGTACGAGGACTTGCTGGCGCTCGAGCCTGCTCGGGTGACCAAGGGCTTGCAGCCGGTCCTGCGCGAGACCTTGCTGACCTGCGCGCTCTTGCAGGCCGCGCCGCGGATCGCCGCGAGCGATCCGCATCGCGTCGCCGAGGTCGTCGAGACCTTGCTCGACGCCGCCTATGTTCACGAGGGCACCTTCCGCGACGAGGTCGGTCGCTCGCTCGACGCGATCGGCAACCCGGCGATCCCCTGGCTGATGCAGGCCTCGGTCGTGCCCGAGAACGCCAAAGAAGGTTCGCCCGAGGAGCGGCGAGCGAGCTACGCCGCCTACTGCCTCGACCGCATGGATCGCCTCCATCCGCAGCGCGCGATCGAGGCGGTCGCCGATGATCGTCGGCTGCTCGCCGCGGTCCTGCGCAACTTCGCCCTGACCCGCGAGGGCGACGCGGCGCCGATCTTGCTCGAGTGGATCGACAGCGACGCGCCGGGGGTTCGCCGAGCCGCGCGCGAGGCCTTCTTGGCCTACGTGAGCGGCCCGCTGCCCAAGCTGCGGCGCAAGTCGATCCGCTTGTTCGGCGGTCGCACGACCGAGAAGGTCGCCGAGCTCGGCTACCGCGAGCACGCAAGGCTCGCGATCCGAGCGCTGCTGGCCAAGCAGGCGCCCGATCTGCTCGAGCCCGAGTGCAAGCTCTTCTTGCCCGGACACGAGGTCGACGCGACCTGCGAGCGCCAGCCCGAGCGGCTCTTTCGGGCCTACGTCGCCCAGCTCGACGCGCGCCGCTCGGCTCGCCGCGACGCCCAGATCACCACGGCCTTGGCCCAGACCGATCACGAGGTCGGGGCCACCATGCTCGACGCGCTGCTGACCGACGGCGGCGAGCCGACCGACCCGAGCTTGCTCGCGCCCTACTACGGCGAGGTCGCAGCGACCCTGGCCGACCGCGGCGAGCGAGCCCGCGCCGCCCAGCTGCTGCGCAAGAGCGCGATGCTGATCGCCGAGATCGAGCCCGCGCGAGCGCGTGAGCTGACCGTGGACGCGTTGGTGCTCGAGGCCGAGGCCGAGGGCGTCGACGAGCGCGGTCGCGCGATGCTCCTGAGCACCGCGAGCGAGCTCGACCCGAGCTCGCCGACCGTCGCTGCGAGCATGCGCAGGATCGCCGTCGAGCGCGACGCGCTGAAGGGGCCGCTGCGGCGACGGCTGACCACGAGCGTGCTCGTGCTGCTGGCCGCGCTCGCGCTGCTCGGCCTCGTCGGGCGCAAGCTCGGCCCTTGGATGTTCGGCTCGCCGGCGCGCAGCTGAGCTCAGCCGCGCGGCGGCTTGCTCGGGTTGATGACCGGCGCGGGCTTGGGCTCCGGCTTCGGCTCGGGCTTGGGCTTGGGCTTCTTCTTGGCCGGCTCCTTCTTGGGCTCGGCCGGCTTGTCCTCGACCGGAGGATCGGCGGGCTTGTCCTGGGCCGGCTGGACCGGCGCGGGATCGGCCGCGGGCTGGGTGTTCGCAGGCAGGGCGCCGTCGGCCGGAGCTGCACCGTCGGCGGGCGGAGCCACGACCGCGGCGGGGTCGACTGCGGCCGGATCGACCGCAGCCGGATCGACCGCAGGAGGATCCGCTTCGGGCACGACGACTGGGGCCGCGGCAGCAGGCGCTTCGACCTCGGCCTTGGCTTCTTCGGCCGGCGCCGACTTGGCGAAGAACATGAAGTAGGCCCCTACCCCGCCGGCCGCCAAGACCAACAAGGCGATGACGACCCAGATCCCGCCGCTCGAACCGAGGTTGGTCCGCCGATGGTCGGTCGTCGCGGCTGCGGCCGCGAACTCGCTGCCGTCGGCGAAGAAGGTCTTGTGCTTGCCGCCCGCGCGGGCCTCTTCGGAGAAGTCGCCGCGGAACTCGTAGACGGTGTTGCCGGCGTTGGCGAGCAGCTCGTCGCCGCGGGCAGACTTGGCCGCGGGCTTGGCCGCTTGCGGCTGCGGCGGTTGGGCGTACTGCGGCTGTTGGGGTTGGGCGTACTGCGGCTGCTGGGCGTACTGTGGTTGCGGCGCTTGGGCGTACTGCTGCGGCGGGTAGCCAGGCGAGCCCGGGAGCTGAACCGCGACGCCAGGTGGTGCCGCGGTCACGTACTGTGCATGTCCAACGGGACCTGGGCCGGGCGGTCCGGAAGTCTGCACCACGGTCATGCCGCTCTGGGGATCTGCTGGCTGGTTCAAAGTCCGCTCCGGGGCTGAGTCTGCCACGAGGAGGCTCCCGGCACACCCGAGAGCGATACCATGGCGCCAATGCCGACCGGATCGAACTCTCCGCCCCGTTTCCTGGTCCTCGAAGGGATCGACGGCAGCGGGACGACGACGCAGTCGGTCCGCGTCGCCGAGCGGCTGCGCGCGCGCGGCCATCGAGTCGTCGAGACCCGCGAGCCCTCGCGTGGACCGATCGGCGCGATGACCCGCCAGATGTTGGCCGCGGGCGAGGCCACGACCGTCGGGCCCGAGGCGCTGGCGCTGCTCTTCGCGGCCGATCGGCTCGAGCACCTCGCCCGCGAGATCGAGCCCGCGCTGGCCGAGGGCGCGCTGGTGATCTGCGATCGCTACCTGGTCTCTTCGTGGGTCTACCAGTCGCTCGACTGCGAGCCGAGCTGGGTTCGAGCGATCAACCGCCACGCTCGCTGGCCCGACCTGACCTTCGTCTTCGACCTCCCGGCCGAGCTCGCGCTCGCGCGCGTGGCCGCGCGCCGAGCCCAGAGCGGCGAGCCGATCGAGCGCTTCGACGAGGCCACGACCCAGCGCCGGCTGGCCGAGGGCTACGCGCGGGTGCTCGAAGACGCCGGATCTGGCGAGGCGCCCGGGTTGATCCGAGTCGACGCGGCGGCCGAGATCGCCGCAGTCAGCCAAGCGATCCTCGACCACTGCATCGCCGCAGGCTTGTAGCGACGAATGTGATACCGTCGCGCCGTGATCGCCTACGAGATCCTCGTCCAGACCATCGCCGACTGGAAGGCTGGCGTCCGCCCCACCGCCCCGACCCCGCCGGTCCAGATGCACGAGCCGCCCGGCCAGCCCGAGATGTTCGAAGAGATCGAGTCGGGCGTGGTCGACGTCGGCGAGACCGAGTGGTCGGTCGAAGAAGAGCGCGAGGCGCCGGTCGAAGAAGAGTCCGAAGCCGAAGCCGCCGGCTGGTCCGAAGAAGAGCAAGACGTCTACTGAGGCGACCCCGACACGATCGGGTAGCTCCGCTCGAAGTACTGGCCTTCGCGCAGACCTCGGACCTCGAGCTGCTCGACCGTCTCGATCTGGCTCATCGCCTCGGCGAGGTCTTCGGGTCGCTCGAGCTTCGACCCGTTGACGCCGAGGATCACGTCGCCGATCTGCAGGTCGCAACCGGGCGCGCACAGATCGGGATCGCCAGGCCACAAGGCCGTGATGATCCAGCCTTCGAAGCGCCCCTGCGGCCGATAAGGCTCGGGCTGGAGCTGACCGAGCAAGTAGGCGGCGCTGCCCTTCTGCGTCGCGCGCTCGAGCTCGCTGCGGTAGAGGATCCCGGGCGGACGCGCGGGCTGCTTGGCGTCGACGTGGGCGTCCTCGTCGATCAGTCGCTCGTCGCCGGCCTCGCTCGCGATTTCGTGCGAGGTGCCCCCCTCGGGTCGACACGCCAACACCAACGCGAGCACCAAGACGCTCGCTTCGCGCCGCGCGATCAGACTCGACATGCTCCGAGGATCCGGCCTCGCCCGCGGCCGCGCAAATTTTCGACGACTCGACTCGGCGTCGGGTGCGGGCTGCGCCGAGTGGTAGGCTCTGGCGAGGTGGAGCTCTACGCCGAACTCGAGGCCCTCACCCGCGGACTCGATGCCGCGGGGATCGACTATGCCCTGTGTGGCGGACTCGCGCTCGCCGTCTACGGCCTTCCCCGGGCCACCCGAGACATCGACATCATGGCCCGACGCGGCGACGTCGATCGCATCCGTCAAGTCGTGCGCGGCCTCGGCTTCATCGTCGAAGCCCTACCGATGACCTTCTCGAGCAGCGACCGGACCGTCATCCGCTTCACCAAGTTCGGCGGCAACGGCCCCTTGATGGTCGACATCTTGATCGTCGAAGATCGCCCCGACGCGGCATGGGAGACTCGCTCGCGCATCCCCTTCGAAAGCGGGAGCATCAGCGTCGTCTCCCGCCACGGCTTGGTCTCGCTCAAGTTGCTCGCCGGTCGGCCTCAAGACCTGGCCGACATCCAGCGGCTCACGGAGACCGACGATGGTTGACATGAGCGCCGAGGCGGTCAGCGCGAGGCTCCGGCGAGCGTGCGAGCTCGGCCAGAGCGAAGCGCCCGCGCCCAAGGTGCCGATGGACGCGGCGTCCGTGACCGCGAGGCTGAAGTCGGCGTCGGAGCTGCGCGATCTGTGCTTGCGCTTGGCCAAGCTCGCGCCGCCGCCTTAGCCCGGCTTCACATGTTGCGGCGGTACTCGCCGCCGACCTCGAAGAGCTTGCGCGAGATCTGGCCCAACGAGCAGACCCGCGCGGCGTCCATCAAGCACTCGAAGATGTTGCCGCCGGCGAGGGCGACCCGCTCGAGCTCGGC
>JAMHUH010001041.1:0-2539 GCA_035904925.1 Nannocystaceae bacterium
ACTCGTTCGAGTGCGTCGGCAACGTCGAGGTCATGCGGGCCGCGCTCGAGTGCTGCCACAAGGGCTGGGGCACCTCGGTGATCATCGGCGTCGCCGGAGCCGGGCAAGAGATCGCCACGCGGCCCTTCCAGCTGGTCACCGGCCGGGTCTGGAAGGGCTCGGCCTTCGGCGGGGCCAAGGGCCGCACCGACGTGCCCAAGATCGTCGACTGGTACATGGACGGGAAGATCGAGATCGACCCGATGATCACCCACGTGCTCCCGCTCGAGCAGATCAACGAGGCCTTCGACCTCATGCACCACGGCGAGTCGATCCGCTCGGTGATCACCATCTAACGAAAGGCGAAGATGACCGACGGCACCTTCATCCATCAGTTCGAGCTCGGTCCCTGGGACAACTTCATCTACTTCCTGGGCGACCGCTCGACTCGCAAGGTCGCGATCGTCGACCCGGCTTGGCACGCGCCCTCGATCCTGCGCGAAGTCGAGCGGCTCGACGTGAGCATCGCGGCGATC
This sequence comes from Nannocystaceae bacterium, assembly GCA_035904925.1. Lineage (GTDB taxonomy): Bacteria > Myxococcota_A > Polyangia > Nannocystales > Nannocystaceae > Plesiocystis. Next base: position 516 of record JAMHUH010001041.1, read on the forward strand.
TTGTGCACCCACAGCCACTTCGACCACGTCAACAAGGTCGAGGCCCTGCTGGCCCATGTCGACGTGCCGGTCCACATGCTCGCGCCCGAGGTCGAGTTCTCGGGCTTTCGCTGCGAGAACCTGATCGCCAGCCGGCCCGGCGACACGATCACCATCGGCCGTGATCTCGAGATCACCATGATGCACACGCCCGGGCACACGCCCGGCTCGTGCAGCTACCGGCTGCGCGAGGGCGTCGTGACCGGCGACACGCTCTTCGTCAACGGCTGCGGCCGCTGCGACTTCGTCGGCGGCGACCCGGAGGTCATGTACGCGACCTTGCACGCGCTGCTGACCAAGCTGCCCGGCGAGACCGCGCTCTACCCGGGCCACGACTACGGGCCCAGCACCCGCTCGACCGTCGACGAGCAGCTGGCCAACAACCCCTGGCTGCGCCACGCCAGCGTCGCGGAGTTCGTCCGCCACCGCATGGAGGGCAAGACCCCGAACACGCCAGCCCTGCGGGGCGCCGACGACTGGGCCCCCGAGGGCGCGTGAAGGTCGGTTCGCGGCCCGTGGAAGCGGGTCGAGCTCCCGCGTAAGATCGCCCGCACGTGGGGGTTGTGTGTCGAACGCCTGGCGTTCCATACTCGCCCCGCGTCGTTGTCCAACGACTCGCACCAGCTTCACGGCGTCTGCGTCATGAACCGCACCAAGCTCGGCCTTCGCCTCACGTCCTTCCTCCTCGCCCCCACGCTGGCGATCCTCCCCACCTCGGGCGTCCTCGCGTTCCAGCCACCCGTGGCGATCGAGCCCGTCGACGAGCCCGAGCCCGAGGGCGAGCCGGCCGAAGGCGAGACCGAAGGCGAAGTCGACAACGAGCCGGTCCCCTGCGCGATCGATTCGGACTGTGGCGAAGACGGCACCTGCGACACCGCGACGGCCACCTGCGCCGTCCCAGCCGTCGAGCCCGAACCGGAGCCCGAGCCCGAGCCGGAGCCCGAACCAGAGGTCGAGCCGGAGCCCGAGCCCGAACCGGAGCCCGAAGACCTCGGCCCGCAGCGTCCGCCCGAGCCCACGTGGGGCAAGAAGGAGAAGCCCGCCAACGGCTTCGGCATGCTCATCGCCGGCGGCGTCACGACCGGCCTCGGCGCGGCCTTCATCGTCACCTCGGTGCTGATCACCCGCTGCGACTACGAGAGCAAGCTGAGCTGCAAGTTCGGCAACCAGCGCGACTTCCTGGTCCCGACCGCCGTCGCGGCCACGGCCCTGGGCGCGCTCTTGCTCGGCGTCGGCTTTGGTAACCGGGCGAAGTATCGCAAGTGGCAGAACTGGACGCCGGAGAAGGCTGCCCTCGCGCCGGTGTTCTCGCCGACCGGTGGCGGCGTCGCGCTCGTCGGCAAGTTCTGATAGGGAGGCCGGCCGCCGGCCTCCCCCTCGAGCTTCGCTCGAGGAACCCCCTCCTCCCGGCCCTGTAGACTGAACATTGCGTGGTTCCCCTGCTCGGGCCGTCTCGCCCTTGCGGGGAATGGACACGGGCACGGCTTCGCCGGCCCTTGGTTCCTGGCTTCGTTGGGGGGGCGCGGTTCATGGAAAGCTGCTTCGGCGGAGGCCTTCGCTTTTCGGTGAGCCGAATTGATGAAGGTTCGAATTGATGAAGGTTCGAATTGATGAAGGTTCGAATTGATGATTCGAATTCCGAATTAGATGAGGAGCCGCTTTGAATGCAGCCCGACTTCAATGAGGACTCTCCCCCATCGACCCCCATCGAAGCCAGGAACGAGGGGAGCGAAGCGAACCCGCTGTCCATTCCCCGCAAGGGCGAGACGGCCCGAGCAGGGGAACCAAGCAATGCCCAGTCTACAGGGCCGCGAGGAGGGGGTTCCTCGAGCTAAGCTCGAGGGGGAGGCCGGCGGCCGGCCTCCCTATGACAGCAAGCCCGAGCCCGTCCCAGCCCCCAACCTCAGAACTTCCCCACGAGCGCGACGCCGCCACCAGTCGGCGAGAACACCGGCGCGAGGGCTGCCTTCTCCGGCGTCCAGTTC
>JAMHUH010001042.1:0-3455 GCA_035904925.1 Nannocystaceae bacterium
CTCGCACCCCAACCGCCGCGCTCCCCTTCGCCACGTGGACCACCGAGACGGTGACATTAGCACCCTTGATCGGCCATTTCATGTCCCGCGTCGCGTCATAGATCCGCCCGCCCGCGGCCACTAACGCCTCCAAACCAGTCGTCCGCGTGTCCCCCTGCCCAATCGTATTGGTGGCGATCAACCCCATCGTCCCGTGAACACCGAGCATCCAACCCGCACGCCGAAAGAAATACGCGGACAAGTCCGAATTCCCATGGCTCGGCGTGTACGCGCTCGTCAGCCATTTCAAATATTCAGGCCCATTCGTGTTCGTGATCCCGTTCTTCCCCGAAAAAGGCGGATTACCAATGACCGCGTCGACCCATGCCTTCCCGACCCCATCCTCGATCAGCGGATCCTGCCGCTCGTCGGAGAACACCTCGGGAAACTCGAGCTCCCAATGCATGGGCCGGATGGACTCGCGCACGAGCGAGCGGCGAAGCTCCAATTCCCGGGGCAGCCTCGGCTCGTCGGCGCTCATCAGCCAGAAATTCAGCTGGTCGCGGATGCGGGCGAGGCAGTCGCGGCGCTGCTTGTCGCTGACCTTGGCGTTGCCAAACAAGAATTCGGGCGACAGGCCCTCGGGGGTGTCGAAGGGGAAGAACCAGGTCGAGAGCAGGATGTCGGCGACGTCGCGCAGGCGCTCGAGCTCGCGCTCGGCTCGGACGTGGAGGTCGTGCTGGCGGCGCTCGATGTCGTCGCGGTCGCTGGTGATGCTCAATTCGGCCAGTTGCTGGCGCAGCAAGCTGGCCTTGGCGAAGGCGCGCTTGGTCTGATCGGCGAAGAGGCCGAGCTGGTCGGAGACGGGCGCCTGCGCGGCCGCGGACTTCTTGCTGGCGGTCTTGCTGGCTTTCTTGCCGGCTTTCTTGCTGGCTTGCTTGGCCAGCGGCTTGGCGGGCTTGACCGTGGCGCTCGAGTCGGGGCTCCAGTCCATCGTCAGGATCTGGCCGCGGCCGAGGCCGACCAGGCTGTCGCCGGCCTTGAGGCAGTGGTCCAAGAAGGTGAAGGTCTGGCCGCGCGACAAGGTCAGCAGCCAGAGCGAGAGCTTGCCGAGCTCGACGGCGAGCGGGTTCTTGTCGACGCCAAAGAGGCAGCGCTGGGCGACGATGCGCAGGGCCAGGCGCTCGGGCTTGCGGCGGGCTTCGTCGTCGCCGGAGGCCGCGATCTCGCGCTCGAGCGTGCCCTCGCGGACCCAGGCGGCGACGAGGCGGGTGGCCATGAAGCGGCAAGCTTCGACCAAGAAGGCGCCCGAGCCCATCGCGGGGTCGCAGATCTTCAGGCGCAAGAGATCTTCGGCGCGCGGCTGGGGGTCGGGATTGTCGGGCTGCTCGCGGGCGATGCGGGCCCGGATGGCGGCGAGCAGGGGCTCGAGGGTGCGCTCGACGATCGGGGCGGTCAGCGTGCGGGGCGTGTAGTGGCTGCTGGTCCGCCTTCGCTCCTCGCCGGGTTGGATGACCAGGCGATCGGGGGCGACCTCGCTGGTCGGCTGCAGCTCGGGGCTTCGCTTGGACTTGGGCGCGATGCTGAAGTCGCGCAGGCTGGCCAGGACAGCCTGCTCGAGCTGTTCGTTGGCGTGTTGGTCTTCGAGCTGCTCGACGGCGTCGGCGAGGCGCTTGGCCGGGCCGGCGTCGACGCCCGCGTCCTTCAAGAAGCGGACTCGGGTGGCGCGGGGTCGGCCGAGCAGGTCGCTGGGGCTGACCCAGACGCGGCTGGGCGCGAGGCAGATCGAGGGCTGCATGCGCCGCTCGATCGCGTAGCCCATCAGGCTCTCGTAGACGCTGCCGAGCTGCTCCTCCTCGAGCGCGCTGTAGCTGAGCCGCTGGCCGTCGAGGACGAGGAGGCGGCGGAGCACTCGCAGGATCACGCCATCACTAATGCTGGGCACGCGGGTCTCGGCCCGGTCCTCGGGGCTGGTCGGGGCGGCGCCGCCGGGCATCCAGCCCTCCAAGAACGAGTAGCGCTCGGGGTCGAAGAGCTTGCCGCGATGCGGCGGCATGCTCAGCGGCTCGACGCCCCCCCTGTGCTCGACGCCGAAGTAGAGCGCACGAAAGAGCATGAGCAGGCGGGGCCAGGCGCCGAAGCGCTGGTCCATCGTGTCGCCGTAGACGTCGGCGTCAGTGACCAGGGCATCGTGAAGACCGCCGACGCTCAGGTGGTTGGCGTAGATCGGATGCTCGACCGGCAAGAGCCCACGGTCCTCGGCATAGAGGGCGAAGATCAGCCGCAGCACGACGGTGAGCAGGCCCTCGTAGACATGGTTGCCGGCTTGGCGCATGGCCTCGCGCAGGACCTGGTCGCCGTCGCGAAAGCCGGCAGCCTCGAAGCCCTCGAGCAGGATCTGCAGGGCCTCGAGCGCTTGCTCGCCGAGCCGGTTGGTGACGTCGGCTTGGCGCTCGCGGCTGAGCTCGAGCAGCTGCAAGGTCGTGGGCGTGTCGGGCATGGCCCCGAGCACGCGGTCGGCATGCAGCAGCTCGCGCAGGGCGCTGAGCATGTCGCGGCCGGAAGGGCTGGCCATGTACGCGACGTGAAAGCTGATCCAGCCGGTGGCTTGGCCGGGCGGACACGCGAGCAGGCGCAGGGTCTCGCCGTTGGAGAGCAGGCCCATCGGCACTCGGGTCTCGCGCAAGAGCCGTTCGAACTTGGCCGAGGGCGGGTAGTGCCAGCTGGTCGTCTCGCTCTCGGCGGTGTCGAGCGGCAGCCCGAGCGGGAGCTCCCAGACCAGCATTTGATAGGGCTCGCCGGCGCGCGAGGCCGGGGTCTGCTCGCTCGCGCCGAGCGAGGACGCGGCGACGTGATCGTTGCCGTGCGGGATCGCGAAGGTCGGGCGCAGCTCGGTGCCCTCTTCGTGGAGGCGCAAGACCAGATCGTCGGGCAGGCGCTCGCCCTGGTGCAGCTCGTCGGGCTGCCAGCCGCACAGGCCGAGCAAGAGCTCGCGGACGCTGGTGAGCCGGCCTTTGCGTTCGAATGCCGGGTCGGCCTGATCATGCGAGTCATGCGAGTCATGCCGGTCATGCCTGGGCTCGGGCTTGGTCAGGAAGCGCTCGAACTCGCGGGCCTGCGCGGGGTCGAGCCGCTGCATCACGCCCGCGTCGCACAAGACCGGGATCGAGAAGGTCAGGCCCTCGCTCGGCTGGCACTCGCCGATCCAAGTCTCGTGGAATTGTCGGACGACGTCGGTGGCCATGGTCAGCGCGTCTCCGGGATCAAGTAGACCAAGCCGACGGCCTCGATGCGCTGGCTGGCGACCCGATAGTGGGCGCGCAGGCGCGGCGGCTCGAGCTCGAGCTCGCGGCCGAGCGCGTCGCGGCGCTCGAGCATGTGCTTGCGATCGAGCCGGCGCTGGCGGGCGACCGGGTCGTTGCCGGCGAGCTCGTCGGGCAGGCTGGCCAGCGTGGTCGCGATCTTGTGCTGTTGGT
>JAMHUH010001043.1:0-1746 GCA_035904925.1 Nannocystaceae bacterium
GGGGCGGCCACCAGCAGCCCCACGCTCGCGAACATTCGGCTCACGCTGCCCGCCTCGGTCGAGAACGCATCGTAGACGTCACCCGACGTCGGCGAGCACGCCGAGCATGAAAGGATGAAACGACCGGATCGCGGCCCGCTCGGGCCGCTCTTGCCAAGTCACGGTCCCGGGCACGGGCGTGACCTTGGGGACCGAGTCGAGCACGATGGTCTCGATTGTGGCGGGCTCGATTGTGGCGGGCTCGACCTTGGCGGGCGGCGCGGGCTCGACTTGCGCGGGCGTGGGTTCGAGCTTGGCGGGTTCGACTTTCACGGGCTCGGGCTTGCAAGGCTCGGTCTTCGCTGCGTCGGTGACTGGAGCCGGCTCGGACCCGCTCGAGGAGCAGCCCCCGACGACGAGCGGACCGAGGAGCGCACCCAACGATGCCACACGAGCGATCCGCATGAACCAAGATAACACGAGCGAGGGGGCTTGCGGCAAGCGGCCGCCCACGTGCTGCCATGCTGCGATGACCGACCATGCCGTGGTGATCGCAGGAGGCGGCCCGACCGGGCTGATGTTGGCGGGCGAGCTCGCGTTGGCGGGGATCGACGTCGTCATCGTCGAGCGACGCGCGAGTCAGGCCCTCGATGGATCGCGGGCCGGAGGGCTTCAGTCCCGCACGATCGAGGTGCTCGATCAGCGTGGGATCGCCGAGCGATTCTTGGCGGCGGGGCAGGTCGCTCAGGTTCAGTCGTTCGCGCTGAACCCTTTGGACATCAGCGACTTTCCGACCCGCCACAACTATGGGCTCGCGCTCTGGCAGAGCCACTTCGAACGCATCCTGGCCGACTGGGTGGTCGAACTCGGGGTTCCGATCCTTCGCGGTCGCGAGGTGGTGGGCTTCGCGCAGGATGACGAAGGCGTCGAGGTCCAGCTCTCCGCGGGCAGGTCGCTCCGGGCGGCGTATCTGGTCGGGTGTGACGGTGGACGCAGCGTGATCCGCAAGCTCGCCGGCATCGAGTTCCCCGGGACGGATCCCACGACGAGCTGGATGATCGCCGAGGTCGAGATGGACGAGGAGCCCGAGTTCGGGGTTCGTCGTGACAGCGTCGGCATGCATGCCCTCAATCGGAGGCAAGCGGGGGAGCCGATTCGAGTCGTGCTCACGGAGCGAGAGGTCGAGCACGATGGCGACCCGAGCATGAGCGAGCTTCGTGAAGCGCTCGTCGCCGTGTACGGCACGGACTTCGGGCTTCGCAGCGCTGGCTGGATCTCGAGGTTCACGGACGTCACTCGGCAGGCCGCCGCCTATCGCCGCGGCCGCGTGCTGCTGGCTGGGGACGCCGCGCACGTCCATCCGCCGCAGGGCGGCCAGGGGCTCAACACGGGCGTGCAGGATGCCGTGAACCTCGGATGGAAGCTGGCCCAGGTGATCGCGGGGACATCACCCGAGCGGCTCTTGGACACCTACCACGCCGAGCGGCATCCGGTCGGCGCCCGGGTGCTGCAAAGCACGATGGCCGCGGTCGCGCTCGCCAGCCCCGACGCGCGGCACCAGGCGCTCCGCGAGACGATGGCCGAGCTGCTGCGCATGGACGAGCCGCGCCGGCGGATCGCTGGAATGCTCAGCGGTCTCGACATTCACTACGAGCTCGGCGAGGGGCATCCGCTGCTCGGGCGGCGCATGCCCGACCTCGACCTGCATGGTGCGGAGGGTCCCACGCGCGTGTTCAACCTGCTGCACGAAGCCCGGCCCTTGCTGCT
>JAMHUH010001044.1:0-4788 GCA_035904925.1 Nannocystaceae bacterium
TCGGAGAGCGAGTCGGGCGAGAGCGACGAGGGCGAGTCGCCGCTCGAGCTGCCCGAGGACTTCCCGCAGCCAGTGATCCCCGAGGACAACCCGCTGACGGCGGCCAAGGTCGAGCTCGGCCGGCATCTCTTTTACGCCGACGCGCTCTCGGCCAATCAGACGATGTCCTGCGCGACCTGTCATCTGCAAGAGCTCGCCTTCACCGACGGCGAGATCACGGCGCTCGGCTCGACCGGCGAGCTCTTGGCTCGCAACTCGCTGGGCCTGACCAACTCGGCCTATGGCTCGAAGCTGACTTGGGCCAACCCCAACCTCGACCAGCTCGAACAGCAGATCCTGATCCCGATGTTCGGGGAGTTTCCGGTCGAGCTCGGCATCGCCGGCCACGAAGACGAAGTGCTGGCCCGCTTCACCGAGGATCCCGAGTACCTCGGCCTGTTCGAGGCTGCGTTTCCGGGCGCGAGCGAGCCGGTCAGCTTCGAGCACATCGTCGACGCGCTCGCGAGCTTCATCCGGATCCTGATCTCGGGCGACTCACCCTACGACCGCTACAAGCGGGGCGACACGAACGCGATCAGCGAGTCGGCCGCGCGCGGGGCCGAGCTCTTCTTCTCCGAGACGCTCGAATGCCACCATTGTCACGGCGGCTTCAATTTCTCGCTGGCCACCCGCCACGTCGACACGACCTTCACGCAGAACGCGTTTCAGAACACCGGCCTCTACAATATCGATGGGATGGGCGGCTACCCGCCCAACAATCGGGGGATCTACGAGTTCACCTTCGATCCCGTGGACATGGGTCGCTTTCGTCCGCCGAGCCTGCGCAACGTGGCGGTGACGGGGCCCTACATGCACGACGGCAGCGTGGAGACGCTCGAGGAGGTGCTCGACATTTATGCGGCGGGCGGGCGCGAGATCGCCGAGGGTGAGCCCTGGGCGGGCGATGGTCGGGCGAATCCGCACAAGAGCGGGTTGATCTCGGGGTTCGAGATGAGCGATCAGGATCGCGCCGACGTGGTCGCGTTCTTGACCAGCCTGACCGACGAGTCGTTTCTCGCCGATCCGCGCTTCGCCGACCCCTCGCTCTGATCTGATCTGATCCCGAGCTTCTAAACACCGAGCGGCGCGTCGAGATCGCGGAGCATCTGCTCCGCGGTCAGCTGGTCGGCCGAGGCGCCGTCGTAGAACTGCATCAACCCGACCTTCTCGTAGTGCGGCCGGATCCGCGCCGTCAGCAGACCGATCTCGCGCAGGTTGGGGACCAGGCGTTCGAACATGACCTGGCGAAAGAGCTGCATGCCGCGGGCCTCGGTGATGAACTTGCGCCACTGCTCGCGGCTGATCAGGCCTTCGAACCACTCTTCGTAGACCTCGTAGGCCATGAAGCGGTTGCGCATCAGCAAGGCGACTTCGAAGGCCCAGTCTTCTCGCTCTTGCCGCTCGCGCTCGCTGAGCTCGCGGTTGATGTGCTCGCGCAAGGCCAGCACGCCATAGTGGACATGGCGGGCCTCGTCTTGAATGACCATCTGCAAGAGCTTGCGCAGCAGCGGCTCGCGGGTGACCCGATAGAGCACGCTGAAGGCCCCGAGCGCGAGGCCCTCGACCATGATCTGCATGCCGAGGAATTTCATGTCCCAGCGGCCGTCGCTCATCAGCGAGTCGATGATCACGAACAGGTTGTCGTTGACCTGGTAGAGCCGACCGAGCTTCTGATCGAGGTAGCGATGGAAGGCCTCGATGTGCCGGCCTTCGTCCATCACCTGGGTCGCGCCGTAGAGCTTGCCGTCGAAGAACTGCACGGCCTCGGTGACCTGGGCGGCGGCGAAGAGCGCCCCTTGTTCACCGTGGAGGAACTGGCTGAGCATCCAGCTGCACACGCTGTAGCGGAACTCTTGCTGCTCGCGCGGGCTGAACTTGGTCCCGATCTGAGCGGCGAGCGTGTCGGCGTCGATGAACCACGAAGGCAGGAGCGGGACCTCGGGGTCGAGCGGATCGACGTCGATGTGCCAGGGCAGCGAGTCGGCGTCCCACTGACCCTGCTTGGCCCGCCGGTAGAGCTCGGCCATCTCGGGGTGGTCGGCCGGGTAGGTCCAGTCGAAGTAGGCGTCGTGGTGGGCCGGGATCTTGGTCGGCGCCGACTGCTTGCCGCGATGCAGGAGCAGGCCGCGGACGCCCGAGGGACCGAGCGCGGCGAGGACCTTCGGATCGCGGATCTCGGCGAAGACCGAGAGCGCCTCGAAGTAGCTGTCGACCTGGCTGCGCATCTTGGGGGGCAAGAGATTGGTCAGGCGGGCGGTGTCCAGCATGGTCCGATCGTGGCTTGGATCACGATGATTGTCGAGTGTAAAGCGACACAGTACACGAACAGCGTGCACGACGCAGATTCTCGTTCAGAGCCAGCAGACGGCCGATCTCGCGTTGCGAGACCTTCGCCCGGCCCTTGGACGAGTCTGTGCATACCGCGCGATCGCGCTGGGCTACCTTCGATCGCGTGCAGCAGGTCGAGCACCTGATCATCGGAGCTGGGATCGCGGGCCTGGTGCTCCGTCGCTTCCTCGAGAGCGATCGCGTGGTGATCCTCGACCCCGAGCCGGCCGGCTACAAGATCGGCGAGTCGCTGATCCCCGAGCTCTTTCGCCACCCCGAGCTCGCGGCCTTGCTGCCGCGCGTGCAAGCGCTGCCCTCGTACACGCCCAAGTACGGCACGACCTTCGTCGCCCAGGGCGAGGTCGCGTTGTTTCCGATCGGCCAGCGCGAGATCGGTGAGGCCATGCATGTCGCTCGCGCCGAGCTCGAGGGCGCGCTGATCGACGCGTGGGAGCTCGAGGTCGTGCGCGCCCGCGTGACGAGCATCGACTTCGAACGCAAGCGGGTCCAGACCAGCGCGGGCGAGTACGAGGTCTCGGGCTTGATCCTCGACTGCTCGGGCCCGGCGATGGTCGTCGCCAAGGCGCTCGGCGAGATCGAAAATCTGCTGCCAGTCCACGCGACCTGGGGCTACTACGACGTCGTCGCCGAGCACCCCGAGGCGCTGGTCGAGATGATCGCCGCGCAGGGGCTTCGCTACCTGCAATACGATGTCCGGCATCGCCAAGCGGTCGCGGCCAGCGAGGTCGACATGCGGCAGATCGCTCGCACGACCTATCTCTCGCAGGTCGCCGACGGGATCTGGACCTGGCAGATCCCGCTCTTTCGCGGCCGCATGCTCAGCTACGGCGTGGTCTCGCGTCACGGCCCGGTCAGCGCCGAGGCCTACCGCGAGATCGCCGAGCGCACCCACGCGCCACACTTCGAACTGCGTCGGCGACCCGAAGGCGAGGCCGCCTTCGATCGCATCCACGAGCGCAACGGCTTCGCCCGCCAAGCCAAGCGCCCGGCCGATCGCGACTTCATCTTGCTGGCCGACGCGTTCGGCTTCTCGGATCCGGTCTACTCGGTCGGGACCGGCTTCGCGGTCAGCCAGGCGATCGAGGTCGCGGGCTTGATCAACGCGGGCGCCTGGTCGCGCGAGACCTGCGAGGCCTACGTCGCGCGCTGCCGCGAGACGCTCGCGCGCGCTCGCAAGGCGTTCGAGTTTTGGTACAGCGGCGCGGTGCTCAGCGATCCGATCGCGGCCAGCGAGATCCAGCACGACTTCTTGCTCGGTGGCCTGTTTCAGACCGGCATCACCCGCCACTACGGGACCGCGATCGAGCTGGCCAGCCTCGCCAGCGAACGCGATCCCTTCGAGGCGACTTGGGAGGGGCCCGAGCTGAGCGGGGCCGTCGGCGAGCTGCTCGGGCTCGACGAAGGCAAGGTGCTCGCCGGCTGGTCGCTGCTCGGCGCGCGCCCCTGTGCCGGCGGGATCCAGCTGCGCTGGGCCGGCCATGGCCTGCCGGAGCTGACGATGATGGTCGCCGACGATGCTGCAGGCGCGCAGCCTTGCTTTCGCCGCAGCGGGCCCTTGGCGCTCTCGTACATGCAGCTCTTCGATCAGCCCTACCCGCAGGTGCCTGCGCTCGCGGGCTTGTTCGAAGGCGTGAGCGCGCGAATGCAGGGGCGCGAGCAGGCCTGGCTGGGGCTGGGCTGAGCCGAGTCGATCACCCCTGATCGAAGCCGACGAAGCCGAGCTCGCCCTCGACCACGTAGATCAGCGCCCACGCGTTGACGTCGCTGTCCGCGGCGAACCAGATCGGCGTGTCGATTCGGGGACGCGGCTGAAAAGACCGCCGATTCTGGTCGACGAATGCGAGCGCCGAGGCTTCGATCGATTGGGTGTCATCGGCGTCGCCCTCCAACCATTCGAAGCTCGCGTCGGGCGCGAGCATGCCCAAGCCCCCGCCACGATCGCGTCGGCCTCGACCGCGGTGCAGGGCATGGCGATGAAAAGTCGATCGAAGACGCCGATGCCACCGCTGAAAAAGGAGAGCTCGTAGCGCAGCCCTTGGCGCGCGGGAGCTCGGGGCAACGCGAGCATCCGAGTCACGAGCGCCAGGCCTCGGGCCTGCGTGATCGGATCCGTGTCGGTATCGACGAAGCGCCGCTCGTTGCCATCGTAGGGATGCAGGTCTTCGGACTCGCTCATGCCGCCCTGCGCATTCTTGCTTGCCGCCCGCTGCGAGTCCATCGAAGCCGTTCAGGCCGAGGACGACGCACGCGGCCTCGAATGTCCTATAAGAGCCAGGTGCTCCGAGTCGTGCATTCTCGTCGTGGCTGGGTGGCGCTGGTCGCCTCGATCTCGTTGACGTCGAGCTTGGCCAACTTCACCCGCTTGGCCAGCATCGCATCCGCAGCGCCGCCCGAGCCCGA
>JAMHUH010001045.1:0-30305 GCA_035904925.1 Nannocystaceae bacterium
GCCTACATTTGGCCCGATCCGATCGTCACGCCCCGCGCAGAGTCGGGTGAGATCAGCGGCGAGCCACGCCATTCGATCCATGTCTGCGGTGGGTTCAACGGCGTGTCCGAGCTGGTCGACCCCGATCCGCTGCTCTTGCAAGCCGGCTTCCTCGCGGCGTTCCACGCCGACCCCATTCATGCGCGTGCGACCGCGCTCTACCAACAGCTCCGGTCCGAGTCCGCGTTCACCGAGCTGCGCGATGACGACGCCCGAACCCGCTTCGCTCGCGCGCGGCTCGGGGTGCTCCTGCGCGCGGACGAAGCCGTTCGGCCGGCCGCGTGCGAGGTGCTCGAGCGCTTCAGGCCGGATCTCGGGCTCGTCGTCGAAGGCTGCCCCTGAGCGGCGAAATCATCGCGCGAGGTCTTGGACGTCTCGATAGATTCGATCGAGTGAAAGCGGTGTCGAGAGCGAGCTCAGCACGAGCCCGCCATCGCCCTTCGACTCGCGCATCAACCACGAGTCGTCGTCCTGGCGAGTGTAGGTCTCGACGCGACGCTCGTGCTGACTGACAAAGACGACCTCATCGAGGCCCACGATCGATCGATAGGCGGCGAACTTGTCGCCGCGATCGAAGGCCGCGGTCGAAGGCGAGAGCACCTCGATGACGGCGCTCGGGTTCAGCAGCACGTCGTGCTCGCCCGCGAGCGAGGGTGGGCCACAGACGATCGTCACGTCGGGATAGACGTAGCGATCGCTCGACACGCGGACGCGCATGTCCGAAGGCAGCGCTCGACAGGCCGATCCATCGAGCGCATTGCCGAGATGTCGGACGAGATTTCCGACGATCTGGTTGTGCGCCAAGCTGGCGCCCGACATCGCGTAGACCTCGCCATCCCACAGCTCGTGCTTGTGCTCCGAGCGACGATCGAGCGCCAGGTAGGTGTCTTCGTCCATGCGAAGTCGAGGCTCGGCCATCACCCCTCACGATACCTGGCGGGGCCGAGCGGGTCCATGCATCAGCCGATCACTTCGCAGAAGCTGGCGAGGATCGTCCGGCTGCCCGAAGCAAAGCGCAGGTTCAGCTTCATCTGCGCCCCGTTGCCGCTCCAGCCGATCACCGAGCCGATCCCCCACTTCGCGTGGCGGATCCGCATCCCGACGTAGACGCGGGTCGCGGCGGGCTCGTCGTAGACGACCATCGGCTCGTCCATCGGCTCGTCGTCGTCGTCGTCGCCCCCGAGCTCGTCGAGGGGATCGTATTCGGGCGCGCTCGAGCTCGGCGCGGCGAAGTCGAGCTTGGTCTGGGCGCGCTCGGGCAGGGACGCGCTGGCGGCTTGGCGCGGTGACGCGGGCTTGGGCTTGGCCGCGCCGCGCGGGGCGTATTCGGGGTCGAGCTCGATGTCGTCGTTCCAGCTTGGCGCGCGGGGCTCGGGCTTCCACGCCGGCACGCCGTAGGCCGAGACGCTGGCGCGGCGGCGGACGGGCTTGTTGGCCTTGCCGTAGCGGACCACGGCGCCCTCGGGCAGGGCTCGCAAGAAGCGGGAGGGCTCGTTCTCCTTGGTCGTGCCCCACAAGAAGCGCCGCTCGACGTGGGTCAGCATCAGCCGCTTGCGCGCGCGCGTGAGCGCGACGTAGGCGAGGCGCAGCTCCTCTTCGAGGCCGTCGGGATCCTCGCCGTCGATCACTCGCATGTGGGGGAACACGCCCTCTTCCATGCCGGTGAGCATGACGTGATCGAACTCGAGGCCCTTGGCCGAGTGGATGGTCATCAAGGTGATCGCGTCGTCACGCTTGACGCTGTCGTCGGCGTCGGTCGCGAGCGAGATCTGCTCGAGGTACTCGGGCAGCGTGGCCTCGGGCTGCTCGATCACGAATTGCTCGAGCGAGCCGAGGAACTCTTGCAGGTTCTCGAGCCGCGAGTCGCCCTCGGGCTCCTCGGCGATGCTGGCCGCGTAGCCAGTCCGCTCGAGCACCAACGCGGCGACCTGGTGGTGGGCGAGGCCCTCGCAGCCCTGGCGCAGATCGACCACCGTCTGGTGGAATTCGGCGACGGCCTTGCTCGGGTTGCGGCCGAGCGAGGTCTCGCCGACGCGCCCGCACGCGGCGAAGATCGAGATGCTCTGGTCGAGCGCGAAGCGGGTCAGGGTCTCGAGCGTCTTGGCCCCGATCCGTCGGGCCGGGACGTTGATGATCCGCAGGCAGTCGAGGTCGGACGCGGGGTTGGTCAGCAGCCGCAGGTAGGCGATCAAGTCCTTGATCTCCTTGCGGTCGTAAAAGCGGATCCCGCCGAGCATGCGGTAGTGGATCCCGTGGAGGCGCAGCGCCTCTTCGAGCGGCCGCGACTGCGCGTGGGTCCGATAGAACACGGCGATCTGCGAGGGCGTGGTGTCTTCGTCGACCGCCCGCTGGACGATCTGCGCGACGAAGCGCGCCTCCATTCGCTCGTCGGTGAAGCCGTGCAGCTCGACCGGATCGCCAGGCCCGAGCTCGCTCCACAGCTGCTTTTCGTGTCGACGTCGGCCTTGCTTGATCACCGCGTTGGCGCAGTCGAGGATCAGCGAGGTGCTGCGGTAATTTTGCTCGAGCCGGATGATCTCGCAGCCGGGATGGCGATCCGGGAAGGCCAAGATCTGCTTCACGTCGGCCCCGCGCCAGCCGTAGATCGCCTGATCGTCGTCCCCGACCACGCACAGCTCGGCCCGCTCGGACAAGAAGTCGACCATCTCGGCCTGGACCGGGTTGGTGTCCTGATACTCGTCGACGACCACGTGGTGGAAGCGACGGCGCAGGCCGATGACCGGATCGACGTCGGTGAGCTGACGACCCGGGCGATCGGGCGCGGGCTGGCCCGCCTTGCGCAGCAGCTCGACCGTCAGCGTGAGCAGGTCGCCGAAGTCGGCCGCGTCGGCGGCTCGGAGCCGGCGCTCGTAGAGCTGCCAAGCCTTCAAGGTCCACTCGCGCACGGGATCCCAGAGCCCGAGCTCGTCGAAGCGGGCCAGCCCGATCCCCGCGTTCTTGGCCTGGTCGAGCTTGCCGAGCGCGGTGCTGACCGAGAACGCCTTGGTGTCGATGTCGAGGTCGTCGAGGACCCGGCGCATCACCTTCTTTTGGTCGTCGACGTCGTAGATCGCGAAGTTGCGCGAGAGCCCGACGCCCTCGCCGTTGCGCCGCAAGATCCGAGCGCAGATCGAGTGGAAGGTGCCGATCCAAGGGCCCGTGCGGCGCAGCTCGTCGAGCTGCATGCCGAGCAACCCGGCGATCCGCTCGCGCATCTCACCGGCAGCCTTGTTGGTGAAGGTGACCGCGAGGATCCGCCAGGCCGGCACGCCTTCGTCGATCAGCGCGGCGACGCGATGCGTGATCACTCGGGTCTTGCCCGTGCCGGCGCCCGCGAGCAGCAAGAGCGGTCCGCCGCGGTGATCGACCCCGGCTTGTTGGGCCGGGTTGAGGGGCATGGCGTGGCTCATGCGGGGCGGCCGTCATACCGCATTTGGCCTGGGCTGGCATACGCCGCTCGCACGCGGCGGCCGCCATCGAAGGCCGGGCTGGTTCACGGTGGATCGGGTTGTTAGGATGACAACCTCGTGCTCAGCGAGAACGACATCATGGAGGAGCTGAGCCTCGCGTACGTCCGCGCCGTGGTCTCGCGAGCGGGCTACGCGGTCGAGGAGGTCCGTCGTGACCGTGACAGCATCGACCTCCACATCCATGCACGTGGGCAGATCGCACCCGCTACGCTCCACTCGCCGGTCCTCGGCGTCCAGCTCAACTCGACCAAGCTCGATCCTCCGGTCGCCCCGGCCGCGACCTTCCCCTTCGATCTCAAGGTCAAGAACTACAGCGATCTCATCGCGCCGAGCATGATCCCGCGGATTCTCGTCGTCTTCTCGATGCCTGAGGATCGTGAGCAGTGGCTGGCCTGTTCGGAGGACGCGCTGGTCTTGCGACGAGCGGCGTATTGGTGCTCTCTCGCTGGCTTCGCCAGCACCTCCAACACGGCGACTGTTCGCGTCCAAGTACCGCGCGCACAAGTCTTCGACGGTGCCGCGGTGGCTTCGCTGCTGGTCCGCGTGGCTCGCCAGGAGGACCTTCGGTCATGATCAGCATCGACGCGCTCGCGAAGTCCGTCGGCTATCAGGATTTTCGGGAGTACTTGCTCGCTCGGAGTTGGACCTGCGTGCCCTCGCGTCACGCCTACGTGGCCATCTTCCGCAGCCCGGGTGGTGGAGCGGTCGAAGTCCAGCTTCCGCTCGAGACCGACCTCGTCGACTACGCGGACGCGATCGCGCTCGCAGCGAGGCGGGTCGCCGAGCACGAGGGCCGCGGCCTCGAAGCGATCCTGCGCGACCTGACCATGCCCCGCCGCGACGTGGTGCGATATGCCCTGGGTGGAGAGGCGACCACCTTGGCGGGCTCGATTCGCTTGCAAGCTGGCGAGGCGATGCTTGGTGGAGCCCGCAAGTCCTTGTTGGCGAGCGCCTGCAGCGTCAAGTGGCCACGGCGATTTCATCCGCGAATGACCCTGGCCGAGGCCGAGAGCTTCGTGAGGGGATGTCGGCTCGGCCAAACCGAGGTCGGCAGCTTCGTGCTCGCGATCGATGCGCCGCTCGACATCGACAACGAGCCGCCGTCGAGCGAAGCGCCTTTTGGCCGCCGGGTCACCAGCTATTTGCTGACTGCGGTCAATCAGATCGCCACTGCGATTCGACGGGGGGAGCCCAATCGCGTCGTCGACGAGTCGGGTGATGCGCTCGTCAGCGCCAACCTGTGCGAATCCTTGGTCGAGATGATGCCGACCGACGAATCTGCGGATTTGCGGCTCTCGAGCACCTGGTCGCCCCTGATCCCGGTCCCGCCGAGCTTGGCCTCCAAGGTCCATCTCGACCGGACGATGTTCGAACCAATCCAGCGCTTGGCCGAGCAGCTTCGGCCGGCGCGGGTTGGCGGACCCGAGCAGTTCGTCGGGATCGTCATCGCCGTGTCGGGAGCTCCAAACCCGGCCGGGCAACTCGAGGGCGACGTCGTGTTGCAGGTCCAGCACGATGATCAGCTCTCGCGCGTGCGAGTCACTCTCGGCGCCGAGGCGTACATGCAGGCCGTGAAGGCGCATGTCGAACAGCGCTACGTTTCCGTGCGTGGACTGCTGCGGCCAGGGGGGCGGACCAACCTGCTCGTGAACCCGCAGGACTTCATGGCCCTCGCAGGTTGATGCGCCGAATTCACCGCGCAAGCGATGCTGTCTTGGGTCCTGCTCGACCCCTCGTCGGCCGCCCGGCGCTCGTGGTAACTCGGAGGGCGTGAGCGGCTCTCAACCTCAGGTCCCCCAGCTCGACATTCGTCGCTTCGATCAGGGTAGCCCGGCCGATCGCGCGGCCTTCGTCGCCGACTTCGGCGAGGCGCTGCGCAGCTACGGCTTCGTCGGCATCCGCGAGCACGGCCTCGACGACGCGCTGATCCAGCGCTGCTACGGCGTGCTCAAGCAGTTCTTCGCGCTGCCGAGCGAGGCCAAGATGCGCTACCACATCCCCGGTGGCGGCGGCGCGCGGGGCTACACCGCGTTCGGGGTCGAGACCGCCAAGGACGCGACCGTCGCCGACCTCAAGGAGTTCTGGCATGTCGGGCGCGAGATCGCGGCCGGCAGCCCTTGGGCGAACACGCTGCTGCCCAACGCCTGGCCGACGCAGATCGAGGGCTTCCGCGAGGCGCTCTACGGGCTCTACTCGGCGCTCGACGGGCTCGGCAATCGGGTGCTGCGAGCGATCGCGCTGGTGCTCGGGCTCGACGAGAATTGGTTCGCCGACAAGGTCGACCACGGCAACTCGATCCTGCGTCCGATCCACTACCCGCCGATCAGCCCCGACGCCCCCGATGGCGCCGTGCGCTCGGGCGCCCACGGCGACATCAACCTGATCACCTTGCTGGTCGGCTCGGGCGAGCCGGGCCTGCAGATCCTCTCGCGCAAGGACGAGTGGATCCCGGTCTCGACCATCGAAGGCGTGGTCGTGTGCAACGTCGGCGACATGCTCGAGCGGCTGACCAACCACGCGCTGCCCTCGACCATCCACCGGGTCGTCAACCCGCCCGAGCCCTGGCGCAGCCAGCCGCGCTACTCGGTCCCCTTCTTCTTGCACCCCAACTCGGAGTTCCCGATCGAGACCCTGCCGGGCTGCGTGAGCGAGTCGAACCCGAACCGCTACCCCGAGTCGATCACGGCCGACGAGTTCCTCCAGCAGCGGCTCCGCGAGATCAAGCTGATCTGAGTCGAGCGAGGTAATCCGGGCGGGCCTGCGTACCAGGTCCGTGCTGTTCGTTGGCCGGGAAGCTTCTGATACCGTCCCGCCGATGAACCTGCGCCTGACGACCCTCTCCGCTCCGACCACGCTCGCCGTGCTCGGTCTGACCCTCGCCTTCACGGGCACCGCCTGCAAAGGCGACAGCACCACCGACGACGAGATCGGCGACACCGCCGGCACCGGCACCGACACGCTCGAGAGCAGTTCGTCGGGGACCGAGACGGGGACCTCGACGGCGACCGATACGACGACGACGACCGAGAGCACGACGGCGACCGACACGACCGACACCGCCGACACCAGCACGGACACGACGACCGGCGATGACGTCCCGCCTTGTCCCTACACGGCCGTCGATGGCAGCCCGACCCTGACCCTCGAGGTCGTCGGCGAGAACCTGCGCGCGCCGACCTACGTGATCGGCCACCCCAAGCAGCCCGATCGGCTCTTCGTCACGCAAAAGAGCGGCGACATCGTGATCATCGAGCCGGGCTCGACCACCGCCAACCCGACGCCCTTCATCTCGCTCGCGGTCAACGACTTCTCCGAGATGGGCGCGCTCTCGATGGACTTCCACCCGGACTTCCCGACCGATCCGCGGGTCTACATCCACTACAGCCCCAACGGCGCCCTGCGCTCGCGCATCTCCGAGTTCACGCTCGACGCGAACAACCCGGACCTGCTCGACCCGGGCTCGGAGCGGATCTTGTACGAGAAGCCGCAGTCGCAGGCCAACCACAACGGTGGCCAGGTCACCTTCGGGCCCGACGGCTACCTCTACTTCTCGATCGGTGACGGCGGCGAGCAGGGCGATCCGACCAACGACGCGCAGAACCTCGGCACCCACTACGGCAAGATCATGCGGGTCGACATCACGCCGAGCGGCAACGAGGAGATCACGATCCCGGCCGACAACCCCTTCGTCGGGACCCAGGGCGCGCTGCCGGAGATCTGGGCCTACGGGTTCCGCAACCCCTGGCGCTTCAGCTTCGACTCGGCGACCGGTTGGATGTACGCCGGCGACGTCGGTCAGGACGATTGGGAAGAGGTCGACGTCGTCGAGGGCGGCGGCAACTACGGCTGGCGGCCGATGGAGGGCACGCACTGCTTCAACCCGATGAATGGCTGCGACACCTCGGCCGGGCCCAACGTCGAGAACTCGCAGGGCTACATCATGCCGATCCACGACTACGGCGGGCAGTTCCGCTCGATCAGCGGCGGCTTCGTCTACCACTCGTGCGAGGTGCCGGCGTGGGACGGTCAGTACTTCTTCGCCGACTACGTGCTCGACTCGCTCTGGGCCCTGACCTGGGACGGGACCAACGTCGACTTCCTCGGTCAAGTCGCGAGCCCGCAGAACGTCGGCACCTTGGGCGGCAACGCGTGGGGCGACGTCTACGTGGCCGAGACCAACCTGTCCAACCAGCCGCCGCATCCGGCGACCTCGCACATCTACCGGATCGCGCCGCAGTAGCCCGCGCTCGGACAAACACGAGGCGCGATCACTCGAGTGATCGCGCCTTCGTCTTTTGGTCCTCGAGGGCTGCTCGTGGCGCTCACTCGCTGAGCAAGCGCTTGATCTCGCGGCGGGCCATCTCGACCTTCTCTTGCGCGTTGATCAGCGCCTTTTGAGCCTGCGCCCACGCGGCCACGCTGTCTTCGCCCGCGCCCGCCGGCACCGGTGGAAGCTCCGAGAGCCGACCACGGGCGGTCCGGAGTTCTTCGAGAGCACTGTCGAGTTCGTTGAGGATGTTGTTCTCCATCGATCGCGACCCGGCAGCAGGGTAGCGCGAAGCCGAACCGCGCGCACAGTCAATTCGGGGCCTCGGAGCGGCCGAATTGGACCTTCGCGGGTGTGGCTCGCACCTACCCGAATGGCGTTGGTTCAGCGGACTTCGAGCGCGGTCGTGTCGAGGTTGCCGCGAGCGTCGCGGGCACGAACGACCACCCGATGGCCGCCAGGGCCGAGATCGCCGGGTAGCGCGATTTCGAAGCGTTCGCTCGGCGAGTCGAACACACCGTCTGCGGCCGAAGCGGCCCGGAAGTCGCCGCCGTCGATCGCGAACGCGACATCGTGAATGAACCCACCTTGATCCTTCGCGACGCCGGTGATGCGCAGGCCCTCGACCTTCACGCCCTCGAGCGTGGGTCGGGTCCGGTCGACCACGAAGGGCTCGCTGATCAGCACGTCGATGCCCGCGGCCGCGCTGCCGACCGCCGGCTCGTCGCTGGCCGTCAGCTGCAGCTCGTAGATCCCGTCCGGCAAGGTGTCGAGGTCGAGCGAGAAGTCCTTCTTGGTCAGCGGGCCGCTCTGGTTGAGCTTGGTCCACTCGTCGTCGCGGCCGCCCTCGGGCCGGATCCGCAGGTCGTAGATCATGTCGTCGCCGTCGAGCGCCTCGACCTCCCAGTCGATCTTGATCGTCGACTTGGTCTCGTCGTCGTCGGAGAACGAGAAGCTCGGCGGCTCGATGGCGATCTTCTCGACGCGCGGGGCCAGGTTCTCGGGCGCGTAGAAGACCTCGAGGTCGCGCAGCTCGGCGTCGGCGTCGGCGAGCACGACCTCGACCTGCATGTAGCGGCGCTGCGGGAGGTCGGCCGAGCCGCGCAGCTCGGCGTTGCTGCGGGTCAGGCTGATGGTCTTCCACTCGCTCCAACGAGCGTCGACCTCGGCGGTCGGACCCGTTCGGGCGCGCAGCTCGAGCTTGCCTTTGCCCTCGAGCACGAACGCGCCGTAGCGGGCGGGTCGCTTCGCGTCGAGCACCTTGCTGACCCAGCGGGCCTTGCTGGCCGCTTGGCGCTGGAGCACGGTCACGGCCGCGCCGTCGCCCGCGGTCGCGAGCACGTCGCCGTCGGGCAGGGCACACAGCGCGGTCGCCTGGCGCTGCTCGAGGTCGGCGATGACCGAGACGTCGCGGCGGCCACGGACCCGATAGATCTTGCCGCCGGCCGAGCTGGCCGCGAGCACGGTGCCCTTGTCGTCGACCGCGAGCAGATCGATGAAGTACTGGTTGGCCTTGCTCAACCACTTTTCCCAGGCAGCGTCCTGGGCTCGCAGCAGGTCGCGCTTGGGCCCGAGATCGATCGCCCAGAGCTCGGCGTCGGCGGTGGCTCGCGCGCGCTCGGTGTTGGTGTCCTGGGGCTTGTCGCCGGTCAGGCTCGAGCGGTTGAGCTGGCTGGTCAGGGCCTGGCGGCTGGAGATGCTGCGCTCTTCGAAGTCGTTGACCGCCGCGACCAAGAAGTTGCCCGAGAGCGCGAGCGAGCGCAGCTCGTCGCCGACGAACTCGTGCAGCAGCACGCCTTCGAGCTTGTCGTCGACCA
The DNA here is from genome assembly GCA_035904925.1 of Nannocystaceae bacterium. Lineage (GTDB taxonomy): Bacteria > Myxococcota_A > Polyangia > Nannocystales > Nannocystaceae > Plesiocystis. The sequence continues at coordinate 9,594 of JAMHUH010001045.1, forward strand.
TGTAGAGCCGGGCCTTGGGCGCGCTGCCGACCACGACCTCGTCGCCGACCGCGACGACCGTGAGCAGGTCCTTGTCGGGCGTGTCGAGCACGACCTTGGCGTCCTTGCCGTCGCTGCCGATCGACCACAGCTCGCCCTCGGGGCCGGTGCCGATCAGCAGCCGGCCGGCGTGCGGGACGATCGTCCAGATGGTCTCGACCTTGATCTCGGCGAAGTCGCTGACCTTGCCCTTGGCGTCGACCCGCAAGAGCTTGCCGCCCGGCAAAGTCGCGACCACGAGGTCGCCGCCGGGCAGCCGGGCCATCGCGCTGACGACCACACCCTCGAGCTTGGCGAGCTGCTCGAGCGCCGGGGTCTTGCCCTGCAGCTTGACGGTCTGGATGGTCGCGTCGTCGGCCGTGCCGATCCACGCCTGCTTGCCGTCGCTCAGGCAGGTGAACGCGACGCTGGCTTTGACCTCGACCGAGCTGGTCGCGTAGCCGCGGGTCAGCTTGCCGCTGCCCTCGATCGCCGCGCCCTCGACCTCGCCCGAGTCGAAGTCGTCGAAGTCGTCGATGGCGTGGGTCTGCGTGCCGCCGGCCTGGGCGACGAACGGAACGATCGCGAGCAAGGAAGTGATCAGGAGCAGGCGGGAGCGAGACATCGGGATGCGAGGGGGTCGAAGAAGACGAGGGGAGGGAGACGTCAGCGACCGAGGTCGCTGGCGGGCAGCACGTCGAGCTCGAGGCTGGCTTCGCCCTCGATGATGCCCGCGGTCCGCACGACCCGACGGGCCGCGCGCTTGAAGGTGATGGCCTGCCGGTTGCTGCCGCCGGGGGTCAGGGTCTGCAGCACGCTCTCGGGCAGGTCGGCGACCAGGCCGTGCTCGGTCGCGAGCCCTTCTTGCGGCTGATAGATGCTGCCGACCAGGCTGCGCGCCGGGTAGCTCTGGGCGAGGTTGTCGAGCAGGTCGTCGAGCGAGTTGGGCAGCGGCGCGTAGGGCATCAGCCACTGGCCGCCCGCGAGCTGGACGACGATCCGCTGGCCGCCCGCGTCGGCGGGGATTCGGATCGAGTAGGTCTCGGTCTCGACCGGCCCACGCGGACCTTTGTAGTCGACCAGCAGCTCGAGCAGCTCGCCCGCTCGGACCTCGCCGTCGCCGACCCGGATCCGATCGATCTGCCGGATCGGGGCGCCCTTGGAGTCGTAGTAGTGCAGCGTCGCCGACTGCTCGACCGCGCGGATGCTGGCGATCTCGAACTCGTTGTCGAGCGCGGCCGCGAGCACGGCCAGCCAGCGGCTCTGCGCGACCATGCCGCGGATGACCCCGTTGGGGAAGAACATCTCTTCGTCGAGGGTGAGCGTGCGCGGCCCCTCGGAGGTCTCGAGGTGAATGACGTGGTGGGTCTCGAGCACGACCTCGACCGCGTCGGCGGCCGCTTCGTCGAGCGCGTCGAGCAGCAAGGTCGCGACCAGCGGCGGAGTCAGGGCCTGGTGATCGGCGACCGAGCTCGAGTAGCTGCGCGGCGCGAGCTCGCCGTCGGCCCCCTGCACGCTGGTCATGACCGGGATCATCGGCGTGTCGATGTCGGTCCGCAGCGAGATCGCCGGCTGGCGATCTTGGACCATCGTGCCCTGCACGTCGCCGGCGCTCGAAAGCTTGACCGAGCGCTCGACGCTGGCGAGGATCGTGTGCACGTGGGCGTTGGCGATCGGCAGCTTGCTGGGCCCGGCGCCGTACATCGGGTGGCCGAAGGCGAGCAGCTTCTCGTTGTTCTTGCCGCCGACCCAGGTGATCGTGCCGTTGGGCGCCGCCCCGTTGTCGCCGGCGATCAGCACGACCGAGACCGAGTCGCCGCCCGTCCAGGCGTGGCGCTTGCCGGGCGCCGCGGCCTGGCCCGAAGACGCGCTCGCGCGGTGCTTGCCGCCGCCGCGAACCGGCAGCAGCCCGGTCGACTCGGCCAGCAGCGCGCTGGCCTCGGCACCGAGCCCGGCGATGGCCATCGGCGCGCCGATCGGCTCGAGCCCGCCGCTCGGGACCCCCTTGGAGTCGCGGATCTGCTCGGGCCGGATCCGGGCCGGCAGCGGATCGGTGTTGAGCCCGAGCATCGAGTCGGCCCAGGCGTAGCTGCCCTCGCGGCCGCTGGCGCGGGTGATGTGGCCGGGCTGGATGAAGACCTCGGGCCGATAGGGGAGGTCGGCGATCTCCAGCATGTTGGCGATCGGCGTCATGCCGCCGAGCGGATCCTTGTTGAAGCGGTAGCCGTAGGCGAGCGCGCCGGCGAGCTTGTCCTCGATGTAGATCGGGCTGCCCGACATGCCGCCGACGATGCCCGAGTGGACCAAGCGAGGATCCGGCGACTTGAAGAGCACCGCGTCTTGCCCGGTCACGTAGTCGCGGACCACGTCGACGACCTCGATCTCGAACTTGTCGGGCTTGTCGCCTTCGAACACCGTGAGCGCGTAGCCACGCATGCCCGGCTTGATGTCGTCGACGTCGATGGTCGCGGGCGTGCCCTGATGGTTGACGGCGGGTCGAGCCGCGACCGCGACCGACTCGCCGGTCAGCCAGAACGCGGCGCCCAGCCCCGCGCAGAGGCTCAGCGCCAGGCCAGCGGTCGCCCAATTGCCCGGCTTCGAGCGAACCGGTTTCGAGCGATGAAGAAGATCCATGCGGGAGGGAGAATCAGGACTGGTTGCCATGCCGGTCGAGGGCCTCGCGCATGGTCGACACGAGGTCTTCCTGCGGAGTGTAAAAGTAGCGGAAGCGCTGCGGTCGGCCTCGGTTGCTCAGCTCGGGATCGAGCTTGCCGTTGGGGTCGAGGAAGAGCACCCGCGGGATGTACTGACCGTCGGGCGCGTAGAGGGTCGCGGCCGGGGTCTGATCTTGGTCGACGTGGACCATGACGAACTGCTCGGACAGCCGCTCGACCTGGTCGTCCTCGTTGAACACTTGCTTGAGCGCGCGGCACTTGGGGCACCACGCCGTGTGCACGACCAACATGACTGGGCGCTGGTCTTGCTTGGCCTCGCTCAGGCCCTCTTCGAACCCGCGCCAGGCGATGTCGTCGTTCCAGCCCTCGGCCGGGACCGTCGCCTTGCGCTTGGGTCCGCTCGGCTCGCGCGGGCTGGCCTGGTTGGACGACGCCGCGTCGTCGGCGGTGGGCGGAGGGACGCACGCGAGCACGCAGGTCAGCGAGGCAGCAGCGAGCAGCGAGCCGATCGTGTGCGAGGGGGCGGCCAAGGTTCGGGAGGATACCACGGCGCCCGTCGAGTTGCCCCGCGACTTGCCCCACTCGATCCCCTGAGCTAGAGAGCGCGGCCTTGGGAGCCGGCGCGTCGTCCGGAGTTGGTCATGTCGTACAAGTACATCGTCGAGCAGCAGACCGAGAATCACTACGTGCTGCCGCGCAACGGCGACATGAAGGTCGAGGTCCACGCCTTCTTGTCGGCCAGCCTGCTCGAGCGGACCGACGAGGCGCTGTGGCAGCAGGCGGTCCACTCGGCCAGCTACGAAGGGGTCATCGGCGTCTATCTGATGCCCGACACCCACCTCGGCTACGGCATCCCGGTCGGCGGCGTGGTCGTGACCGAGGGGACCATCATCCAATCCGGCTCTGGCTACGACATCTCGTGCGGGGTCGTGTACATGCAGACCCCGCTGCACGCCCGCGACGTCCAAGATTGGGACCGCCGCGCCCGCTGGGTCGACGAGGTCGAGCGGCGGGTCGCGACCGGGCTCGGCGACCATCGGCCCGAGCTGGCCCCGCGGGTCAAGCACCGTCAGATCGAGTCGATCCTGCGCTACGGCGCCAAAGCGCTCGGCGTCTCGGCCGACCTGTGCGAGCGCCAGTACATCCCGATCCCCGAAGACATCGACCTCGACAAGATCCCGCGCGCCCACGAGCGCTGCGCCCACCAGCTCGGCTCGGTCGGCGGCGGCAACCACTTCATCGAGATGCAGGTCGACGCGGCCGATGGCTCGGTCTGGGTGATGATCCACTGCGGCTCGCGCGGCTATGGCTGGCACACCGCCGACCACTTCTTTCACGCCGGCGCGAAGCTGCGCGGGCTGCCTCGAAACCGGCGCGAGCAGTCTTACTTGTACGCCGACGAGCCGCTCGGCGAGTCCTATTGGGCCCATCACAACAGCGCGGCCAACTTCGCGATCGCCAATCGCCATTGCATCGTCGAGGGTGTCCAAGCCGCCTTGCGCGACGTCTACCAGGCCGAGGGCAAGGTCTACTACGAGATCAGCCACAACCTCGTGCAAGAAGAGACGCTGGTCTTGCCCGACGGCTCGACCAAGCGCGGTTTCGTGCATCGCAAGGGCGCGACCCGAGCCTTCCCCGCGGGTCACCCGGATCTCGTCGACACCTGCTGGGAAAAGACGGGCCACCCCTGCTTGATCCCCGGCTCGATGCTGACCGGCGCCGCGATCTTGTTCCCGCTCCAGGGCGCGCTGAACTCCGGTTGCAGCGTCAACCACGGCTCGGGTCGCATGCTCGGCCGCGGCGAGGCCAAGCGCGAGCTCTCGGTCCTGCACGACGACATCGACCGCGAGATGAAGACGATCATGCGCAGCTTCGACGGCGTCGAGATCACCGGGATCGTCGGCAACACCGAGCGGACCCCGCTCGACGAGTGCGGGCACGTCTACAAGGACCTCGACGAGGTCCTGGCCGTGCTCGAGAACGAGGGCATCGCGAGGGTCGAGCGCCGGCTCTATCCGGTCGCGAACATCAAGGGTACGGACTGAGGAGATTCTCGATCATGGGCGATCCACCCAATCCCGCGCGGATTCACGAGCGCTGGAACCTCCATCGAATCGCGGTCATGGAGCGCGAGATCGCGGCCATCCGCGAATTCGGGGTCCTGAGCGGCGGCTGGGCCTGGCATTTCATGTCGCCGGCCCATGTCGAGTGCAAGCAATTGCACGATCACAAGGACATCGACATCTTCGTCTATCCGCACGCGTTCTCGGCCTTGGCCGGGTTGTTGGGCGAGCGCGGCTATTCGAAGGCATGGACCCGCTTCGATGATCCTTCGCGCGAATTCATCCGATTCGCCCGTTACGTCGAGAACGCCTGTCCGAATTGTCTGGAAGACGCGGTCCTGGCCGAGGGCCAGGAATTCGCGTGTGTCGGCTGCAATGCACGCTGGGCCGCGTCGCCCTGCGAGGTGGTCAAGGTGATCCTCGACCTCTTCGTCGAGACCGTGCCCGAGCTGGTGCTCGCGAATGGCCACCGCGTGGTCGAGCCCGCGACCTTGCTGACTTTTTATGGCGATCGGCATAGCAGCGATCGCTGCGTCGCGGTCAAGGCCGCGCGCGAGCTGGTCGCCCGGGGCGAGGCCGTGGTCGGGCATCCCTCGCTGGTCGGCGACTGGGCGCTCGCGTGAGCGCGTGAGCGACCCGATTCAGCGCAGTTCGACCAGCTCGCCGATGTCCCCGCGGATCGGCTCGACCTTCAGCCGCTTGCGATGTGGCGCCTGAATGTGGGCCTGAATCCCAAAGCGCGGCATCATGATGTTCGCGCGGGTCAATCGTGAGATCTTCGCGTCGCGCACGACGGCGATCCGAGTCCGCTGGAGCACGGTCGCCAGCATCAGCCTCACCGCCTGCTGGGCAAACGCGGCGCCGATGCAGATCCGGGCGCCCGCGCCGAAGGGCATGTATTCGAAGGGCGTCGGCTTGAGCCCCTCCCAGCGCTCGGGCATGAAGCGGCGCGGCTGCGGGTAGAGCTCGGGGTCGTGGTGGGTCGCGTAGGGGCTGACGACCACGTTGGCGCCCTTGGGCAGGGTGTGGCGACCGAGCGCGGTGTCGGTCGCGGGCACGCGCAAGAACAAGGTCGGGACCGGCGTCAGCACGCGCATGCTCTCTTTCATGACGCGCTCGAGCAGCGGCAGGTTGGGCAGGTCGGCCGCGCTGACGGGCCGTCCACCGAGCACGCCATCGAGCTCGTCGAGCACATCGGCGAGCACCGCGGGGTGACGGTCGAGCAAGAACATCGTCCAGCTGAGCGTCTTGGCCATGGTCTCGTGACCGGCGAAGAGCAGCGTGACGGTCTCGGCGATCAGCTCGTCGTCGTCGAACCCGGCCTCGTCGTCGGCGTTGGCCCGCAAGAGCAGGGCCAGCGCGTCGTGCTCGACCTCGACGCCGCGCCGCTTCTGCTCGATCACGAGCTCGAGCTGGCCGAGCAAGCGCGCGGCGAGCCGCTGCGCGCGGCGAAAGGGCGTGCCGGGCAGGTCGTAGGGCAGCAAGATCGCCAGTGGTTGGGTCAAGGCGATCCCAAACTCGCCCGCGACCTCGCCCATCTCCGTAGCGCCGCCGACGATGTCGATGCCAAAGAGCGCACGGACGGCGACCGAGAGGGCGAGGTCACGCAGCAGCGCGTCGACGTCGACGACCTGGTCGCGCGGCCAACGGGCGACCACGGCCTCGCTGACGCGGACCATCTCGTCGGCGTAGCTCTCGAGCGTCGACCTGCTGAAGGCTGGCGCCATCAGCCGGCGGTGGCGCTTGGCCTCGTCGCCGTTCATGCAGACGATCACCCGGCGGATCCGGCTGAGCGGGGTGCCGGGTTGGGCCTGGATGAAGTCCTCGTCGTGGCGAAAGCCGGCCGGGTTGCCGAGCACCTCGCGGTTGCGCTCGGGGCCAAACACGCAGACCAGCGAGGGGCTGTCGCGCGTGACCGCGACGATGTCGCCGTACTTGCGCAGCGAGGTCAGGGCGCCGACCGGATCTTCGAAGAACTGAATCACCCGCGGGAGGTGGCCGAGCAGCGGGATCGCTTTCGGACCGGGGATGGCGACGCTCTGGAAACCGGTCAACTGGGGCATGGTGGGGACTCGTTGGCGCTCGTTCGCGCTCAGTCGATGTCGAGCGCTTCGGGTAGCAGACAGCGGACGGTCGTGCCCTTGTCGGGCTCGCTCTCGATCACGAACTCGCCTCGACACTCGCGCTCGATGATCTTGCGGGCGAGCGGGAGCCCGACGCCCGTGTGTTGATCGTCCTTCTTGGTCGAGACCATCGGCAGCACGGCCCGACGGATCTCCTCGCGGTCCATGCCGTAGCCCGAATCGATGACCGCGATCTCGGTCCAGCCGCGGCGGGCGTTGTGGCTGGTCCGCAGCACGACCCGGCCCTTGCCCTCGACGGCCTCGATCGCGTTCTTGGCCAGGCTCGAGAGCGCCTGGATCAGCCGGACTCGGGGCACGTGCAGGTGGGTGCCGGGCCGGGTGCCCAGGTCGATCTCGAAGCGGACCTCGGCCGGCACGTCGAGCGCGTCGCGGACCAAGCCGACGACCTTGTGCAGCATCTCGGCCAGGTCGGTGTCCTCGAGCTCGGGCTTGGGATCGTCGACCAGGCGCTTGGTGTCGTCGAGCATCCGCTTGAGGAACTTGGTCCGATCGAGCGCGATCGAGAGGTTGCGCTCCCAGTGCTTGGTCGCGGTTCGGCTGGTCTCGAGGTTGCCTTGCAGCTTGCCGAGCGCGTCGAGCAGCCCGGCGACGACCGTGCGCATCTCGTGGGTGGTCTCGTTGGTCAGCAGCTTGTACTTGTGCTCGGCGAGGCGCTCGGCCGCGGCCGCGACCCGGTCGCCATGCTCGCGGCGCAGACCCTCGAGCTCGCCGTGGACCACGTCGATCTCGTCGGTCTTGCGCTGGTACTCGCGGTCGAGCTCGCGCCGACGATCGGCGGCCTGGCGCGCGGCCTTGCTGACATAGTTGTTGTGATCGTCCTCGAGCGTGCCGGCGATCGATTCGAAGAGCGGGTGGGTCAAGTGCACGAGGCCGCGGCAGATCGCCAGCCGGACCTCCCACTTGCTGTCGGCCGTGAGCGCGAGCAGGCGCTCGGCGATCGTTCGAACCACCGCCGGCTCGGGCTTGGTCTGCAGCTCCTCGATCATCAGCTCGATCGCGGCTTGGCGTTCGCGCCAGGACTTGGCCTGCAGCGCGCTGATGTAGCTCTGCTCGGCCGCGAGCGCGGCTGCGCTCGCGCGTGCGCCCGAGTCCTCGTGGTTGCGCGCGTCGGGGGACTCGTCGCCAGCTTCATCGCCAGCGTCTTCGTCGGCTTCGCTCGGCGGTGTCGCGGGCTCGGCCGGCTCGACCGGCTTGGTCGGCTTGGCCGCCTTCGCCGGCTTGGCTCGCCCGCCCGTCCGCCGCTTGGCGACGCGCTCGGTCAATGTCCGTACCTCCGCTTGCGCTCGAGGAAGGCCTCGGCTCCGCCCTCGAGGATCTGCTCGATCTCGAACTTGACCTTCTCGACGTCACCCCAGGCGCGCAGCCGGCCGTGCTGGCCGTCCGACTCGGTCACGAACACCCGCTCGGCGTCGCCGAGGACCGGGATGTTCGGGTTGTGGGTCACGAAGATCAGCTGGCGACGGTGTTTGACCTCGGCGATGTTGCGCACGACGGTCTCGTAGATGAACGCGTTGTCGAGGTTGTCCTCGGGCTGATCGATCAAAAGCGGGCGATCGCTGTCGAGCAGCAAGATCGGCAGGATCGTCGTGCACTTCTGCCCGGTGCTCAGGGTCGAGGCGTCCTTGTAGATGCCGCCGTCGCACAGCTCGATCTTGGGCCGGTCGTCGAGCTGCAAGGTCTCGAGGTCGAGCAGCAGCTTGCCGTCCTCGACCGACTTGAGCGCGTCGAGCAGCCACCCGGCCTGCTCGTCGCGGACCTCGAGCGTGGTCGCCAGCTCCGAGGCGGCGTTGCGCTCGACCAGCCGGACTAGCTCGCGCGGCGGCAGGTGCTGCTCGATCCGCCCGACCAAGGTGTTGTACTGCCGACCCTTGCCCTTGAGCGCGACCCGGAGCCGCTCGGCGTACTCGGCCCGATCGCCGAATTGCGTGATCGAGACCCGAATGTCCGGCTGGAGCCGCTCGGTGATCTCGCGGGCCGTCTGCTGGCGCAGCGCGAAGGTCTTGTCGTGCAGCTCCGAGAGCTTGTCGAGCAGGTCGCCGCGCTTCTTGCCCAGCTCGTGCAGCTCCTTGCGCCGCTGCTCGATCAAGCGCCGCTGCTCGAGCAACTCGTTGAGCCGACCTTGAAGCCGGGCCGCCTCGCGGGCCTGGGCCTGCGCGTCCTGATGTTTGCGCAGCAGCTCGCCGTAGCGCTGCTCTTGGCCCGAGTGGGCCTCGTTGAGCTCGCGGTCGAGGTCCTCGACCGAGGTCCGAACCTCGTCGATCAGCTTGCGCGCGCTGGCGAGCTGGCCGACCACGTCGTTGCCCGCGGCCTCGAGCACCATCTGCAGGCGCTCGAGCAAGGGCTTGTTCTCGCCCTCGTTGCGCTCGATCAGGCGGTCGAAGCCACGGACGTTGCGGATCAGCCCCTCGAGCTGCTCGTGGACGCCGACCAGGGTCTCGTCGACCCGCTTCATCATCCGCTTCTCCTGGTCGCGCGCGCCCTTGAACCCGACCTCGCGGTTGATGTCGTCGGCCCGCTCGCCGCCGATGTCGAGCGCCTCGATCCGCTTCTTGATCTCCGGCAGCTCGGTCAGCGCCTCCTCGCGATCCGAGATCGCCTGGCGCAGCCGGTGCATGTCGTTGCTGTTCTTCTCGAGGTCGGCGATCAGCGAGCGGCGGCGCGGCTCGAGCTCGGCCAGCTCGTCGGCCACGAATTGATCGATGATCGCCAGCTGCGCCTTGGGGCTGATCGCAATGTCCTCGATCTGGTGCTGGCTATAGAAGTCGGCCGCGAACACCTGCCCACGGGTCAGCGAGACCTCGACCGGCGTCCCGCGCTCGTCCGAGACCTCCGGGTCGCCGCTGGTCCCCCGCAGCACCCGATAGGTCATCCCATCGCGGGTCTCGATCGTCACCTCGGCCGTCCCGCGATCGAGGTTGGCCTTGATCAACTTCGAGAGCTGCTGCTCGCGGGCCGGATCGACCCCGGGCGCCTGGCCCAAGCAGTAGCGAGTCAGCTCGAGGATCGTGGTCTTGCCGGTCCCGCGCGCGCCGATGATGCAGTTGAGACCGGCCGCGAAGCTCAGCTCGAGCCCGTCCCAGAACCCGCCGTGCACGGTCAGCTTGCGGATCTTGTGCGAGGCACGGGACTCGGGTGCGTCGGTCATCGAGCGCAAGGGTACGCCAGACTCGTCGGGCTCCGCGATCCCGGCCACGGCGCGGGGCCTGGAGGGGGGTCTACGCAGCGACGATCGCTCGCGCCCCGACGACATCGACGACCGACTCCGCGGCCAACTTGGCGAGGATCGCTTCGGGCAAGCAGGGCTCGAACTTCGAGATCCGACTTCGCGCTGCGTCGCTCGCAAAGCGCAGCGCATCGGCTCGAGCGGGGCGTCCGCTCGCGCGCACTTCGGCGAGCCAGGTCTGCAAGCGGGCGACGCTGAGCCCGGCTTCGCCCTTGCAGGTCAGCGACTCGTTGCGGACCGTCACCGCGCCGCCGAGCTCGGCCTCGATCAGCTTGGCCAGCAGCAGATTCGCCCGACCGCCCGCGTGGGTCCACCACGTGATCTCGTCGCCCGCGACCAGCATGGGTGAGCTCGTGCCACGCAAGAATTCGTGCTCGATCCGCGAGTTGGCGATCACCTCGCGGGCTCGCTTCGACCAGATCGGATCGTCGTCGTCGCTGACCAACAACGCCCGAATCGCCTGGCAGAGCTCGAACCCGAGGTACTGGGGCGCCCCCGACCATCGCGTGTTGCGGGCGCGATCGGTCGGTTGGACATTGCACACGGCCTTGCGCCAATCGATCGCGACCACGCGCCAGGGCCGACCGCCGAGCGTGAATGTGTCGTTGCCGGGCTCGCCATCGCAGCCCGACAAGAATTGCGCGTCGAGGGTGCCGATGTCGCGATTATCCCAGCGAACGGTGATCAAGCGTGGGGTCGAGAACACGGCGTAGAGCTCGGCGAAATTGCGCCGGCCATAGAGATGCTCGCCCTTGGGCCCGAGCCACAGCTTGGCCCCGGTCTCGGCCAGGATGCCCTGCGCCAGCATGTGATCGACGATCGCCTCGCGCTCGGCGTCGGTGATCTCGGCGAAGGCCGTCGCGCCGCGCAAGCGGGGCCACCAAGCGTCGCGGGCGATCCCGCCGTGCTCGATCGCGATCGCCATCAGCTGGTGGGCGAGGATGTGGTAGGCGGCGCGGCGCGGCTCGACTGGCTCGACCCAGCCGGCCCGATTGAGCCGCACGATCGCCGCCGCTTGCAGCACGGCCGCGTCCTTGGTCGCCAAGAAGGTGCAGTTCGGGACCGTGTTCGGCCGGCGACCGGTTCGACCCATGCGCTGCAAGAAGCTGGCGACGCTCGGCGGCGCGTCGAGCTGGAGCACGTGGTCGAGCGAGCCGACGTCGATGCCGAGCTCGAGCGCGCTGGTGGCCGCGATCACGCAGTCGCTGCCGTGTTCGAACGCCTGCTCGGCGTCGCGGCGCTGGGTGGCCGAGAGCGAGCCGTGGGTCACGTAGGTCGCGACGTCGGCTTGCAGCAAGAACTTGCCGAGCTCCTCGACGCCGCGGCGACTGTCGACGAAGACCAGCCGTTTGCGACCGGGGTGGAGGTGCTTGATCATCGCGGCGGCGTTGACCGGCGAGCCGACGAAGTCGAGCGCGAGCTTGGGCTCGACCTTGGGCTTGGGCGGCGAGACGACCTGGCCCGGGCGCTGCGAGCTGCCCTGTAACCAAGCAAGGATTTCGTCGGGGTTGCCGACCGTGGCCGAGAGCCCGATCCGCTGGATGTCTCGCCCACAAAAGCGAGTCAGCCGCTCGAGCACCGCCGAGAGGTGAGCGCCGCGATCGTCGTCGGCGAAGGCGTGGACCTCGTCGACGATCACCGCCTGGAGGCCGTTGAAGAGCGCGCGCGCCGGGACGTGGCTGCTCATCATCATCGCCTCGAGCGACTCGGGCGTGGTCAGCAGGATGTCGCTGGGCTCGGCGATGAAGCGCTTGCGCTGGCTTGGCCCGGTGTCGCCGTGCCACTTGAACACCCGCCGCGAGATCACGCTGGCGTAGCGCTCGACTCGCTCGTGTTGGTTGTTGAGCAGCGCGCGGATCGGCGAGAGGTAGAGCACCGACACGGGCCGCCAGTCTTGCTCGTTCATGGCCGAGAGCAGCGGGAAGAACGAGGCCTCGGTCTTGCCGCCGGCCGTCGGCGCGAGCACGACACAGTTGTGGCCGTCGAGCACCGCGTCGATGGTCAGCAGCTGGACCGGACGCAGCTCGCTGAAGCCCAGCGTGTTGACGATCTGGTACTGCAAGGCGGGCGAGAGCCGATCGAAGCTGGTCATGGCCGACTCAGAGCTCCAGCTCGAGGTCGTCGACCGAGCGCTCGATGCCCGCGGCGGCCCGCTCCTCGTCGCTGAGCTCGGCCGCGCTGACGACCGGCTTGTAGTCGCGGGTCGGTTCGAAGCGCTCGAATTGATCGACGCGGTCGAGCACGTCGGCGACCAGCTTGCGCAAGAACACGCGCGGCGCGATCCCGACCTTGCCGCCGAGCTGGCCCGCGACGCCGTCGGCGAGGAGCGCGATCACGTCGTCGCCGACCTTGGCGTGGATGCGCTCGGAATTGTCGCTCGGGTAGAGGTCACGGATCTTGCGACCGACCTCGATCAGCCGCTCGCGGTCGAAGGCCGGCAGGCGGATCTGCACGGCGCGCGGGTTGTCGTACTCGGCGGCGGCGGCCGAGAAGTCGACGTGCAAGCGCTGCTCGAGCGCGGCCAAGCGACGCACGCCCTGCGGCCCATCGTAGAACTGCGGGGTCCCGGTCATCAGCACGTACATGCCCGGATAGTGGCCCGCGTCGATGTCGTCGATCAGCTGGCGCAGCCCGTTGAGGCTCTTCTCGCGGCTGTCGGCGCGGACCCGTTGGATGGTCTCGACCTCGTCGAGGACCAGGACCAAGCCGCTGCGACCGAGCTGACGGAGCACCGCCAGCAGCCCGCGAAAGAAGCCCGAGGCCCCGCGATGATCGAGGTCGCCCTTGAGATCGGCCGCGCGCAGGATCCCGGCGCCGACGTTGGGCTGGCCCATCAACCAGGCCAACAAGCCCTCGGCCGTCGCGTGCTCGTCGTGCATCCGGGCCGCGTGACAGCCCCGCAGCGCGGCCGAGAATTGCGGGTGAATCTCGCCGACCGAAGCCAGACGCTGCTCGAGCAGCTCGCCGACCGCTCGGGCCAGCGCAGGCGGATCGTTCTCGTCGACGTCGTCGCGCTCGAGCGCTTCATCCTCGAGGTCGTAGAACCACTTGTCGATCAGCCGACGAAACGCGCCTTGATTCCACTCGCGGGTCTGCAACGACTCCAGCGCGCGCCGATAGATCGTCTCCATTCGGTAGAGCGGCGTGTCGGTCTCGGAGATCTGGACCAGCGCGGTCGCAAAGCCTTGCTCGCGGGCGCGATGCTCGAGCCAGCGCGCGAAGAAGGTCTTGCCCGAGCCGTACTCGCCGCGGACCGCCTTGAACTGCGCGCGGCCGGCCGCGGTCGCTCGCAGCTCCTCGTCGATCGCCGTCTCGAAGCGCTCGAGCCCGACCGCGAACACCTCGAGCCCGCGCTTGGGCACCGTGCCGCGGCGCAGGGCCTCGATGATCTCGCGTCGCTTGAGCAGGCTCGGCGCGGATGGATTGGTCTCGGTCACAGGCCAAACCCCTGAATCAACAATTCTCGATTGACCCGGACCAGCTTCGCACGCGGCTCGTAGACCAAGACCTCGTAGCCGTCGACGTTGAGCACCGAGCTCAAGCTGCTGACCAAGCCGGCCACGCGGACCTTGTTCTTGCCCATGTGGACCGCGAAGGCCTCGCCGTTGGCGTGGTCGTTGCGCTCGAGCAAGAACGCGAGCGCGGCGACGACCTCGTTGTGGAGGTCGGGCTCGCCGGGGTTGCTGCGCTCGGATCGGGCCTTGAACAAGGGGTTGCCCTCGAGCTTGTCGAGCAGCTTCTCGGTCGCGTCGGCGATGCCAACCCACTTCTTGCCCTTCTCGCGCATCTTGGCCTCGGTCTCGGCGAGGCGGGTCTCGGCTTCGGCCTTGGCGCGGGCTTGGAGCTCGGGCGCGGGCTCGGGCTTGGCCGGGGTCACGCCGAGCAGCGGGAGCTGGGCGGTCTTGGGCTCGGGCTCGGGCGCGGCTTGCTTGGCCAGCTGCTTCTCGGTCTCGGCCGCGATCGCGACCCGCCAGCCCTCGGCTTCGCGGACTTCGTCGAGCCACCACAGCGGCGGGCTGATCGGTGTGAGCGCGAGCATGGGGTCGTCGCCGAGCTCGGTCCGAGCGAACTCGGGCGTGCCGAGCAGCAAGGTCGGCGCGAGCACCTCGGCCATGGTCGCGCCACCGTGCTCGCCGTAGTGGGGCTGGGCGGAGTAGGCGTGGATGTCGTCGTTGATCAGCACGACCCCGATCGCGCCTGCATCCGGCGGTCGCCAGCCAGGCGGCGAGGGGATCGCGACTTCGAACTCGCGGATCGTGTCGCCGGCCCGCAGCGTCCGCCAGCGCGCCGGCCCACCGACGCCCGAGCCCGCGTAGCGGAGCCGCTGACCCGAGACGTTGCCGTGATCGCTGCACAGCAACACGACCCGACCGGCGTCGCGGGCCGCGTCGAAGAGCTCGCGCAGCGGGCCGATCCGCTTGATGGTCCAGGGCGCCTCGTCGAGCTTGTCGCTGCCGAGCGCCTTGTCGATCGTGTTGATCAACACCGCCAGCGCGGGCGCTCGCTCGTCGGCGATCGCGGCTCGAGCTGCGGCCGAGAGCCCTTGCTTGTCGAAGGCCTCGCTGCTGACCAGCAAGGTCGGCTTGCGCGAGCTCGACGAGCCGGCGAAGAGCGGCGCGATGCTCGGGTGCTTGGCCCAGCGAGCGTCGTCGTCGGTGGTCCGCGGCGAGACCCCGGGCGTGGTCGGCTCGCCAGCGAAGAGCGCCGAGCGGCTGACCTCGGTCACCGTCGGCAGGCTGGCCAGCACCGGCACGAAGGCCCCGCGCGGGTCGAGCTCGGCGACCTCGCGGTTCCAGCCGAGCGGGTGCCAGGGCGTCGCCGTGGTCTCGCTGCCGAGCTCGGCCAGCAGCTCGACCGCCTGCGCCCAAGCCATGCCGTCGAGGACCACGACCAACACCCGGCGCTTGGCCCCGCCTTCGCTGCGCAAGAACCTCGCGCCCCAACGATCGATCGCGGTGTCGATCCCGAGCAGCCGACGACCCGGCCGATTGGACTCGAGCCACTTGGGCAGCGCCGCGGCGAACTCGCGATCTTGCTCGACCCGCAGCGCGTCGACCTTGGCCAGCACCGCGTGGACACCCTGGGCGAACTTGCCCTCGCCCCCGCTCGCGCCTCGGACTCGCTGGCGCGCGAGGTCGACGTAGCCGCCCTCTTGCGTGTACCAGCCGGCCAGCGCTTCGACCTTGCCGAGCGGGCCGCGAGCTGCGGCCCAGCGACGATCGCTGCGAACGACCAAGAAGGCCGCGCGCCGCCGGGCCATCTCGGCCTGGGCATAGATCGCCTTGCACTCGTCGAGCGCGATCGAGTCGTGCAGCTCGAGCTCGAGCACGCGCTGACTCAGCAGCGCATAGTCGGTCTCGCTCGGCGCCTCGGCGATCTTCGCGAGCGCCTCGCCGATCGCGTCGAGCCGGAGCGTCCACGCGTGGGGCAGGCGTCGGCTGCCTCGCAAGTGCACGAGCGTCGGCTTGAGCAGGTAGCCTTCGGCCTTGATCAAGAGCTGGCGCAGCGCCGCGGCGCCGCCCGACCTGGCCTCGACGAAGAGCTCGAGCGCGGTCGGCAGCGCGGCCGCCAGCGTCGTCATGGCCTCGCCCAGCCGCTCGTCTTCGATCACCCGGATCGAGGCGAGGGCCAGCAGCGTGCTGTGCAAGACCTCGTTGGGCAGGGCCGCGTGGGCTTCGAAGAGCACCGCGAACTCGAGCAGCGCGCGGCCCCTGCCCGCCAACCAGCAGCGCCAGATCAACGCCGCCTCGGGCCCGACGCTGCGCGCGAGCACGCCGAGCAGTTCGGCCTCGACCCCGCTCGCCTCGGGTGCGCCCATGGCCGCGACGAAGGACGCGTGGCGCTCGTTGGTCGCCGCGAACACGAGCAGGTTGTCGAGCGAGGGTCGCTCGGGCGCGAACCAGGCCGCGTGCAGCCAGCGAGCGTAGGCCTGATCGAGGCTCACGCGGCCGGTCGTCAGCGCGAGCCCGCTCGGATCCCCGACGCCGATCAAGTAGCGAGCCAACGCCGAGTCGACCAGCTCGTCGTCGAGCACGACCAAGCTGTCCTTGCGCGGCTCGGAGCGGCCGACGAAGAGCTGACGCAGGCGCTCGAGCTTGCCGATCCGCACCACCTTGCCGCGCTTGTGAAAGCGACCGGCGATGTCGATCGGCACCTCGATCGCCGGGTAGTCGAGCACGAACGCGAGCGGCTCGTCGGCGTGGGGATCGGGCAGCGCCCCGCGCAGCTCGAGCTCGCTCGCGACCGGGACCACCCGCACCTGCTGGCCCTCGACCTCGACGACCTGCGCGTCACAGCGGCCATACACCGCCGCCAGCTTGCGCCGCCAACGAGGGTCGTCGCGGCCAGGCTTGGGCTTGTAGAGCTCGACCAACTTGCTGGTCAGCTCGTCGGTGGTCAGCGTCGGTGGTTCGCCACGCAGCATGGCTTCAGTCCTCCTTGCGCTCGATCGTCAGGTGGCCGCGCACGCGCAGCTCGCCGCCCTCGCCGAGCTCGGCGATCAGCTCGTTCAAGCGGGCGAGCATGCCCCTCGCGCCCTCGCGGCCCTCCGCGTCCAAGCTGCGATCCGCGACCTGCTTCCAGCCAGGCTCGGGCGGCCGCGCTGCACCCGAAGGCGTCGGCGAGGGTGTCGACGTCGACCCGCTCGCGGGCTCGACCAAGAGCCGCTGGCCGAGCTCGGCCAGGCGCGGCATCGAGTCGGCCAGCGCGGCCTCGAGCTCGTTTTGGCGGAGCAGCTTGCGGGCTTGCTCGAGCAGATCGATCGCCTCGCTCGACCCACGCCTGCCGAGCTGTTCGAACACGCCGAGGGTCAGGTTGCTCTCGAGCACCTGCAAGCAAGCGCGCGCGCGTGCGGTCGAGCGGCCGAGCGCCTCGGGCGAGGTCCGAGCGGTGAAGCCCGCGAGCGCGCGGACCTGCTCGACGGGCGAGTGGCCGCGCAGCGCCGTGATCAGCTCGCGCCCGCTCATCGCCGTGATCAGCCGCCGGCGCTCGGCCTCGTCGGCGCCGTTGGTCGCGAGCCCGAGGCTCTCGTACCAGCGCAGCAGCGCGCCGGGCAGCTCGAGCGCCGCGTCGCTCGGCTTGCCGAGCTTCTCGTCGAGCGCGGCCGCGAAGCGAGCCAGGCTCTCAGGGTTGAGCGAGCGGCCGTTCAGCCCGAACGCGTGGCCGGCCAAGACCAGCGCCCGCTCCCAATCGACTTGGGTCGGCAGCTCGGGCTTGCGCAGGATCACCGCGCCCGACATCGGCTTGCCCGGGCGAAACTCGTGCGGACGACCGTCGCTCTCGACCAAGGTCCGCTTGGTCGCACGCGCCAACGCCCGCACGAGCAAGGCCTGGACCGCCGGCTGCAAGCCAGCCTTGCCCTCGGGGTCGAGCCAATGCATCACGTTCTCGGCCGTCGGCTCTTGCGTGTGCTTGGCGTAGCCGCGCTCGAGCTCGTGGACCAGGTCGTCCTTGCGGCGCAGCGCGGTCTCGGTGACCTCGACCAAGCCGAGCTTGCCGAGCGTGCCCTCGAGCTCCTGCAGCGACTTGTTGTCGAGCTCGAGCCGGCCCTCGCCGAGCTCGAGCAGCGCGTCGTAGTGGCCGAGCACCCGCTCGATCGTCTTGGGCGTCAGCTGCCGGGTGAAGCGGGGGTGCCGAGGGTAGCGCTCGTCGAGCAGCTTCTCGATGTACTTGTCGAGCGCCTTGTCGAGGTCGGGGGCGATCTGCGGGCGCAGGGTCGCCTCGCTGGTCAGCAGGTGGAGGTGCTTGTCGATCCGCCGCGAGCTGTCGAGCTGATCGTCGTCGCCCCCGGCCGGGTGGATGCCATAGGCCTTGCGCATGGCCAGGCGGACCTGGTGGCGCTTGTGGCTCTGCTGGCTGCGCATCAGGTTGAGCGCCATCTCTTGCTGCTCGACGCTGAGGTGCGCGATGTACTTGTCGGGCGTGACCAGGATGTGATTGAGGATGACCAGGTCGCCGAGCAAGCGGTTGACCGGGCCCGAAAAGAAGCTCGGCAGCCAGACCAGCGTCCAGGTGCCCGGCTGCTCCTCGCGGAAGCGCTCGACCACCGCCTCGTCCTCGTGCGGGCCATGGTCGACCTCGTCGAAGGGGAAGTCGATGATCAGCCGCCAGTCGTGGTCGTCGGGGCAGCGCAGCTGCTCGGTGCCCATCAAGCGGACATTGCCGAAGCGGACCTGCCCGCGCCGTCGAGTCTGCCGCCAATCGACCTCTTGCTCGACCGCCGTCTCGCTCCCGCCCCCGTCGGCGATCTGCATCGCGTCGAAGAGCAGCCGGCGCAGCTCGGCCACCCGCGCGCTGGTGCTGTCGACGCTCGCCGCCTTGGCCATGATCGGCTTGAGCTCGACGCCCTGCAGCTCGACGCTGACCTCGGGGTTCTCGCCCTCGCCAATGTGGATTTCTTCGATCGAATTGGCCCACTTGCGAATCGTCGCGCTGACCCGCTTGCCCTCTTGGCCCGGCAGCTTCGACTTGATCTTGCCGTGATTGAGCTCGAGCAGCTTGGCGACCGTCAGGTCCTTGAGCACGCCCTCGGGCGCGAGCGCGGCGACCAGCAAG
Organism: Nannocystaceae bacterium; assembly: GCA_035904925.1. Lineage (GTDB taxonomy): Bacteria > Myxococcota_A > Polyangia > Nannocystales > Nannocystaceae > Plesiocystis. Next base: position 28,270 of record JAMHUH010001045.1, read on the forward strand.
GTCTTGGCCATGCGGTTGTCGTTGCGACACAGCTTCTCGGCGCAGCCCGAGCAGCCCAGCCGCTTGGGATGCTCGTCGCGCATTCGTTGGCAGCGCTCGATCGTGTCGGTCCCGTTGTCGGCCTGAATCACCGGCAGCAGCTTGCGCCGATAGAGCTGCTTGGCCCGGGTGAAGAGCTCGCGCATGATCCCGTCGGCCGAGTCGTCGCCGACCGCGAGCAAATCGAAGAGATCACCGACCCCGACCAGCTCGCCCAGCTCGAGGTCGCCGATATGCTCGACCAGCAGCTCCGAGAGCAGCTTGATCGCCGTGCGCTGGCGTTGCAGCGAACCCGACAAATTGATCAACGCTTCGACCAGCGCTGGCGAAAAAGGGTAGAGCTTGCGAAATTGCTCGGCGTCGTAATGCGCCGCCGTCAGGGTCTCCCAGGCCCCGCCGCGGACCGAGCCAGCCTGGGCGTTGCGCTGCAATTTGGCGAATGCTTCGTCGATCTCGGCCTTGGCCGCCGCGTCGCGGGGTCGCAACACTCGCTGCGAAATGATCTCGGGCAGCTCCTCGTTGGGCAGCTCGATCGTGCCAAAGCGACCGCGCGAATGCCCGAGCTGCTCGCCGAGCAATGCAATCTCGGGCCCCGCCAGCCGGTCGCCGACCATCTCGTTGAGCAGCCGCTGCCGGGCGATGAAGCTGACGATCGGGATCGCCGAAATCCCCGAGGTCCGCTCGACCAGCTTGACCATCGATTGAACCATGTCCGCCAGCCAGCGCGGCTCGGCGGCCCCATAGCTCAGGCGCAAGATCAGCTCGTCGAGAAAGAGCACGATCGCGTCATAACCAAGCGATTTCGCGTGCTCGGCCATGATCGCCAGCCCATCGTCGAGCTCGCGATACGAGCTGACCGAGCCGCGAAACGCCTTGAAGTGGGTCCGCAGCAGCGCGTCGAGCAGGCGCTGGCGAGTCTCGAGCTCCTGCGAGGCGATCGCCGCTTCGAAGCGCGTGCGATCCCAGGCCCCATTTTGGGCCGCCCCCATGAAGCTCCAATCCCCCGCAGCCGGTCGCCCGGCCGGTCGAGCCGTCGACTCCTCGCCATTGAGAAGCTCGAAAAAGCGCTTGTCGCCGAGGCTCTCGAGGTGGTCCGCCGCGTTCTCGAACAGCCCCTCGTCCGCAAAGAGTGCCGGCAGCGGAGCGCTCGGGTGGTGCGTGGCCAAGAAGCGCAGGTACGCCGGGTAGATCGCCGCCTCGAGGCTGTCCTTGCCGAGCATGTGCATGTGCAGCTCGACCACCTGCCGCTTGCCGACCCACGCATACTTCGCCCGCAGCCGATCGAACTCGGGCCGCCGCCAGGCAATCTCCTCGTCGGCCAGCAGCAAGCTCAGCATCGCCATGAAGTGCGATTTGCCGCTGCCGAAGCTGCCGTGCAGGTAAGTCCCGACCGAGCGCTGCTCCGCGAGCGCCGTGTCGATCGTCCCGAGCGCCTGGTCGAACGCATCCGCGATCCGAGGCGTCACCACGTAGTCGCCGACCGTCTGCGCCGGACGAGCGATGCCTTCGGTCAGCGTGACCTGGAACTGGCCCTTCTCGACGCGTTCTGGGATGTCGAGGAGGTCGCGAACTTTGCTGGTCATGGGGGCTGGCGCGAGGGTACCAGATCGGGGCGGCGCTGGGTGGTCTTAAGGACAAGTTTTGCAAGCGAGTTTCCGGTTGCACGCCCCTCCAACTTCTTGATAGTGTCGCTCGATGCACCGGGGAACCATCGCGCTCTCGCTGATATCCTGCCTCGCAACCGCCTGTGCTACGATAAGTGAGACGTATTATGTCGCGGCGTATGATCCGGCGTCGAGCGGAGGACCCAATTACTACCGAATCGAGATCAGGGGAAACGCTGGATGGACCAAACTCAAGTATAGTACGGGCTACTATAGCCGCGAGGCCGTCGAGCGTCTCTTTGGTGAAATTGGGATTCAGCGAGACTATGAAAGCTTTGAATCGGGCTCTTTGGAACCGCTCGATCAACTGCTCGGCGAAGCCGAGTTCGTGGG
>JAMHUH010001046.1:0-5033 GCA_035904925.1 Nannocystaceae bacterium
TCGCCTCGGAGCGACCCTCTTTCCCCCCGCCCGCCTTTGACCTCGACGGTCCTCGCCGTCACCAACAGACAGCGCGGGAGCTCGGATCGGAAGCACGCGAACTCGATCGCCACGATCGCCAGAACGCTCCAACCAGGGAGAGAGCACGCGCGATTCGAAGGGCGACGTGTTTGAGCCCGAGCGGGCGACCCTCTTTCCCACCGCAGAGCCTGGTGGTCGAAGACGCGATCGTCCGCGAAGGATCCAGCGAGTCAGCGTCCGTATCAGGGCTTCGCGGTCTCGACCGACTTCGCGGGCTCGGCCGACTTGGCCTTACCCGACTTGGTCTTCGCCGGCTTCGCGGCCTTGGTCTTGACCGCACGGGTGCGCTTGGCCGCGAGCGGCTTGGGCTTCAGCTTGATCTTCCCGCCAAACAGCCACAGGTAGCGCTGCCCGTCCTCGTTGCCGCCGCCGATCATCCAGAACAGCGCACGCCAGTGCAGCGCAGGCGTCTGACCCGGAGCCTCGCGCCGCCAGGTGCCCAGGCCCGGGCCGACCATGTGGCCGATCTTGGTCGGGGTCTCGCGTCGGGCGTAGAGCAACGGCACGACCTGAGTCGAGAGCTGCTTTTTGGGCAGACGGACGTCGTACCAGAGGAAGCCGCCGATCGTGACCCGCCGCTTCTCGCCCTCGTCGAAGTGCCAGAGCAGCGGGAACTGGACCGCGCGGTTGTGCTTGGGGTTGCGGTGCGCGACGTAGAGCAGCGGGAAGATGGAGGTCCACTTCTCCTGCTTGGCCATGTTGTTGTCGCGCAGGTAGAGCGGCAAGAGCCAGTGGAGGCGCCGCTCTTGGTAGCTGTCGCGCAAGAAGAAGATCGGCGGGGCGATGGCGGTGCTGACCCGATGCGGGCGCTTGAACTGCCACAAGACCAGCGCGGCCTGCCACCAGCGGCGATCCTCGTTGTGCCGGCCGATGAAGAGCGGCGGCAGCACCCAGGTCGTGCTGATGTCCTTGTAGCGCTTGCCGTCCGGGCCCTTGCGGTAGCCCTTGTGCCAGGCGAAGAGCGGCCAGATGAAGGTCGTGTGCTGGTCGTTGGTGACCTTGCGGTAGACCAGCGGGGCGTACCACTCGAGCATCTTGCCGGGTCGCTGCTGGACGCCGCCGAGCAGCGTGTAGAAGCGGAAGCCCTCGGGGTTGCGCTCCCACCAGTAGAGCGCCAGCGCCGAGTGGGTCTTGCGGCCCTTGCCGTCGCGTCCGTAGAAGAAGAGCGGGAAGCTGCCCCAGAGCGTGTAGCGATCTTCGGCGGCGTCGGTCGACTGGAAGCCGCCCTTTTGATAGCGGAAGACGAAGGGCAGGACGCCGGTGAAGCGGTAGTTCTTGCGCAGCCGGAACAGGTCGAAGAAGAGCGGCGGGACCACGCCGGCCTTGGTGAAGTCGCGCGCGCCGTAGGTCGCGATCACGAAGGGGAAGGCCATCCAGACTCGGCGTCCGTTGGGCTGGATGCGGTCGAACCAGAGCGGCAGCGCGACGGTGGTCCGCTCGCGGGTGGCCTTGTTCTCGAGGCTGACGATCAGCGGCAGGACGACCAGCAAGCGACGCTTGGCCGAGTCCTGCCAGAACGCGAGCGGGACGAGGCCCGTGGTCAGCTGCTTGCGGGTCAGGCGATGCCAGTAGGGCCCGACGACCAGCGTGTGGGTCTTGCGGGTCGCGTTGCGCGACCAGAACACGAACAAGCTGGCGTCGACGTCGACGCCGTCGGGCTGGCGCTGGCCGAAGTAGAAGGGGATCACCGCCAAGCTGTTGCGCGGGTGCTCGCCGCGGATCCGGCCGCGCCAGATCAGCGGCGACCAGACGTCGAGGTCGCGCTCGGGCCTGCGGTCGCGGACGAAGAGCGGGAACAAGACCGTCGTCGCGCCCGCGCCCGAAGGATGGTTGGCGCCGCGGACCTCGTGGTGGAAGAGCGGCAGCAAGCCGCCGCCGCGTCGGTCTTGCTTGGTGAAGCCGTAGCCGAGCAGGCCGAGGCCGACGGTGCCCTCGGGCGTCTTCCAGGCCCCGCCGAGCGGCGTGATGTTCAGTTGGTTCTCGCCGCGGATCCGTCGGTACCAGAGCGGGAAGACCAGGGTGTCGCGCGCGGCCACGCCATCGAGCTCGCGGCGGACGTCCCAGCCGAGCGCCGCGATCCCGAGCACGCGCGAGGTCGGGCTCTTGGCTCGGACGAAGAGCGGGAAGATCGTGCGGGTGGTCTGGCTCTGCTTGTCCTCGACATGGCCGAAGAGCAAGAAGGGCAGGACGGCGTAGCGCCAGCGCTCGTCGTTGCCGGCGGCGACCAAGGGGATCAACCCGGCCCGGAACCCTTGCGCACGCTTTTGAACGTAGAGCGGCGGGACCACCCACGTGTCGTGCTGGGTCGCCGGATCGTCGCTGCGGTTGCGCAGGTGCCAGAACATCGGCGTGACGACCTGCCAGGTCTTGGTTTGGTTGCGGCCGACGAAGGTCAGCAAGGGCAGGGCGCCGAAGGCCGACTGGCTCTCGCCGCGCTTGGTCCGAAACACCAGCGGTCCGACGCCCCAGGCCGACTTGCCGGTGCCGCTGAACTCTCGACCCGGACGGGTCGACGCGGGATCCCAGCTCGCGCTGCGATCGGCGAAGCGCCAGAACAACCCGCCGAGCACCCACTGGCGGCTGCGAACCGCGTCGTGGTGGATGAAGGTCAGCAAGGGCAGCGAGCCCGCGCCACCGCCCGCGCCGTTGGGATGCGCGGCCCGGTTGCGCCAGACCGAGAGGGCCAGGGTGTGAATCGCGAAGCGCTCGGGGTTGCGCTTCCAGGCGGCGAAGGGCAGCAGCGCGCCGACCTCGGAGTGCGTGCGGCGATCGGCGAAGCGCCACCACAGCGGCGCGAACCAAGACACGTGCTGCTGCGGGTCGGCGACCGAGCCACCGATCAGCGCGACCCAGGTGGTCTTGTCATGCAGGTTGTCGCGCACCCGCCAGACCAGCGGCGTGGCCATCATCAAGGAGCGCTGCGGCGTGCTGGTCTGGAAGGTCAGCAGCGGCGGCACGGCCCAGGCTCGGCGCTCGCGGGCCTTGTCCTTGCGGTCGATCCACAGCAGCGTCCACAGCTCCTTGCGGTTGCCCGACTCCCGCGACTCCCAGTGGAAGAAGGGCAGCAGCGTGCGGTGCTTCATGCCGGTCAGGTCGTTGCGACCGGCGATCCACAAGGGGCTGATGTCGAAGCTGGTCAGGCCCTTTTGGAACCGCCAGAACACCGGCGCGACCACGAAGTGCTTGCGATCGTTCTCGACGAACTCGTCGTCGAGGTCCTTGTTGCCGTACCAGACCAAGAAGCCCGAGATCGCGAAGCGGCGGTCGGGGGCGTGCTTGTGATAGTGGAAGGGCAGGACGAAGAGGTTCTTGACGTACTTGTTTCCCCACCACCACACGAAGGGGAACTGGCCGAAGTTGAACTGATCACCGACCCGGCGAAAGCCCATCAGCAAGGGCAGGGCGGCCCACGTGGTCTTGTATTCGCCCTTGCCGTAGAAGGTCAGCGCGAGCGGGTTGATCCACCGCTTCTTGCCCTTCTTGGCCGCGTACCAGCCGAAGTTGAAGGCGAGATCGACGTGGAGGAATTTCTCGGGGTGGTCGGCGCTCGGCGTGCGATGGACGAACACGGGCGGGAAGGTCAGCGCCCGAGTCGTGTGGGTGTCGTACTGCTTGAAGATCCAAAAAGGCGGGATGTTGCGCTTGGCCTCGAGCGTGGGCACGACCAGCTCGCCGACGAGCTCGTTGCTGCCGCGCGGCTGCTCGGGCAGGACGCCGTCCTCGTCCTCGTCGGGGTCGGTCTCGTCCGCGGCAGGGTCTTCTGCGGGGTCCTGGCTCGGCGTGGGGATCAACCCGCCGCCCGGCGGCGCCAGCAGCAGGCCCGGAAGCTCCATGCTCATGCGCGAGGGCGGCGGAGCGGCGAGCACCGACTCGGGTGGAGCCGCGAAGGCCGAGCGCGGCGCGAACGAGGCGAGCACGCCGACGATCGCCGCGAGGCGGAGGATCGTGAGGCGCAAGGCCGCGACGCGCAGCGCAGCGAAGGGCAGGTCCACTCGCGAGCGCGCGGGCCATGACGGGCCAAGCAGGCTGCCGCGGTGGTCGGTTCGAGGGTCGCTCATCGAGTCGGGTGAAGAGGTGCTCGCGAGGCGCAGTGGCCCGCAACGGTCGAGCCAGCGACGGCTTGCATCGGCGGCGCCGCATTCGGTGCCGAAGTCGCGCGAGGGTATGCGAAGCCAATCGACACGACCAGGGCCCGCGAGTCGAGCGGGACTGGCGCTCGATGGCCTCGAGCACCCCTTGTCGTGGCGCGATCGCTGTACTAGATAGGCCCGCTGCCATGACCTCCTCCGAACAGCTCAGCCCGATCGAGGCCCTGCGCCTCGACCTCGACCAGCTCGAGGAGGGCGTCCACACGCTCGTGGTCGTGCTGCCGGCCGATTGGCAGCGTGAAGCCCTGCACGAGACCGACGCCAAGGTGCTCGGCGACGGGGTCGCCCGGCTCGAGATCACCGTTCACACCGACCAGACCATCTTGGTCCGCGGCCAGCTCGAGGTCGCCTATGACGTCCCTTGTGCTCGCTGCCTCGCGCCCGCGCGCGTCGACGTCGGGGTCGAGACCGGGGATCTCTGCCTGACCTTCGTCCCGCGCGATCGCCTGCGCGCATGGGCAGCGGTGCCCGGGCTCGACGTCTCCGAGGACGACGTCGAGGGGATCGATCCGCTCGAGACCTCCGAGCTCGACGAGCTGCCCCACGACGGCCACGTGTTGGATCTTCGCCCGACGCTGGCCGAGCAGATCCTCGTGGTCTATCCGATGCGCCGGCTGTGCAGCGCGGGCGAGCAGTGCCGCGGTCTGTGCATGCGCTGCGGCGCCGAGCTCAACGCGGCGCCCGCCGACGCGACGCAGTGCCCCTCGTGCGGGGCTCCGCTCGACGGCAGCGACGCCGACAGCGACGCGGACTCGCCGTGGAAGCGCGCGCTCGCCAAGCTCACTTCCGGCCCCGCAAGCTGAG
>JAMHUH010001047.1:0-4022 GCA_035904925.1 Nannocystaceae bacterium
GCGAGGAGCTGGTCGTCGAGTTCAGCAATCCCCTGCCCTTCGCGCTGGCCGAGCTCGGCATGGTCGTCCACTACGAGGGCTGCTACGGCAAGCCCGGCTCGACCCAGATCCAGCGTGGCGCCCAGCCCCTCGCCGTCGGCGAGACTCGGACCGAGCGCTTCCCGATCGTGGTCGAAGAGCCGCCGCCCCCCGGCGCGCGCAAGGGTGGGCCCAGCGCCCGCGTCCACCTCGCCAGCACGATCGTGCTCGAGGCCGCTTCGGCGCCCGACACCGCCACGCTCCACGTCGATCTCGACGCCCCAGTCTCGGCCTTCGGGCTCGCGCTCGAGTGCCCGGACAAGGCCAAGTGATCGGGCTTGGACGCAATCAGCTGGTCTTCGCCCGCAGCGACGCGCTGGCGGTCGGAAACACATAGCTGGTCGGCGAGAGGTTCGGGCGCTCGATCCCGTGTTGATCGAGGACCTCGAGGCACCTCGCGATCCCCTCGGACGTGGAGTCGCGCACCTCGACGTCGCCGAAGCGCTCGCCCACCAGCCACTTGATCGCCGTCAACGCGCCACGGATCACCGAGCTCGTGATGACCACGACCGTCTTGATGACGACGTCGTCGCTCTGCGTGCGGTCCTCGCTCAAGGCCTTGCGCGCGGCCCCACTGGGCAATTCGGTGAGCGTGGAATCGCTCATCAACACCAGCCTGTAATTGCCCGATTGCGCGCGCCCGACCTGTTCGACCAGCCATTGTTGATAGGCCTCGACCAAGGGCAGCGTCGGCTCGCCGATCCATGTGGCGATCATGAGCGGAGCATGGGTGTCATCCACGAACAGCTCCGAGCCAGCGTTTTCGTGTCGCCGCATTGTCATGGACGCCTTGTAGTCCGAACCACAGCGAGTGACACGGGCGAATGGCGTGAGCGCAATCTCGCCGACAACTGCGATTGCGACGCGTGCCGGACATTGATGAGAGTCCCGAGCGGCATCGCGCAATTCGAGGAACGAAATTGGGCCAATCCTCAATTGAGGATCCCTTTTCGCCCCACGAAAGCAGCGATCAGAGCGCAGGCGGATCTTCCGGGTTCTCGTGCGCGGGCTGCTCGGGCGCTTCGATCACAGCGTCGCTCTGGGGCGCGACCACCTCGATGACCGGCTCGAGCTCGGGCTCGGGCTCGGGCTCGGGCTCGGGCGCGGGCTCGGGCTCGGGCGCAGGCGCGGGCTCGGACGATGGCGCAGGCGCGGCGAGATCGTGGGCGAGGTGCTCGCGGACCTCGGCGCCCGAGCCGAGCAGCACGGCGATCCACTTCAGGTCGTCGCTGTGCTCGAGCAGGATCTTCACGACCATCGTCAGCGGGACCGACAAGAACATCCCGATCGGCCCCCAGATCCAGCCCCAGAACAACAAGGACAAGAACACGACCAGGCTCGAGAGCCCGAGGTGCTTGCCCATGATTCGGGGCTCGATGACGTTGCCCATGACCATCTCGATGGTCACGTAGCCGGCCAGCAGGATCACGCCGCGCTCCCAGCCGAGCAGCAAGAAGGCGAGCAAGGTCGGCGGGGTCAGGGCGATGACCGAGCCGAGCGTCGGCACGTAGTTGAGCAAGAAGGCCAGCATCCCCCAGAGCAGCGGGTAGTCGACGCCGACGAACCAACACAGCAAGCCCGAGAGCACGCCCGAGGTCACGCTGATCCGGGTCTTGATCGCCAGGTAGTTCTGCAGATCACCGACGACCCCGGCGAAGCGATCGAGCTTGGCGTCGGCCCCGAACGCGACTTGCAGCTTGCGCGGGAGCCCGGCCGCCTCGGCGAGGATGAAGATGGTCGTGAGCAGCACGAAGGCGGTGTCGGAGAGCACGTTGCCGACGCTGGTCACGAGCGTGCCCGCGAGGTCGGCGAGCCGACCGGCGTCGAGGTAGCCGAGCAGGCTCTCGGTCGAGAGGTCGAGCGCCCAGCCCTGACCGTCGAGCCAGGCGAGGCCACCGCTCATCAGCACCTCGATCCGGGCCTCGTACTCGGGCAGCTTGGCCGAGAAGGTCTTGATCGAGCTGCCGAGCAGCACGCCGCCGAGCAGGAAGCAGACCACGACGCCGACCAGCACGACCGGCAGCGCGGCCCAGGAGGGCACCTTGCGGGCCATCAGCCAGCGGATCGGCGCCGAGGCCAGCACGGCCAGGTAGGCCGAGAGCAGGACCGGGACCAGGATCGGGCCCGCGCTGCGCAGACCCGCCACGACCACGACCAGACATGCACCCGTGATCAGGACTCGAAGACCGATCGCCCGGTTCTCGCTCGACATGCGCGCAGGCTAGGGTGCCCGGCGATCGGCGGCGAATTATCGGCGCTTCGGGGCCGGCTCAGCCGGGCTCGTCGGTCTCGCCGAGCAGGTCGGAGGAAAGATCGTCGGGCGGCCGCACGCCGGCGACCGTCGACTCCGAGGCCGGGCGCGGGTCGAGCTCGAGCCGCTCTTCCATCTCGGCACCCGAGCCGAGCAGCACCGCGATCCACTTCATGTCGTCGCTGTACTCGAGCAGGATCTTCACGACCATGGTCAGCGGGACCGACAAGAACATGCCCAGCGGGCCCCAGATCCAGCCCCAGAACACCAAGGACAAGAACACGACCAGGCTCGACAGACCCAGCCGCTTGCCGAGCACCTTGGGCTCGATGATGTTGCCCATCACCGTGTTGATCGCGACATAGCCGATCGCGACCACGAGCCCGCGCTCCCAGCCGAGCAGCAAGAACCCGAGCAAGGTCGGGGGAATGGCCGCGATGATCGAGCCGAGGTTGGGGATGAAATTGAGCAAGAACGCGATCACGCCCCAGAGCAAGGGGTAGTCGACCCCGACCGCGGCGCAGAGCAACCAGGCGAGCAGGCCCGTGACCAGGCTGATCTTGGTCTTGATCGACAGATACTCTTGGATGTCGCCGATGATGCTGCCGAAGCGGTCGACCTCGGCGTCGTGGCCGAGCGCGGCCTGGAGCTTGCGCGGCAGGCCGGCGGCCTCGGCCATGATGAAGGCCGTGGTCATCAACACGAACACGAAGTCCGACAGGACCGAGCCCACGCTCGCGACCAGGGTGCCGGCGAGGTCGGCGATCTTGCTGGCGTCGACGTAGTTGAACAAGGTGTCGGTCGAGACCTCGACGCCCCAGCCCTTGGCCTCGAGCCAGCCGATCCAGCTCGAGGTCATCGCGACCGTGCGGGCCTCGTACTCGGGCAGCTTCTCGCCAAAGGTGCTGATCGAGTTGCCGATCAGCAAGGTCGCGAGCGTGAACACCCCGATCACGCCGATCAACACGACCGACACGGCCAGCCAGTCGGGCACCTTGCGGACCTGCAACCATTTGATCGGAGGGATCGCCAGCACGGCCAAGAAGGCCGAGAAGATCACCGGGACCAGGATCGGCCCGGCCGCGCGCAGACCCGCCACGACCACGACCAGCGACGCGCCGGTGATCAGGACCCGCAGGCCAATGGCTCGCCTCTCGATCGCCATGCCGCGCGAGGATACCCGAGTTCAGCGCTTGCCGAGCGGACCCGCGAGCTCGCCGAGATCGACGTAGGCGCGGTCTTTCATGACCACGAAGGGCCGCTCGTCGAACTCGATCCGGCCGGCGCCGTCGTGCTCGACGATCTGCAGCTTGCCCATGCCGAACCCGTTCGGGCCGCGGGCGTAGTAGTGGACCTGCAGGTTGTAGGGGTAGCCGGTCGGCTCGCCGAGGATCGTGAACACCTCGGGCCCCCAGCCCTCGGTGACGTCGTAGTAGAGCACCCCGCCCGTCTTCAGGGCCCGGTTGTCGTAGTAGGCGTGGCTGCCGAGCGCGTCGCGGACATGCAGGTCGACGTCGTTGGCCCCCGTCTCCCAGGTCAGGATGAAGCGCAGCGAAGGCTCGCGCTCGAGCGTGGCGCCCGAGGCCGCGAGGCGGACCTCGACCGCCTCGCGGACGCTGGGATCGCGGCGGATCCACGCCGCCGCGGCCAAGCCGAGATCCTCGCGCAGGATCTTCTCGACGCCCGAGAACGA
>JAMHUH010001048.1:0-1663 GCA_035904925.1 Nannocystaceae bacterium
ACCGGCTCGGTGTTCGGGACGCCGCACTACATGAGCCCCGAGCAGTTCCGCGACACCAAGCACGTCGGCCCGGCCACCGATCGCTACGCGCTCGCCGTGGTTGGCTACGAGCTGCTCTGCGGGCGGCCGCCCTTCGACGGTCGCAACCTGCCGGACCTGCTTCATCAACACATGAACGCTCCGGTCCCGCCGCTGCGGATCCCGCTCGCCACCGATCCCGGCGAGGATGGAGCGACGCTGCACGGGTCGAAGGCGGAGTACGTCGGCGCGCCCCACATCGATCGCTTCATGCAGCGGGCGATGGCCAAGGATCCCCGCGACCGCTTCACCAGCGCGGCCGAGCAGACCGAGGCCTTCGAACGGGCCGCCCGCTCCGACCAGCTCTGGCAGCCCAAGGCCGGCCACCCGCTCTTCCCCGCGCTTTCGAACCCGATGTACGAGCTCAGCAGCGTCGACGAAGGCGCGAAGACCTTCGACATCCGCGAGGGCCCGGTCGTGCTCGGGCGTCACGAGGCCTGCCAGTTCTCGCTCGGTTCGCGTCGACTCAGCCGCCTCCACGCTTGCGTCTTCACCCACCGTGGGCAGGTCTGGCTGGCCGATCTGCACAGCCAGAACGGCACCGTGCATCAAGGCCGCAGCCTGACCCCGGGCGTGCCCGCGCCGCTGCCCATGGACGGCTCGCGGACCTCGATTCGGCTCTACGATCGCGAGATTTTGATCCGCGCCGTACCCGGCGCTTGAGCCAGTTCGAAGCGAGGGATCACGAGCGATGCGACCGGCCGTGATGCTCTTCGGTCCGGCGCTCGCTTGGCTCGTCGCCGCGGCCGGCGGGGTCGCGTGGACGCTGGCCGACTCGAGCTCGTGGACCACGATCGATCGTCACGGCAGCCCCGTCGCCGGCTCGTCGGTCTGTCGTGACTGCCACGCCGACGCCTGGCAGAGCTGGCACGCGAGCTTCCATCGGACGATGACGCAGCGACCCTCGCCCGGGGCTGAACTCCCGCTCGCGCTCGCGACCTCGCCCGAGCCGGCGATCGTGCTCGCGCCCTTCGCCGGCGAGACGCTCGACTACGCGGGCTTTCGCGCGACCATGGATCGCCGAGCCGGGATCCCGCGCGTTCGCGTGGCTCGGCTGGGCGAGTCGGGCGAGCTCGGTGAGGTCGTGCTCGACGTCGAGGTCGCGCTCACGGTCGGCAGCCATCGCTATCAGCAGTACGTCGGCGCGATCGAGGGCGAGCTCGTTCGCTTGCCGCTCGCTTGGCACCGCAGCGAGGCGCGATGGATCCACATGAACGGGGCCTTCGTCGAGCCCGAGGGCGAGCCAGGCTCGCTCGACGACTACCAGCGCCACCTCAGCCGCTGGAACGACAACTGTATTTTTTGCCACAACACCGAGCCCGTCCCGGGCTTGTCGCCGACCCAGACATTCGAGAGCGCGGTCGGGGAGCTCGGGATCGCGTGCGAGGCCTGCCACGGACCCGCGCAGGCCCACGTCGATCGCCAGCGCAACCCGCTGCGCCGCATGCTGGCCGGACGCGACCTCGGCGATGGATCGATCACCCAGCCCGCGAGGCTCGACGCCGGCCGCGAGAGCGCGATCTGTGGTCGCTGCCACGGGCAGCGGATCGCCCGCGACATCGCCCGCGTCATGGCCCACGGGGAC
>JAMHUH010001049.1:0-6842 GCA_035904925.1 Nannocystaceae bacterium
GTGATCGTCGGTGGGCGCCCGGCTGGGGCGACGCTGGCCGCTCGACTCGGCGCACGAGGCCACCGCGTGCTCTTGCTCGATCGGGCCAGCTTCCCCTCGCTGCCTTCGGTCCCCTCGTCGCCGCTGATTCATCCGGGGACCATGCGGCTGCTCGACGAGCTCAGCATCACCGAGTCGAGCTACGCGGGCGCTCCGATCCCGGCGATGTGCTTTCGGCTCGGCGACTACTTCGAGACTGTCATGCAGGTGCCGGAGATGTCGGGTCGAGCCTATCTCTACGGGATCGATCGTCACCGCTTGGACGAGCTGCTGTGGCGCAACGCGGCTCGTTTCGCCACCGTCGAGCAGCGCGAGGGCTTCGCGGTCAGCGACGTCCTGCGCGACGCCGAGGGGCGAGTGGTCGGTGTGGTCGGCCGCGAGCGAGGCGGCGACGAGCAGCGGATCCGCGCTCGCTGTGTGATCGGTGCCGACGGTCGCTTCAGCCTCGTCGCGCGCAAGGTCGGCGCGGCGATCGTCGAGCAAGAGACCCGCTGCCTGAGCACGGTCTACTTCGCCGAGTGGGAGGGGGTCACGCCCTACCGCGAGGGCGTGCAAGGGGCTCACATCCACGCGACCGGTCGCGGGCTCGACGTGCTCTTCTTCCCGATGCCGGGTGGCCGCTGGTCGATCAACACTCATCATCGGGCCGATCGCGTGGTCATCGATGGCGATCCGGCTCGCTACTACCAAGGCGTGCTCGACAGCCTGCCCGAGGTCGCCCGCCGCTTGGTCGGCGCCCGTCAGGTCACCCCGCTCGTCGGGGTGAAGCGGGTCGGCAACGGCTATCGCGAGGCGAGCGGTCAGGGCTGGGCGCTGGTCGGCGACGCGGTCCACTACAAGGATCCGGTCGACGGGCAGGGCATCTACGACGCGCTGATCGGCGCGCGGGTGCTCGACCTGGCGCTCGACTCGTGGCTGGCCGGCAAGCGCAGCTGGACCGACGCGATGGCCGACTACGCGCGAGCCCTGCGGGCCGAGACCCACGCGATGTACTTGGAGACGGTCGGCCGGCTGCGGCGCGAGCTCTACGAGGAGCCGCCGCCGATGCTCGCGCGCACGCTGCTGCGTTGGCTGATGACCGACCCTGCCTACCAGCGTCGCTTCATGCAGTTCATCGGGCGTGAGCTGCCGGCCGAGGGCTGGCTCGGCAAGCGGCTGATCGGCGGCGCGATCGTGCGTGGCATTCGGCGGGACCTTCGCTGGTCGCCGAAGGTGCCCGCGCTCACGACCTCGTGAGCTCGGAACAGCGCAGATTCGTCAGGGGACCCGCGTTGACACGAGTCGCTGACATCTGTCAGCATCCGCTGCGCGATGACCGAGTCGACCCAAGCTTTGCTGATCATCATCGGCGTCTCGCTCTTGGTCTCCGTCGTGACCTTCTGGGGTCTGGGCGGCTTGGTCCACTGGGCCTACTACGTTCGTCGGCGTGACCAAGCCGCGCAATGGAAGCTGCAGCCGCGCCGCTTCTTGCAACCGGCGTTGGTCCGCCACTCGTTCTGGCTGGGCAGCCTCAACATCCTGATCGGCTCGCTGGTCGGCGGCCTCTTCACCTGGAACATCGTCCACGAGGGCAACACCTGGTCCTCGCTCTACTTCGATCCGCTCGAATACGGGGTCCTGTGGCTGCCTGCGAGCCTGATCATCAGCTTGCTGATGATGGACGCGGGCCTCTACTACAGCCACCGCTTCATGCACGCGAAGTGGATCTTCCGCTACGTCCATCGCTGGCATCATCGCTACACCGCGCCGGTCATCTTCACGACCACGGCGATGCATCCCTTCGAGTTCGTGGTGTTCCAGTCGTGCTTGTTGCTGCCGGCGTTGATCTTGCCGATGCACTGGTCGGTCTACATCGTCGCGATCGGCTACACCTATTTGATCGGCATGATCGATCACTCGGGGATCATCGTGAATTGGCCGCTGCCGCTGCACAGCGGCAACCGCTTTCACGACGACCACCACGTCTATTTTCACTGCAACTACGGCCACCACACGATGCTCTGGGATCGCCTTCATGGCACCGTGCAACGCAACGATCGCCGCTACGGCGAGGACGTGTTCGGAGGTCGTGGCGCCGCGATCGAGCCGCCCTCGACCACGCCGGCCGCGACCAAGCCGGTCCCGGCTCCGCTCACGACTCCGACCAGCCCGAACAGCGTCGCGGCGTCCGAGGCCCAAGCATGAATTCGCCGGTCGTGAGCGACAAGCGCTTCCCCTTCGCCGGCCTGCCCAAGGGCTGGTTCGTGGTCGCCTTCGCGACCGACATCGAGGCCGGCAAGCTCCACCCGCTGCGCTACTTCGGCCGCGAGCTGATCGCCTTTCGCGGCGAGTCGGGCAAGGTCCATGTCGTCGACGCCTACTGTCCGCACCTCGGCGCCCACCTCGGCTTCGGCGGCAAGATCGAAGGCGACTGCATCCGCTGTCCCTTCCATGGCTGGAAGTTCGAGGGCGAAGGCGGCCGCTGCGTCGAGGTGCCCTACGCCGATCGGGTCCCGCCCAAGGCCAAGCTCGACGCCATGCCGACCCTCGAGCAAGACGGCTTGATCTACGTTTTTCACGATCCCGCGGGCGGCGAGCCCTGGCCGCTGCCGCCGATCGAGACCGAAGGCTGGACCTCGGGTCGCACGATCCTGTGGCCGAACGTGCGCAGCCACCCGCAAGAGGTCTGCGAGAACACGGTCGACACCGCCCACATCGGGCCGGTTCACGACGGCCGCGGCGCGCACGTCAAAGGCACGCCCGAGCGCGAGGGCGAGGTCATGCGCGTGCAGATCAACTTCGAGGCCTCGGGCGAGCTGGTCGGCATGCCCGACCAAATGAACGACGTCCACCTCGACGTGACCATGCGCGGGCTCGGCTGGCTGGTCGTCCACACCTTCGTCGCCAACGCCGACGTCCACGCTCGCCAGCGCATCCACGTGACGCCGGTCGACGAGAACACGATCGACATCCGCGGCATCATCCACGTGCGCGAGACCCCCGACCCCGAGTTCACCCAAGAGCTCGATCGCCTCTTCTACGAGGCCTACTGCAGCGACTTCCCCAAGGACTTTCCGATCTGGGAGAACAAGCGCTACCTCGGCCGACCCGTGCTGGCCAAGGGCGACGGACCGATCGGCATCTATCGCCGCTGGTGCACGCAGTTCTACCCCGAGTCCGCCGAGCCCAGCGTCGCGCTCGCGCCCGCAGCCACGCCCGACGTCGCGCTCGCGCAGGTCGGCAAGCGAGGGGGCTTGCGCGGCCTGATCGAGCGGCTGGGCTTCGGCTCGCGCAGCCCGATCGTCGTGCCCTCGCCGACTCGCACGAGCGCCGCCGACGAGCTCGACGACTGGCAGCCGCCGGCCCATGGGGCCACGCCGGCCTCCAAGCCCGAAGCTGCGCCGGTTCAACCCGGCTCGACGCTCGAGGTTCGCAGCGCCGAGGACTACTTCGCCACGCTCGAGCGCCGCTTCGTGCCTGCGGCCGCCAAGGGCGTCGACGCGGTGTTTCAATGGGAGCTGACCGGCGAGGGCGGGCAGACCTTCCACGCCCTGGTTCGCGACAAGACCATTCAGGTCGAGCGAGGCGCCCACGCCAAGCCGACCGTCACGCTCGAGATGGGCGCCGCGGACTACGTCAAGGTGATCAACGGCGAGCTCGATGGCATGCGCGCGTTCACCAGCGGCAAGGGCAAGGTCAAGGGCAGCGTCACGGTCGCGATGAAGATGCGCACGCTCTTTCCGGCCTGAGCTTCTTCTCCGCCTGAGAGCCTGACCCGCTTGATACTCTGGCCGGGTCATGGCGTCGCTCCACTCGCTCGCGCCGAACCTGTGGGCGATCGAATTTCGCGGCATGTCGGGCCCGGTCGAGGCCCGCTATCGAATGACGGTCGTGCGCTGGGCCGGCGATCGGCTCTGGCTGCACTCGCCGATCGCGATCGACGACGCGCTCGCCGACGAGCTCGCCGCGCTCGGCGAAGTGAGCGACATCATCGCGCCCAACCGCTTTCATCACCTTCACGCCGGCTCGACCAAGCAGCGCTACCCGGACGCGTGTCTGTGGGCGGCCGCAGGCTTGCCGCCTCGGGTCCCGGAGGTCGAGT
Organism: Nannocystaceae bacterium; assembly: GCA_035904925.1. Taxonomy (GTDB): domain Bacteria; phylum Myxococcota_A; class Polyangia; order Nannocystales; family Nannocystaceae; genus Plesiocystis. The sequence continues at coordinate 4,121 of JAMHUH010001049.1, forward strand.
TCGATCAGATCCTCGGTGACGAGCCGCCGGCGTGGGTCGACGAGATTGGGCTGCTGCCGCTGCGCGGGGTCTCGCTCAGCAGCGAGGTCGTGTTCCACCACCACGCCTCGCGGACGCTGATCTGCTCGGACCTGATCGCCAACCCCCACGACGCCGCGAACGCGGCCACGCGGATCCTCTGGCGCGCGCTCGGGGTCTGGCAGCGGGCCGGCCAGAACCATGCCTTTCGAGCGATGATCCGTGACCCCGCGGCGATGCGCGAGTGCGTCGACGAGATCCTCGGCTGGGAGATCGAGCGGGTCGTGATGGGCCATGGCGACATCCTCGAGGTCGACGCCAAGTCGGTGCTGGCCCGCGCGCTCCAGCACATCCCCAAGATGGTGTAGGTTCCGCCCCGATGAGCTCGATCGCCCGTACCGACGCCACCGGAGGCGCCCTCGATCCGACCTTCCTCGCGTGGCAGACCTCGCTGCCGGTCGACCGCCGGCTGCTCGAGGTCGACGTGCGAGGCAGCATCGCCCACGTCGAAGGCTTGGTCTTCGGTGGCTTGCTCGAGCGCGAAGAGGGCGACGTGTTGCAGGCGGCCCTCGCCTCGCTGCCGGGCAAGCTCGCGCGCGGCGAGACCGAGCTCCCGCACGAAGAGGACGTCCACATGGCGGTCGAGGTCTGGCTGCGCGCACAGATCGGCGAGCTGGCCGACAAGCTGCACACCGGCCGCAGCCGCAACGATCAGGTCGCGCTCGATCTGGCCCTGTGGACCCGCGAGGCGCTGGCCAGGATCGGCGAGGCCCTCGACCGGCTCGAGTTCGCGGTCGAGCGCTGGATCGAGCGCTGCGGCGAGATCACGATGCCGGCCTATACCCACCGCCAGGTCGCGATCCCGGTGCTCGCCCGGCTGTGGCTGGACGCGGCGCTGCGCCGGCCCCTCGATCGCGATCGCAGTCTGCTCGCGGTGGTCGAAGACGAGATCCTCGACTCGCCGCTCGGGGCCGGCGCGATCGCGGGCAACACCTTGCCGATCGATCCGCAGATCGCCGCCGATCAGCTGGGCTTTCGCGCGGGCCCGCAGAACCCGATCGACGCGATCGGCTCGCGCGACCACGCGCTCACGCTCGCGTTCGCCTGCGCCCGGATCGGCATGCACCTCGGTCGCTTCGCCGCCGACGTGGTCGAGCTGGCCTCGGATCGTCTGGTCACGCTCGGCGGCGCGATCGCCTGCGGCTCGTCGATGATGCCGCACAAGCGCAACCCCGACCTCTTCGAGCTGGTCCGCGCGCAGTCGGCCCTTCGTCAGGGCGAGCTGGTCGCGCTGATGACGACCTTCCACGGGCTCGGCTCCGGCTACCACCGCGACTTTCAACAAGACAAGCAGGTCATCTTCGCGAGCGTCGACGGCACGGTCGCGAGCCTCGAGATGATCACGCTCGGCCTCGATCACCTCACGCCCGTCCCCGCGCGCTGCCTCGAGCTCCTGGCCGAGGGCGACGCGATCGCGACCGATCTGACCGAGCTGCTCGTCACCCTCGGCACCCCCTTCCGCGTCGCCTATCGCCAGATCGGTTCGCTGGTCGCGAAGCAGCGCGAGCGTGGCAAGCGACTCGTCGATCTGCGCGGAGAAGATCTCGACGAGGCCGGCCTCTCGCGCGCGCTGCTCGAGCACCTCGACCTCGAAGCCTGCGCGCGCCGCCGCTCCAGCAAGTTCCGCTAGCTGGTGCTTCCACCCCGTCAGGATGGCCACCTGCATCGCCCCAATCGCGATGTTGCGATTCGCCCCAGTCGCACAAATCGTCGCACTCGTGAAATGCTCGGGTTTCGATTGTGATGATTCGAGCCCACGCACCCGCCCCGAGGAGGGGAGCGAACCTGGCTCTGATGACGTGATCTCTCCTGGATCCGCTCGTAATGGCGCACCCCGCCGAGCCCAGGAAACGTCGTTGTGACACCTTAGCTTGAAAACGCCCCTAAAAAATAACTACACTTTGGCCTTGATGTCGTTATTATTCCGGCATGGCGAAGGCGATGGAATCGCGAAGCTCGATCGTGACGCTCGATGTGCGTGGCCGCTTCGGGGCCGAAGAATTCAAGGGCTATCTCGCGTACCTCGATCGCTTGCTCGAGCGCGCCGAGCCCTTCGTGCTGGTCATCGAAGGTAGCGCGATCGAGCCCCAGTTCCCGGTCCTGCCCGCGCGCGAGTGGGTCCGTCAGCGCGCCTGGGCGATCCAGCAGCATCAGCGCGGCATCGTGTTCGTGAAGGGCCCACAGATCGACGGCGAAGGCATCCGCATGCTCTGCTCGATGCAAGCCCCCGGGATCCCCTACGCCTTCGTCGACAGCATGGCCGAAGCCGTCGAACACGCGACCGGTTGGCTCGACGCCGAACCAGCCGCCGTCCGAGGCCGCCGCCCCACCATGCCCATGCCCGCGCTCCGCTGATCCTCGATCCCGCGCGAGCTCTCCCCTCCGCTCTGACGATCTCGACCCCGCGCGAGCTCTCCCCTCCGCTCTGACGATCTCGCTCCCGCGCGAGCTCTCCCCTCCGCTCTGACGATCTCGACCCCGCGCGAGCTCTCTCCTCCGCTCTCGAGCTCTCGATCCCGCGCGAGCGCTCTCTCCTCCGCCCTGCAAGCGGCGGCGAAGGCAGCCGAGAACCCGGGCGGCGGGGAATGTCGAGGGTCCGTCCGAGGCGGACATTGGCGTTCGAGTACAAGTGGGGGAGCCGAGC
>JAMHUH010001050.1:0-14943 GCA_035904925.1 Nannocystaceae bacterium
CCCGTGCCGCCCCACAGGCCGATCGTGCGTCGTTCGCCTTCGACGGTCGGCCAGCCGGCGCCGTCGGTGCCACCGTGGGGGTGACACGCCTGGCAGGTCGCTTGCGGCGAGCTGGCCAGCTCCGGGTACTTGTCGGGGTTCGAAGAGTTGAACAAGACCCGACCACGACGCAGCTTCGAATCCATCGGGTCGCTGTCGACCAGCGCGATCGATCCGAGCTCGGTGATCGCGGGCAGCGTGGGCAGCTCGTTGACGTCGACGGTCATCAACGCGAAGGTCAGCAGCCCGCCGTTGCCTCCGCCCGCGCCGGGTTGGAACCAGACTGGCGCGTAGCCAGGCTCGCGCGGCGCGTCGGCGTAGGCGCTGGTGTCGAGCACGCCGAGCGAGGTCGAGTTCTCGTAGGCGACGTAGGCCTTGCGGCCGTCGGGCGTGAACACCATGCCGATCGGATTCTCACCCGAGAGCGTCATCGGCTGGCTGTGGGTGCCGGCCAGGGTCGCGCCGTCGAGCACGATCAAGTGGTCGGCCGCGGTCCCGAGGATGAAGGCTTCGCGCCCGTCCGGACTCCAGGTCATGAAGCGCGAGGGGCCGGTGGTGTTGATCGGCGCCGCGGCGGCCGGCGAGGTCTTGCCCGGGTAGGTCCAGATGCCGGGCGTCTCGGGATCGATGAAGGGCGTGACGAACTCGTTGACGTTGGGCGCGTGGACGCACTCGAGGAAGGCGGCCGAGCGATCGGTGATCTCGAGGTCGAGGTCGAGCGGGCTCCACTGCGCAGCCTCGGGCTCGCGCAGGTCGAGCTCGATCAAGTGCAGCGGCGAGTTGGCACCGGTCACGGCGGTGTCGATCCCGCTCGCTTGGGGGTCGCCTTCGAGGATCGGAAAGGGCGCGAGCCGGACCGAGGGGATCGCCCCACGACCGCCCGAAGGATCGACGAAGACGCCGCTGAACTGCGAGAAGGAGCCTTCGAAGGTCAGGTTCTCGGCCGGCTGCCCGGCGAAGATCATCCCGATGCAGTCGGTCCGATCGAGGTTGCTGTCGTCCTCGGAGACGATCTCGTCGACCAGCGCGAGGCTGGCGAGGTCGATGACGCTGACCCAGGCCTCGTTGTCGACCACCGGGCCGCGCGGCATCCAATGCGCGACATAGAGGTGGCTGCTCGCCGGATCGATCGCCATGCCGACCGGTCGGCGGTCGAGCGCGATCGTCTTTTCGACTCGAAACCCGGCGTCGACTCGGCGCAGGACCGTGACGCTGTCGCCGACGTAGCTCGACACGAAGGCCCTGCGGCCATCGGGCGAGACCAGCACGTGCTCGGGATCGCGGCCGATCCCCTCGGCCTCGCCGAAGACCTGGACGATCGCCCGGCTCGCGCGATCGATGACCACGAGCTGGTTGCACGCGCTGGCCGTGCTCAGCACCCACTCGCCGTCGGGCGTGATCGCGGTGGCGCTCGGGCGGCCGGGGATGTCGAGCTGCGCGACCCGGGTGTCGCTGGCCGTGTCGACGACCGCGAGCACGTCGGCGTCGGCGAAGGGGCTCCAGACCTCGGCGCCGTTGGGGCTGATGGCCAGCGGCGCGGAGCTGCGAGCTCGCGCTTGCGACTCGATCCCGGACAGGCTGATCGTGAACGCCAGCGGGCCAGCGTCGGCCGGCACCTCGACCCCGATCAGCGCGCGCCCGGTCGCGCCCGGGGCGACCGAACCAACCACGAAGCGAGGCTCGGCGACCGGATCCGACCAGGGATCGCGGCTCAGATCCCAGATCGAGAACCCATCGAGGCCGGCGAGCTCGAGCTCGGCGCCCGCGAGGCCCTGCTCGCCCTCGGACAAGACGTAGACCTCGAGCCAGATCGTCTCGGGTCGCTCGGCCGGTCGCTTGGCCAAGATGGTCAACGAAAACGCCGGATCGCCGCCGGTGATCGTCACGGGATCGGGCCGGGGATCGATGCGCTTGGGCTCGGCCGCGGGATCGAGATCGGGGTGCGCGGGATCGAGGCTCACGTCGAAGTCGATCGCCACCGGCACACCACCGGGCGCCTCGCTCGGCTGCCAGTCGGCGCCAGCGGGGTCGACCGCCAGGCTGTCGAGGCAGAGCGAGTCGCCGTCGGTGTCGCCCGTGTCGCCCGTGTCGGTGGCGCCGACCTCGTCGTCGCTGCCCTTCGGGTCGTCAGCGCACGCCGAGGTCGAAAAGCCGAGCAAAACGCCAATCAGGGTCGATTTCGAGGATAGATTCTCTCGCATGTTCAAATCTCTGGGCCTAGATACGAGCATCTAGCGCGGATGGCAAGATGCTCGTGCCGTGACTTCGGGCTGTGACCCGCGCCATATAGGATGCCGACGTCCATGCTGGTTCGACTTCGGCTGCGCGTGCTCGGGCTCTTGCGGGGCAACGGCTCGCCGCATGGCATCGCGCTCGGCTTCACGCTCGGGCTCGCGTTCTCGCTGATCCCGGTCCCCTTCGTGGGCATGTTCGTCGCGCTCGCTCTCGCGCCGCTGGTCGGCGGCAACTTGCCCTCGACCTACTTCGGCACCGCGCTGGTCAATCCCCTGACTGGCGCGGCGATCTACTTCGCGGAGCTGTGGGTCGGCGCGACCCTGCTGAGCGTGAGCGCGCCGACTTGGACCGAGGCGCGCGGCTTCGATGGTTCACGCTGGCTCGCGCTCTTCGGCGAGCTCTTGCCCGCGTTCGCGCTCGGTGGCGTCGCGGTGGCCAGCGGCGCGGCGCTGCTCGGCTATCCGCTCGTGCGCCTCGCTGCCCACGCGGTCCAAGCCCGGATGCCGGCCGCCGAGGACCCGCTGATTGAATTACAGCCATCGACCGTTGAATCCGTGACTCTTGCCGACTTGGAATCCCACCAGAATCCATCTATCGTCCGCCAGACAGACGAAGGCAAAACACGGTAAAATGTCGTCATTCATCGCAGCCGGGTCCGACATCGTGGGTTTTGGTCAACTCGGCTTCGACGCCTGGCTGACCGCGGCGGTGCTGGTTGCGATCTTGATCGGGCTCGTCCGCGACTGGATCGGCCCCGACGTGTTGCTGACCGCCGGCGTGACCCTCTTGGTCCTCGGCGGCGTGCTCGAGCCCGGCCCGGCCTTCGCCGGCTTCGCCAACGAGGGCGTGCTGACGATCGCCGGGCTCTTCGTGGTCGCGCGCGCGATCGAGGAGTCGGGCGCGCTCGATCGCTTGGCCCACGCGCTGCTCGGCATGAAAGGCTCGGAGCGGGGCGCGGTGATCCGCACGATGGTCGCGACCGCGAGCATGTCGACGGTGCTCAACAACACGCCCGTGGTCGCGATGCTGGCTCCGACCGTGCGTCGTTGGGCTCGGCAGCACGGCATCTCGCCCAAGCGCTTGCTGATCCCGGTCTCCTACGCGGCGATCCTCGGCGGCGTGTGTACGGTGATCGGGACCTCGACCAACCTGGTCGTGGCCGGGATGATGCGCGACGCCGGGATGGGCGAGTTCGGGATGTTCGAGATCACCGGCGTGGGTCTGCCCTGCGCGCTGGTCGGGATCACCTTCATGGCGCTGGTCGGTCGCCACCTGCTCGCCAACGTGCTCGAGCCGCTGCCGAGCGGCGGCGAGGTCGAGACCGGCGAGGCGCCTCTGCCCGAGGCCAGCAAGCGGCGCCAAGCCGGCGTGCTCAGCCTGGTCGTGGCGATGATCCTGGTCCCGGTCTTGACCCCGATCTCGCTGCTGGCCTCGGTCTTCACCAGCGCGCTGATCTTGGTCTTCACCGGCTCGATCAGCGTCCGCTCGGCTCGCCAGTCGCTCCACCTCGAGGTCCTGGTCACGGTCGCGATGGCCTTCGGTCTGGGCAAGGCGCTCTCCGACACTGGGCTGGCCGGTGTGATCGCCCACCTCGTCGTGGCTCCGGCCGCGCCCTGGGGCACACTCGCACTCTTCGCCGCGGTCTTCTTGGTCACCTCGATCTTCACCGAGCTGATCACCAACAATGCCGCGGCGGTGTTGATGTTCCCGATCGCCCACGCGGCCGCGCTCGAGGTCGGCGTCGATCCGCGGCCGCTGGTCATCTTGGTCGCGGTCGCGGCCAGCTGCTCCTTCGCGACGCCGATCGGCTACCAGACCAACATGATGGTCGCGCAGCTGGGCGGCTACCGAGTCCGCGAGTTCCTTCGCGTCGGCGTGCCGATGAACCTGCTGATGCTGGTCACCGGCTCGCTCGCGGCCTGGCTGCTCTGGGGCTGAATCGCGCGTCGTCGATTCTCTCGACGACTCATTCATTGTCCAACCAATGGATTCTGCGGTTCGAATATCGCGGCTTTGCGGATCGCGACCCGGTGCAACGAGTGCTTTTTCTAGACCTCGTGGGCTCGCTTCGGGTCCAATGCTGGGATGCGCAAGACTACGTTGAGCTCCATCGTGACCTGCTCGCTCTTGTTGGCGGCCTGCGCCGACGACGTGACCAACGCGAACGACGAGGTCGGGGACACGGCGACCGACGCCGCGACCGACACGTCCGTGACGACCTCCGCGAGCGAGACCGCAGACAGCGTCGCGACCGACACGAGCGACACCACCGACACCACGAGCGACACGAGCGACACCACGGACACGACCGACACCACGACCGGCCCGGAGCCCTTTTGTGGCGATGGCAACGTCGATCCGGGTGAGGCCTGCGACGACGGCAACGTGGACGACACCGACGATTGCACGGCCGCATGCGCGATCGCGGTCTGTGGTGACTCGATCTTGCACATGGGCGTCGAGGGCTGCGACGACGGCAACCTCGACGCGGGCGACGGCTGCTCGCCGACCTGTCTGCTCGAGAGCTGCGGCGACGGCAACGTCGACCCGGGCGAGGAGTGCGACGACGCCAACCTCGACGACACCGACTCGTGCACCAACTTCTGCTTGTTCGCGATCTGCGGCGATCAGGTCATCCAAGCGGGCTTCGAAGAGTGCGATGACGGCAACTTCGACGACGACGACACCTGCACGAGCCTGTGTCTGAACGCGACCTGCGGCGACGGCTTCACCCAAGTCGGGGTCGAGGAGTGCGACGACGGCAACCTCGACGAGAGCGACGCCTGCACCAACATGTGCACGAGCGCGGCGTGTGGTGACGGCATCGTCGAGGCCGGGGTCGAGGAGTGCGACGACGGCAACGCCGACGACTCGGACGCCTGCACGAGCGCTTGCCAGCTGCCGAGCTGCGGTGACGGCTTTGTCCAAGTCGGGGTCGAGGCCTGCGACGACGGCAACTCCGACGACTCGGACGACTGCACCAACGCGTGCGAGAGCGCGAGCTGTGGCGACGGCATTCTCCACGCGGGTGTCGAGGAGTGCGACGACGCCAACGCCAACGACGGCGACGCTTGCACCAACGCCTGCACCGACGCGGCCTGCGGCGACGGCTTCATCCACGTCGGCTTCGAGGAGTGCGACGACGCCAACGCCAACGACGGCGACGCCTGCACCAACGCCTGCACCGACGCGGTCTGCGGCGACCAGATCGTGCAGGTCGGGGTCGAAGACTGCGATGACGGCAACGCGGTCAGCACCGACGCCTGCATCGCGTGCAGCGACGCGGTGTGTGGCGACGGGTTCACCCAGGCCGGCGTCGAGATGTGCGACGACGGCGATCAGATCAACAACGACGAGTGCACGAACGCCTGCATGCTGCCCTTCTGCGGCGACAACATCCTGCAGATGGGCGAGCAGTGCGACGATGGCAACATGGTCGCGACCGACGCCTGCACCAACATGTGCAACGACGCGGTGTGTGGCGATCAGATCGTCCAAGCCGGGGTCGAGCAGTGCGACGACGGCAACGCCAGCAACACCGACGCCTGCGTCGCCTGCGACAACGCGGTGTGTGGCGACGGCTTCGTCCGCGCGGGTGTCGAGCAGTGCGACGACGGCAACATGAACAACACCGACGGCTGCTCGAATTCCTGCACGCTGCCGGTCTGTGGCGATGGCGTGCGGGCCGGCAGCGAGGAGTGCGACGACGCCAACCAGATCAACCTCGACGGCTGCTCGACCATGTGCAAATGGGAGGCCCGCATCGCCTTCGCGACCAGCAGCTTGCACACCGGCAACCTCGGCGGCCTGATCGGTGCCGACGTGATCTGCAACATGCGGGCGCAGGCGGCCGGCTTGCCGGGCACCTACATGGCTTGGCTGACGACCAACCAGGGCTCGCCCAATTCGCGCTTCGTCAAGTCGACCGTCCCCTACGTGCTGCGCAACGGCACCCTCGTCGCCAACAACTGGACCGACCTGACCGACGGCACGCTCGCGGCCCCGATCAGCGTCACCGAGACCGGCGGCGCCTCGCCGGTCGGGACCAACGTCTGTGTCGTGAACGCGGTCAACAACAACCGGACCGCGTTCACGGGGACCGGCTCCAACGGCCTCGCGGTGGGCACGAACTGCTCGAACTTCACCTCGGCAGCCGCCAACTCGACGGCCGCCGTCGGCGTGACGACCTCGGCGAGCTTCCGGTGGACCAACTGCGCCAACTTGGCCTGCAACAACACGTCGGCGATCTACTGCTTCCAGCAGTGAGGCGTCGTGACGCGAGCAGCGTGGGCTGCTCGCGTCAGTTCAGCTGCTCGGGCAGCAAGCCGATCACGAAGTCCGAGTTCACGCCCATCTGCGAGTGGCAGTCGCGGCAGAACTCGACCTTCGCGCCATTGCCCGCGATCTCGCCGATGATCTCGCCCTCGCGGGTGATCGCGGCGAAGTACCAGTCGTTGCCCTCGGGGTTGTAGCCGGGCTCGAACTTGGCCATGACGTTGAGCACGTCGACCGGGTTGCCCAGCGCGTCGAAGTTCTCCTTGACCAGGATCGAGCCCTCCGCGAAGGGGCCGCTCGAGTCGAGCTGCATCGGCGAGAGCGTGCGAAAGAGCGTCGCCGAGTCGGCGTCGGCCCAGGCCGAGGCGACGCCCATGCCCTCGAGGTGCTGGGTCGCGAAGGGGGCCGCGTCGAGCCGCTCGAGCGACTTGGCGAAGTCGGCCGCTTCGGCGAGGACCAGCGCGGGGTCGTGGGCGGGGCCGGGGTCATCGGGCGCACACGCGGTCGACGCGAGCACGAGGCAGACGAGCGAAGTTCGGCGCATGATCGTGCATACCACCGCGAGCCACGATCTCACTCGAGGACCGGATCGAGCGATCGTTGGCTGACGCCGCGCGCCTGGCCGATCGCCGGTTCGAGCGCCATGAGCGTGGGGGGAGGCTCAGCGCCACTGGCGAGACCGACTGACCGACATGAGGATGCCGAGCGCCATCATCATCGTCACGACGTTGGACCCGCCGTGGCTGAAGAAGGGCAGCGGCAAGCCGGTGTTGGGGAAGAATTCGAGCACGACCCCAACGTTCAGAACGACGTGCCAGAAGTACATCGCGCCGATGCCGATGCACAGGCAGGCGGCGAAGCGATCGCGCGCTTGCGAGGCCAAGTTGATCGCCCAGAGCACCAGCAGCAGGTACAAGGTCAGCAACATCGTGCAGCCGACGAAGCCCCACTCTTCGGCGAAGACCGCGAACGAGAAGTCGGACTCCTTGTAGGGCACGAAATCCAGCACGTTTTGGGTGCCCTGCTCGATCCCGCGGCCGAAGAAGCCGCCGTTGCCGACGGCGGTTCGGGCCTGGACGATCTGATAGGCGCGATCGGGATCCGACTCGGGGTCGAGCCAGACGTCGACGCGCTTGGTCTGATAGTCCTGCATGAAGAAGGACCAGGCGACCATGAACGAGACGATGCCGGCGCCGAGCAGCGCGACCAGGCGCTTGAAGTCGAGCTCGGTGACGGCGAGCAGCGAGACGGCGATCAGCATCAGCATGATCCCGGTGCTCAGGTTGGGCTGCTTGATGACCAAGAGCGCCGGAACTGCGACCATGACCGCGGGGATCGCCAGCTTGCGGATCGGCGAGCGGTTGTCCTCGCGCCGGGTGATCCTGTGCAGGTATCGCGCCATGCCCATCACCAACATCAGCTTCATCAGCTCGGACGGCTGAAAGCGAACGAAGGGCAGATCGAGCCAGCGGGTCGCGTTGTTGGTGGTCGTACCGACGATCGTGACCAGCAGGACGAAGGAAAACCCGATCGTGTAGGCGGGGTAGGCGATGCGATAGTAGATTCGATAATCGAGCGCTGCCGCGCCGATCATCAATACGGTCCCGATCGCGACGAAGCGGAGCTGATCGTGGACGAGGTCGGACTTCCAGCCGCCTCCGGTCGCGCTGTCGAGGTTGATCAGCGCGAGCGTGATGATCCCGATCGTCAAGGTGACCAGCACCCAGTCGATCGAGCGGCGGAGTCGGCTCCACCAGGTCTGCGGCCCGGTGATCAGCTGGTTGGCCATGTCAGAGTCCTCCTTGCTCGAGCTCGCTCGCTCGGGCGCGGGCGGTCTCGCCCGGGAGCGGCGGCGGGACGCCGGGCGCCCGCGGGCGCGCGGCCTCGTCGACGTTGCCCTTGCTGCCCAGGTAGTGATCGATCACCCGCATGACGATGGGTGCGGCCGCGCCGGCACCGGTGCCGCCGTGGGCGACCAGCGCGACCACGACGATCTCGGGGTTCTCGGCGGGCGCGTAGCCAGCGAACCAGGCGTGGTCCTGGGTGACGTCCCAGCCCTCGATGATCGCCACGCCCTCCTTGGGCTCGATGCCGACCTCGGCGGTGCCGGTCTTGCCGGCGACGGTCACGGTCTCGTTGCGCTCGCTGTAGGCGGTGCCGAGCTGGTCGTTGACCACGCCGATCAAGCCGCGATGGATCCGCTCGCGGTCGAAGGCGGCGATGACCGGCTCGGTGTTCTTGTACTTGGGCGAGGTCTCGAGCACGAGCTTGCCCTCGGAGGTCATGACCCGGTCGACCAGCGAGGGCGTGACCACGAACCCACCGTTGGCGATCGCGGCGTAGAGCACCGCGATCTGCAAGACCGTGGCCTTGACGTTGCCCTGGCCGATCGCGCTGTTGAGTCGAACGCCGCGCTGGAAGGTGCCCTGGCGCGACTCGGAGGCCTCGGTCGGGATCACGCCCTGAACCTCGGCGTTGATGCCCAGGCCGGTCCGCTCACCGAGTCCGAGCCGCCGCGCGACCTCTTCCATGCGCTGGAGCGAGAGGTCCTTGTCGATCGCGAGGTGATAGAAGTAGACGTTGCAGCTCTCGATGATCGCGTGCTCGAGGTCGACGATCCCGTGCCGGTGGGTGCCGGCCTCCTTGAAGGGGCGACCGCCGTACTCGACGTAGCCGACGCACTCGATCGTCTCCGAAGGATCGAAGTTGGGATCCTCGAGCGCGGCCAGGGCCGACACGACCTTGTAGGTGCTGCCGGGGTAGTAGTTCTCCTGGACGGTCTTGTCGACGAAGGGCTTGAAGGGCGACTCGAGCCACTCTTGGTACTGGGCGCGCGAGATCCGGCCTTCCCAGTAGTTGGGATCGATCGAGGGGACCGAGACCATCGCCAGGATCCGTCCGGTCCGGACCTCCATCGCGACCACACCGCCGGCGCGCTTGATGCCCTCGATCGAGAGCCGCTCGCCCGAGTCGCCTTCCATCGACTCGCCCGCGAGCGCGGTCGCGGCGACCCGCTGCAGATCGAGATCGAGGCTGAGGTAGATGTCCTGACCGGGGATCGGATCGCGCTCGGCCGGCAGGGCCTCGGTCGCGGCGGGCGGCGGCGACTCGACCTCGCGGCCGAGCGAGTCGACGACCCGCGAGCGCGAGCCCAGGCGGCCGCGCAGGTAGTTCTCCCACTGCCGCTCGACCCCGGTCACGCCGATCCGATCGCCGGGTCGATAGTCGCCGTAGTGGGTGTCTTCGAGCCGGTTCTGATCGATCTCGCGCATGAACCCGGTCACGAAGGCCGTCAGCTCGCGCTCGGGGTAGTAGCGGCGGGCCGACTCGCGGATCTCGACCCAGCCCGCGAGGTTGCGAGTCTGGATCCGGGCGTTCTCGTCCCAGCTCAAGTTGTTGCGCACGACCACCGCGTAGCGACCGTCGCGGGGATCGTCGCGCAGGGTCTCGAGCCTGGTCACGAATTTTTCGCGGTCGTCTTCGTCGACGAAGTCGATCAGCGCCGCGAGCTCGATGATCTGCGCGTTCGAGATCGGCTGGCGGACGATCTTGGGGTCTTGCTCCTCGCCCTCGCCGGGGACCTGGACGCGCGGGATCGCGGTCACGTAGAGCGCGTAGCTGGCATGGTTGGTCGCGAGCAGCCGACCCTTGGCGTCGAAGATGCGCCCGCGCGGGGCCTCGACGTCGATCGTGTCGACGAAGTTGAGCTCGGCCAAGCGGGCGAAGTGCACGCCCTCGAGGATCTGCATCTGGAAGAGCCGGGCGATCAAGGCGAACACGATCAACGTCGCGAGGATCACGAACACCTGAAGGCGTCGCTTGAGCACCCGGACGTCGTCGCTCGGGCTGCGTCGGGTCAGCGAGCCGCTCTGGCCCTCACCCGGCTTGCCGCCCTTGCCCGGCTTGTTCGATCGCGGCGGCAGCTCCTCGCCGAACCCGGCTCGGCCCTTGAACACCACCTTGCGCTCGTCGGTCATGGCTTCACTCGAGTCTCGGCCTCGGCGCTCTTGGGCCGATCGATCCGCAAGGATCGCAGCAGGGTGTCGGTCAGGCGCCAGATCGGATGCGCGACCAAGAAGGTCGCGAGCAGGTGCCAGCGGCTCTGCCAGAGCGCGCTCATCAAGGCGTCACGGGGGATCCGCAAGGGCTCGGCCAGCGCCATCAAGGTCGCCCAGGTCGCGAGGTCGATCAGCGCGACCGCGACCAGGGCCGCGGCGGCCCGCGAGACCCAGCCGTGCAAGGCCAGCCGACCCGAGGCCCAGTGCAGAGCCAAGAAGGCCAGCTGGTGGGCGAGCATCAAGGTCCCGAGCGGCGCGCCTTGGTGGAGATCCTCGAGGTAGCCGAGCATCGCCGCGATCGCGAGCTTGGCCGGCAGCGTGCCCTCGCGCGCGAACGCGAGGTGGACCAAGAGCACCGCCGTGGTCGAAGGCAGCATCACGCTCAGGTGCAGGACGTGGCCGACGCTCGCGACCGCAGCCATCGTGACCCAGCCGAGCAGCACGTAGGCGAGCCCGCGGAAGAACATGTTGGCTGGCGCCGTCGGTGGAGGAGTGGGCCGCATGGGATCGGTCGGGGCGAGCTTGGACCAGCCTACGCGAAGGGCCAAATCGTCGTCAGCGCTGCATGCGGGCCCGCGACGCCTCGCGTGCACGAGAGATTCCGCCCAATCCGGCCTCGCCGACGCGCGGACTCCGGCGTGCTCCAGACGTATCGTAGAGGCGCTCCATGGGCTGGTACGACCTCTTCTCGAATTTTTACGACCGCTCGCTCGAGCCCTTGTACCGCGAGCAGCGTCGGGCCGCCGCCGATGCGCTGGAGCTCGCGCCCGGTCACGCCGTCCTCGATCTGCCTTGCGGGACCGGGCAGAGCTTCGCCGAACTGGCCCGCCGCGTCGTCCCCGGCGGCGTCGTGCTCGGCGTCGACGCGAGCGCCGGCATGCTCGACAAGGCCCACGCCAAGCTCGATCGGGCCAGCAACGTCCACGTCATCCAGGCCGACGTGCACGCGCTCGATCGGGCGAGGATCGAGCAGACCCTCGCCCGCCCGCAGGTCGATCGCCTCCACGTGTTCTTGGGTCTGAGCGCCTTCCCCCGCTGGGAGCAGGCCTTCGATCGCTTGTGGGACTTGCTCGCGCCCGGAGGTCGCTGCGTGATCGTCGACGTCCACGCCGAGCGGCCGAGCTTTCAGGGTCGGATGGTCAACTTGGTCGCGCGCGCCGACATCCGTCGCAAGGTCTGGACGCCGCTCGAGCGGCTCGCCGAGGACTACTGCATGCAGGATCTGCCGAGCTTGCCGGAGCATGGCGGGCAGCTGATCTTGGCCAGCGGGCGCAAGCCTGGCTGACGCTCGCGCGCGCTTCGGGGTAGGATCCGCCCCGATGGAGGAGTCCACGCGCGCCACGACCTTGTCCGCCGCGGCATTTGGTCCGGCCTTGAACCCGCTCGAGATCGTCCGGCCGGGGCACGAGTGGTACGTCGATCTCGACAAGCTCTTGCCGCGCGAGCACTACGGGATCACCGCCCGGCTCGACAACTTGTTTCGTGAGAATCGTGGCCCCAAGCAGTTCATCCAGATCGGGCTGGCCGGGCAAGGTGGCACGGGCAAGTCGACGCTGGTTCGGCAGTCGATGGCCGATCTGCGCGAGATCGGGATCCTCCCGGTCTACGTCAACGCGCGCGAGAGCTTCGATCAGGTCGACATCGCCTTCGCCGACGTGGTCCTGGTCTTGGTCGAAGCCGTGGTTCGGACCTTGGTCGAACGTGGCGAGACCATCACGCTCGATCCGAAGCTGCGCGAGCGAGTGCGACGTTGGTTCGCCGAGGAGATCGTTGGCGAGAGCCACAGCCGCGCGCTGCTCGGCGAGCTCGAGACCGAGGCGTCGTCGAGCGTGGGCTTGCCCGGGATCGCCAACCTCGCCGCGCGCCTCAAGGGCACGGTCCGATCCAACAACGAGTATCGGAGCGAGATTCGCCAGCGCGCCGCCCGGGACCCCGAGGAGCTGATCGACAGCGCCAACGCGCTGCTCGACGGCGTCCACGCGGCCCTGGCCGAGCGCAAGCAGCGGATCTGCGTAGTCTTCGACAACCTCGAGAAGATCGTGGATCGCAGCCAGGTCGACGCGGCGATCCTGCGCCGCAGCGACGATCTCGGCCGACTTCGTTGTCATGTCATCTACTTTTTGTCGCCCGCCGACGTGTACGCGCCGACGACGACCCAGGCCAGCCAAGTGTTGCGCGTCGTCGATGTCCCCGGGATCCCGATCCGCGAGAGCCCGAGCGAGGGGCCCGAGGTCGTGCAGGCGCGAGCACTCGAGGCCATCCGGCGCTTGCTCGATCGCCGGGTCGCGCTCGAGCTTCTCTTCGCTGATCCAGCCGAGTGCGTTCGAGCGATCGCGCGCTGGTCGGGCGGACGCCTGCGCGACGTGATCGAGCTGGCACGCCAAGCCTGCGACTTCGCCGAGCTCGACCAAGACGCCGATCGTGTGTCGGTCGACCATGTCGATCGGGCGGCCCGCAAGCTCGGGCGCTTGCGCCTGACCGTGATGACCTCCGAGGCCTGGCAACGCGCCGTGCAAATTCACGCGAGCAACGACGTCGCGAATCGACCCGAGGACGCGCTCATGCTCCGCAACGCGCTCGTGCTCGCCTATGACGGCGAGCCTTGGTGGGACGTCCATCCCTTCTTGCTGCACGATCCTCGCTTCGCGGCCGCGCAGCGCGGCGAAGCGTGATGCAGAGCCTCGGTGAACACGAGCGCTTGGTTCGCTTCCTGCTCGGGGCGAGCTCGGGCGTTCACTTGGTGCTCGCTCGTTACGAACACGCCGGGGTCGCGCGACGAGCCCGTGCCGCCGCGATCGTAGCTGTCCGCGCTGGCGGCCGCGAAGTCGCGCAGGTCGACTTCGGCGACGCGGACGACGAGGTCGACATTGTCGGGCGGCTCCAGGCCGCGAACGCTCGCGCGCCGATCGTGTTCGCCTTTGGTCTCGAAGGCCTCCTGCTCGATCTCGGCGTCGCGCCGCGGGCGACCGACGCGATCGCTCGTTTCAACTTCGATCGCGATCTTCTACCCGAGCGGCTGCACGGCGTGGTCGTGCTGTGGTTGTCGTATCGGGCCGCGCGGGCCTTCGCGAGCTTGGCCCGCGACACCTTCGACGTGATCAGCACGAGCTTCGACTTCCCCGAGCTGCTCGTGGGTGGCGAAGGAGAGTCCGAGTTCGGGCGCGAGTTCGTGTCGATGGACAGCTTGCCCGAGTGGGCCAC
This sequence comes from Nannocystaceae bacterium, assembly GCA_035904925.1. Classification (GTDB taxonomy): domain Bacteria; phylum Myxococcota_A; class Polyangia; order Nannocystales; family Nannocystaceae; genus Plesiocystis. Next base: position 13,809 of record JAMHUH010001050.1, read on the forward strand.
GCGAGCACCGCTCGCGCGTGTGCCCGAGCTCGAGGACCGGGCGCGCTTGCTCGAGTCGCTCTATGTCGATGCGACGCCGGGAAGCGCTGGTGCGGCGGAGCTGGCGGTGAGCTTGGGCAAGATCGAGTCTTCGCTTGGGCATGTCGACGCGGCCTTGGAGTGGTTCGATCGCGCGGCGCGGGATCACGAACAGGCTGGGGAGCCCCGCTCGGCAGCGATCAATCGATGTTGGCGGGCAGGCAGGTTCTTGCGCCTCGGGCGACTCGAAGCCGCAGAACTGGAAATCGCTGAAGCGAGGGTTCTCGCGCGGAGCAGCTTGGATTCCGAAGTGGATCTCGAAGTCCAACTCGTAGAGGCTCAACTCGAACACGCCCGTGAGAATCCAACTCGTGCACGAGAGATTCTCGATGATGTGGTGTCGAAGACTTCGGACGTGACACTTCGCGCGCTGGCGATGCGCCACATTGCCGGCATTCAGACCCTGGGTGGCGAATTCGATGCCGCACTCGCGACATTCGATGACCTCGTGACCCTCTTCGACGCGCTCGGAAGGCCGTGTCACAAGGCGAGCACAGAGAAGGCACGAGCCGCTGCCTTCTCGGCGAAACACGACTACGACGCGGCGCTAAAGACATTGCGTGAAGATGTGTTGCCTGCGTTCGAAGTGCTCGAAGATCTCGAGCAGCAAGCGCGCACGAGCTGGTTCATCGCCACAATACTCGCCCAACGAGGCGAATATGATCAGGCGATCCAAGTGTTGAGCGACCAGACTCTGCCGCTCTTCGAGCGCTTCGCGGCCTCGGACGAGCAAGCCCGTGCTCGTGAGCTCCTCGCTGCGCTCGAGCGCGAGCGCGAGGCAGCCGCTAGCAAGGATCGCGGCTGATCGTCGACCCGCTGACCTGGGGATCCCCATTCGCCAGCACGAAGATGCCCGGGAAGTCCTGAGTCTCGAACCCATCGCTCGGGTTGCTGCACAGCTGCGAGTCCTGAATCACCAGCGAACCACTCCGATCGTTGCTGACGAAGAAGATCGCCCCGCCGCCTTCGTTGGCGTGGTTGTCGGTCATCTTGGTCCCGCACAGGCTCAGCGTGAAGGTGTTGCCGTCGTTGTAGATGGCGCCTCCGCTGCCGCCCC
>JAMHUH010001051.1:0-8258 GCA_035904925.1 Nannocystaceae bacterium
TCCTCGAGCCGCCGGCCGACGTGGACGCATGGTTCCCGGCCGCGCGGGCGATCATCGTCACGCCTGGCGGAAGGGTCGAGCTGCTCGACGTCCATCTTCGACCGCCGGTCGCGAGCGCGGGCCAAGGTTGGCTCGGCGCGCTGAGCTCGACGCCGAAGGTTCGAGCGGTCGAGATCGAGCACCACCTGGCACGGCTCGCCGAGGATCTGCCGACCATCGTCGCGGGCGACTTCAATGAGGGTGATGGCGGCAAGGCGCTGCGCCGGCTGGCTGCGGTCGGCTTCGTGGACGTGCTCGCCGACCTCGGCGAGCGCGGCCCGACTTGGCGCTGGGGTGGGCTCCGAGCTCGCCTCGACCATGTCTTGATCGACGGGCAGATCGAGGCTCTGGCAGGCGAGGTGCTCGACGTCGGGCGCTCGGATCACATGCCGGTACGCGTGCTTCTGCGCCTGCCGGCCGCGAACGACTGAAGGCGAGGGAAGTCGAGCTCGGCTTCCCTTGGCTGCGGGTCACGGGCGATCAGGGCGGGCCGATGAAGACGTCGTCGATGTAGACGGCGTCCTCGAAGCTGCTGACCGAGCCGTCCTTGCTGTAGACCCAGCGGAAGGTGTGCATGCCAGCCGCGACCGGGTAGGTCGCCTGCGACCAGGCGAGGTTGCCCGACCACTCTTGCTGCATCGAGTTGTCGATGAAGAACTGCAGGTAGTCGAAGCTCGCCTCGCTGCTCTCGCGGTGCCAGAAGCTGACTTGACCAGCCTGGGGGACGAGCGCGACGACCTGCAGGGTCGACTGCTGCGAGTCGAAGATGGTGCCGCTCTTGGCCACGTAGCTGCCGGCGTGCGGCTGGGTCGTGTTGGCCGCCCAGTTGGCGCTGCCCGAGGTCATCCAGGGCAGGTGGGCGAGGCCGCCGGTCTCGAAGTCGTCCGCGTAGCCGTTGGCGACGCAGGTCGACTGGCAGAAGTCGTCCTCGACCATGTTGCCGTCGTCGCACTCCTCGCTGCCCGCGAGCACGTAGCCGTCGCCGCAGAAGGCCGGCTGGCAAGCCGGGCAGGCGTCGGTCTCGTCGGTGTTGCCGTCGTCGCAGGTCTCGACGCCCTCGTTGATCTTGCCGTCGCCGCAGGTCGCGAGCGTGCAGAAGACCGGCAAGCAGCCGTCGTTGTCGAGCTGGTTGCCGTCGTCGCACTCCTCGAGCCCGGCCTGGACGAAGCCATCGCCGCAATAGGCCAGCTGGCAGCTCGAGGGGCACTCGTCGCTGTCTTCGAGGTTGCCGTCGTCGCACTGCTCGGCGCCTTGCAGGACTCCGTCGCCGCAGGTGCTGGTCTGGCACGAGCTGGTGCAGGCGTCGGTCTCGACGTCGTTGGCGTCGTCGCACTCCTCGACGCCCGTCTGGGTGAAGCCGTCGCCGCACGAGGCCGGCTTGCAGGTGTTGATGCAGGCGTCGGCGTTGCTGGTGTTGCCGTCGTCGCAGTCTTCGAAGCCCTCGTAGACGTGACCGTCGCCGCAGACCGCCAGCAAGCACTCGCTCGTGCACACGCCCGCGTCGCTGTTCTCGGCCCCGAGGTCGCACTCCTCACCGGCCTCCACGATGCTGTCACCGCAGCCCTCGTTGCCGGTCGTGTCGCCCTCGCCGGTCGTGTCGCCGTCGCCATCGCCGATGTCGTCGGCGGAGGTGAAGGGGTTGTCGTCGACCGCCGCGGGGCAGCCGAGCGTGGACGCGATGACGACGAGGCCTGCACACAGGCCAAGGCGATGACGGGTAGCGAAGGAAGATGAGACCACGGCTCCGATTCTGCCGGTTTTTGTGCGTAGGGGAAGCAAGGATCAGTCGTGCGAGCGGCGCTTGCGTGCTCGACTTGCTATCCTGGCGCGTGCGCTCGCGGACGACCTCGTTGGCTCTACTCGCTGCGCTCGGCTGCGTGCGGGCCGAGTCTTCCGGGCCCGACCTGCCGCCGACCTCGTCCGCGCTCGAGCCCGAAGCGGCGTCCAAAGCGAGCGATGGCGATGAAGCGGGGCCGCAGCGAAGCGAGGGTCCGCCCGCTTTGCTCTCGATCACCGAACCCGCGACGCTGGTCGAGCTCGAGCGCGAGCTCGGCCTCGAGGCCCTGGTCGGCGAGGCGCCGCTCGCCGCGATCCTCGCGAGCCTCGACACGCGACTCGCTCGCGATCGAGCGCGGGATCCCGAGCACACCGGCGTCGGCTTGCGCTACGTGCATCGGCAATTCGACCTGCGCTGGCTGAGCGCCGACGACACCCGCTTCGAGCTGATCGGCGTGGTCAACCGCATGGATCGGCAGGTCTTCGCGCCCGAGCGCGGCATGGGCGAGACTCGGCTGATCTATCGGCTCGCCTACTCGCGCACGCAAAAGGGTCTGAGCGTCGACTCGCGCCTGCCGATGACGATCAACGTGGTGTTTCGACAGCTGCCCGCGGCCTCGATGCCGGCGGCCGAGCAGCGCTTGGCGGCGATGCGCGAGCTCGCGGAGCGCTGGCGCGCCGAGCCCAGCTTGCAGGGCGCGGCCTTGGCCGAGTGGCTGCGCGCGCCCGGTCATGCGCTCGCGCCCGAGCAGCTCGACTCGGCCTTGCTCCAAGCGGTCGAGATCGACGTGCAGACTCAACGCTGGCCCGCGACGATCCGGCCCGACCTGGCCGGACACGCCGAGTATGTCCTGCAGGTGTTCGAGCCCGACGCCCAGGGCCGCTGGGCTCCCGCGCCGCTCGAGAACACGCCCGACCTCGAGCGCCTCGGCAAGGACAGCGCCGCCAAGGCCGAGCTGCTCGCGTGGCTCGAGGATCCCGCGCAGCGACGCGCGTTGATCGAGGGCACGCTGGTCGTACCCGAGCGCTTCTTGGCCCGCTCGGCCACATCGGTCACGCCCCGCGGCTTCGCTCGGCTCGCCAACCGACCCTGGTCGCAGCTCTTCGGCGCCGAGGACTTCACCCGGATCGAGTTCGACGAGCAGCTCGCGTCACCGGCCGCGTTGCTGCGTCGACTCGACGGCCTGAGCTGCCAGGGCTGTCACGAGAGCCGCAGCATCGCGGGCTTCCATCTGCTCGGCGAGGAGCGCGACCCGAGCAAGACCGTCGACGCGCTCCAGCGCTCGAGCTCGCCGCACCTCGAAGGTGAGCTCGAGCGACGGGCCGCATGGTTCGAGGCCTTGCTCGCGGGCGAGCAGCCCAGCGACGCGCGCGAGCTCTCGGATCACGAGCGTGGCCGCGGTCGCTGGGGCACCCACTGTGGGCTCGGCGATCCGGGCTTCGCCGCGTGGACCTGCGCCGAGGGCTTGGTCTGCACCGCGCTCGGCGATCCCGATCTCGGCACTTGCCTCGAACCCGAGCCGGCCGGGGCCGGAGGCGTGTGCGAGGTCGGCCGGCTCGAGCCTTCGCGCGACGCACGTCGCGATCGCGTGGTCGATGTCGGCGCGCGAGCGTGCGCCGAAGGAGGCGTGTGCAACGACAACGGGGTCGGCTTCCCCGATGGCATGTGCGCCTTCGCCTGCAGCGACCAGCGGCCCGAAGGCGAGTGCGGCGTGATCCCCAACCTGCGCAGCTTCAACGACTGCCTCGCCCGCCACCAACCATTCGCGGCGTGCATCGTCGAGACCAGCAACCCGGCCGCGCTGCGAGCTTGCGACGTCGACTCGCCCTGCCGCGACGACTACATTTGCGCCCGCTCGGGCTCGGAACGGGGCGTTTGCCTGCCGCCCTACTTCCTGTTTCAGCTGCGGGTCGACGGGCATCCAGGCTGATGCGAGCGCGCACGCTGACGACGTTGGCGATGCTCTGGTTGGCGTCGAGCTGTCGGGCTGGTTCGAGGTCCGACGCTCAGCCCGAGCAACATGGCGTCGCGCTCGAGCCCGCGTCGAGGCCGGCCAGTCTCGCAGAGCCCGAGCAGCCCGCGGAGCCCGAGCTCGAGCCGCCCGAACCCGCGCCCGCCGAACGCTCGCTCGGCGTGGTCGACCGCGGGATCTTCAGCGACCTCGACGGCGCGATTCAGATCCGCTTGCCGGCCGACCTCGATCCTGAGGGGCTGCGGGCGTTGATCGATCCTGCCCACGCGCTGCTCGTGCTCTACGCCGACGAGACACCGATCAAGGTCTATCCCTTGTCCACCGCCGCCGACGCTCGCGTCCTGCACGTGGGCGAGCACGCGCTCGGGCTGCGACCTGGCGATCATGACGAGCTCGCGCCGCTCTTGCGCGCGCCCGAACGAGTTCACCGCTTGGCCGCGGATCACAGCGCGCCGCCGGGGGATCGTGACGCCGATGGGATCCCCGATCCCCTCGATCTGTGGATCGGCATCCGCAAGGTCGAGCTCGACGCGGCGACCTACGACGACGGCTACTTCACGATCGACTATCCGGGCGGCGACGTCCCGCGCGATCGTGGCGCTTGCGTCGACGTGATCGTTCGAGCGCTGCGCAACGTCGGCGTCGATCTCCAAGTCGAGCTGCACGAGGACGCGCGCGCCCATCCTCGCCGCTATCCGATGATCGACGAGCCCAACGCCGACATCGATCATCGACGGGTCCGCACGGTCTTGCCTTGGTTTCGCGCGCACTGGACCACGCGGCCGGCCGAGGCCACCAACGAGGCGCCCTTCGAGGTCGGCGAGGTCGTGTTCATGGAGACCATGGCCAGCCGCTCGGGCCCCGATCACATCGGCTGGCTCTTCGATCCCGATCCCAGCGTCGACAGCGAGCGCCCGCGGGTCGTGAACAGCTGGACCGAGGGCTACTCGACCGAGGCGATGGATCTGCTGACCTTCGTGTCGGTGACGGATCGCTTTGGCCTGCCGCCGAGCGACGAGCACCTCGGCCCGATCTCGGCCTGGACGACCCAGCTGGTGCTGGTCGAGAGCGAGGCGTGGTCGAGCTTTCGTGGGCGAGCGCGTCGCTTCGTTCGCAGCGAGGTCGGCGGCGCCTGGCAGCCGCTCGGCGAGGTCTTTCCGGTCGTGCTGGGTCATGGCGGGATGGGCTGGGGTCGCGGCCGCCATGGCCAAGGTCCGCCCTCGGGTCAACGCGGGCCGAGCAAGTGCGAAGGCGACGGCCGCACGCCCGCGGGTGCGTTCGAGCTGGGCCTGCTCTACGGTCGGCCAGCCCAGCCTCCCGCTGGCGTGGCGCTCGAGTACCACCCGCTCGCGGGCGAGTTTCGCTGCGTCGACGATCCCGAGTCGAGCCACTATGGCGACCGGCTCGACGCCGACGAGGTCGACGCCGACTGGCGCAGCGCCGAGGATATGCCGGCCCTCTACGAATACGCGCTGGTGGTCGAGCACAACCGCGAGCGCGAGCGTGGCCAGGGCAGCTGCATCTTCGTGCACGCCTGGCGCGACGCCGACTCGGCGGTCACGGGCTGCACCGCGATGGCCGAGGCGCGGCTCGACGAGCTGCTCGGCTGGCTCGAACCCGGCGCGGTCCTGGTCGCGCTGCCCGAGCCGGTCGCGGCCAGCTTGGCCGCGCGCTGGGGCTTGCCCAGCCTCTGAAGCTCAGGGCTGGGGCGGGCACAAGAACTCGGCCTCGACCGCGCCCGCGTCGAGCAGCGCCTCGCAAGACCCGTTGCACAGCTCGATGTGTTGGAGATCGGCGTCGGCGTAGATCCAACCATCGCCTTGATCGCAGCTGTCGAGGTGGGGGATGACCTCGCCGTCGATCGAGATGACCAGATCGTCGGGGCCGCTCGGCGCCTTGCCGAGCTCGACCCCACAGCTGACGGACGCGGCGATCTCGGCGAGCGCTTGCGAGAGCGCGTCGGCGTCACGGGCGTCGTAGAAGCCGACCTCGCCCGCGCGCGGAACCCCGCCGAGCTGCGCGACCTCGTCGAGCTTCTGGCGCGGCGCCGTGAAGGGGTGCTGGCTGGTCTCTTCGATGTCGATCCCGACCACGTAGGTGGGGATGTCGTCGAGCAGCCAGGCGTCGCCGACGACCAGCGCGAGGTCTTCGTCGTAGACGTCGAACTTGGCGGTCCCGACCTCGTTCGCGTTGCAGTTGGCGGCGCCATCGGTGACCAGGATCATCGCTGCTGGGCGGCCATCGTCGAGGCTCTGCAGATGGGCGAGCGCGCTCGCGATGCCGGCGGCGGCGGGCGTGGCCCCATAGATGTCGAGCGAGTCGGCGGCGGGCATGAGCGCGAGCAGATCGGCGGCGTCATGCGGGCCGGTGAGGAGCTCGGGCTCGGCTTCGACCAAGCAGGCCTCGTCGTAGGCCGAGCTGGCGAGGTTGGAGGGGAAGAGCGTCAAGCCCAGGTTCATGCCGGTCGCGTACTGATCGGCGACCGTCTCGACCGTGGCGTGGAGGCTGTGCCAGCGGGTGACCTCGGCCGTCTGCGGCAAACCATCGTCGTCCCAGCTGTAGAGCACCATGCTGCGCGACTTGTCGAGCACCAGCATCACGTTGGGCGGGAGCGCCTGCGCGACGGCGGTGGTGCTCGAGCAGGTCGGCGGCTCTTCTTCGGTCTCGCTGCTCGAGTCGCTGCTGGTGTCGCTGCTCGAGTCGGAGTCGGTGGTGCCGCTCTCGTCGCCGAGCGTCTCGATGCCATCGCCGTAGTCGGGGGCGTCGTCGCGTTCATCGGTGCAGCCGGTGAACGAAGCCAAGAGCGCGAGCGGGAGCCAGATCATGGAGTTCGAACGAAGCGCAGCCATCACCTGGCCGACAAAGCATGATCCAGGCCATGTGCTCGATGGCCCGCAAAGCGGCGTTGGACCCAGCGATCGGCCAGCGAAGTGGCCATTGGATCAGCGCGGCCTGGCCAGTCGAGGTCAGTCGTTCTTCTTGCTCGGGTCGAGCTGAACGTCGCCGATCTTGTCGGGCAGCACCCGGTTGATCGCCTCGCGCAGCGGGCTGTTCTCGCCGACCGCGATCGCATAGTCCTGGCGCTGGAACACGCCTGGGACCAGCTCGATCTGCTCGCGCCAGGCCTCGGGACCGCGTTCGATGGCGAAGCGAAGCAGCGGCTCGTCCCAGACCAGCGCATCGATCTCGTGCTTGGCCAAGGCCTCGAGCGCGTCATCGGCGTTGGCGTAGCGGGTCGCGGCGATCGCCTGGCTACGCAGGTATCGGTCCCCGGTCGTGCCCTCGATCGCCCCGACCTCGAAGCGGGGCAGATCCTCGGGTCCACGCAAGCGCGACTCGAGCCGCTCGATCGTCAGCGACGACGCGATGGTCGCGGTGACCGACGCGACGATGACCATCGACGCGAGCATCCACATCATCGCGACGAAGCGACCGAGCCCGGTCTTGGGCGTCTTGTCGCCATAGCCGACGGTCGCCATCGTCACCGTCGCCCACCAGAACCCGTTGGCCACCCCCTTGGCGACGCCCGCAGGAAATTGCTCGGTGTTGGTCCGACGCTCGAAGAGCCAGACCACCGTGCCGACCGCGAGCTGGATCAGCGCGATCCCCATCAGGACCTGGAGAAACTCGAACGAGAACACCGTGCCGAGCACGTTGATCCAGGGCGAGGAGCGCTCGCGCGGGACGGCGATCGCGAGCCCGGTCGTGTAGTAGGGATGGGTGAAGTCGACCTTCTCCTCGCGCTCCGCCGTGACCGTCAGCGCCGCGACGGCCAGGTCGTAGCGGCCCTCGGCGACGCCCGCGATCATGTCGTCGAGGGTGGTCTCGTGGTAGCGGAAGCGCAGACCGAGCTCGAGCGCGATGTCCTCCCACAGCTCGACGCTCGGGCCCTTCCAGGTCGCGGGACCCTCGGGGGCGCCCTCGCGGATCGTGAAGGGCGGCGCCGACTTGATCGCGACGGTCAGCTCGGCGCTCGGCTCCGCGGGTGGCTGCGCGTGCGTGCGAGTCGAGCTCAGCAGCACGAGGCCGAGCACGAGGCCAGCCACGAGGAGCGCGGCGAGTCGGCGAAAGACGAAGGTGACGCGGTCGGGGTGCCGCACGTCGCCGAGGCTACTCCGCCGCGGCTCGAGTGGGGGCTTCTTGGACCATCAGCTGCTCGACGGCCTCGGTCAGCGCAGCGGCGGAGAGCCCGGGGATCTGCTTGGCGATCTCGTCGGCGGCCTCGCGGATCTCCGAATAAGCGCGGGCCGAGTCCTTCTTCTTGGGCACCAGCATCGCCAACCCGGTGATCGCCGAGCGCAGCGCCGAGGCCCAGAACCCGGAGCCGCGCAGGACGACGTGCATGCCGCAAAAGCGCTCGCCGATCGTCTCGATCATGCTGGCGGCGGTCTTGCGCGCGCCCATCTCGGGCATCTTCGTGCCCTCGCGCAACACCATCAACAAGGCGGTCTGCGGGACCTTGGCCAGCGG
>JAMHUH010001052.1:0-5507 GCA_035904925.1 Nannocystaceae bacterium
CTCGGCCGCCGCGCCCTGAATCGTCACGCTCTGGCTGCCCTTGATCGTGACCGCCCGGTTCTTGTCGACGCTCATCGTCTGCTTGCCGCCGATCGACTCGCCCTGGTCGCCGCTGACGGTGTTGGTCTGGTTGCCGCCGACCGTGTTGGATTGATCGGCGCTGACCTTGGTCGTGTGATCGTGAAGGACGACCTCGTTGTAGTCCTTTTGGGCGTGGACGAAGATCTCCTCGCTGCCGGCGGCGTCCTCGAAGCGCAATTCGTTGAAGCCACCCCCGCCCGGCGAGCTCTCCGACTTGATCGTGCTCTTGGTCTTGTCGTCGGGCAGCGGATAGGGCGGGCGGCGATCGCCGTTGTAGAGGCAGCCCGTGACGATCGGTCGATCGGGATCGCCGTCGATGAAGGTGACGGTGACCTCCATGCCGATCCGCGGCAAGAACACGAAGCCCCAGCCGTTGCCCGCCCACGGCTGGACCACCCGGATGAAGCATGACGCCTGCTCGTCGTAGTGCTTGGCGCGATCCCAGTGGAACTGCACCTTGATGCGGCCGTGCTCGTCGGTGTGGATCTCTTCGCCCGCGGGGCCGACGACCGTGGCGGTCTGCACGCTGGGAATTCGCGGCCGCCGAGTCCGACGATCGGGTCGCCATTCGACCTCGACCGGGATGCACTCGATGCGATTGGTATAAGCTTCCTTGGCGACGTCGGGATTCGCGTAATCGCCGGCCGCGTGATCGACCGCGACCACCAAATATTGACGATCGAATTCCGGCTCGGGATGCCCGAGCAATTCGAATTTGCAGCCCGGGGCCATCTGCGTGGCCGTGCTCATGCCAGTGAAGCGGACCGCGTCGCGCTGGTGCAGGGTGCGGCGCAATTCGACCTGCCGCTCGACCGCGTCGAAGTCGAGGCCCTGCGTGCGATAGCCAAAGAGCGTCGCGGGCTCGTCGTGCTCGTAGTCCTCGCGTTCGGGCGCGAGCTCGGCCCCGTTGGCGAAGCCGAGATCACGGACCTCGGCATGCTCGGCGTCCTGGGTCTGGGCAGGGGTCAACCAGTCGAAGAGGGTCGAGCGCGCGACCGTCGGCCGCAATTGGGTCTCGCGCTGGAAATCGCGCAGGTCCTCGTGCAGGCCCGGGCTGTCGCCCTGTTGGACCATCGTCAGCGTACCGGCCTCGCCGCCTTGCACGACGAGGTCGAAGAAGGCCCCGCCGCCGTCGAAGAGCACGAGCGTCTCGCTGCTGCCTTCGTGGTCGAAGCGATAGCTGATCCCGTACTCCTCCATGAGCCGATGGACGAAGTCGAGGTCGGTCTCGCGATATTGAACCGTATATTCTTGCTTGGGGTATTCGCCCGACAGCGCGCCGAGGTCGGCGCTGCGCTCGTAGCCGCCGAGCCCGGCCCCGAGCACGTCCTCGAGGATCTCCGGGATCGTCATGTCCTGAAAGATCCGACTGTTGCGGCGCTGCCCGAGCGCGACCAACGCGGGCACCACGGTCAAGGCCGTGCGGACGTGACCATGATCGGCGATGCCGTCTTCGACGCGCTCGACGATGCCATGCAGCTCGCGAAAGAGCGGCCCACGCTCGATGCCGAGGGTGATCGAAGCGCCGAGCATGCGCAGCGGCTGCGCGTCCGGGTCGTCGGAGCGCAGGTCGACCCGCAGCTCGTAGGGTCGGTCGAAGCGCTCGGACAGCTGCATGCCCGTGACCTCCCACGTGCATTCGGCGGCCGAGCACTCGAAGCGCAGCGCCACGGGTCGTTCATCGAGGTCGCTCATCGGCACCGATCACTATCGAGACCCGTTCTCGGCAAGTCAACCAACTCGTCGACTCGCTCGCGCGCGGCTCGGGGCCTGCGCGAGCGCCTTCGCGTCAGTCCCCATCGTTGGGCTTGGCCGCGGACCCGCCCGCCAAGAAGAGCGCGACGTCCCGGACCAACACCCGGCCCCCGGCGTCCGCGTCGAGCCGCAAGCCCACGACCGCACGCCCCCGCGTTGGCGTCCAGTTCGACGCGGGCGCCGGCCAGACCCCGCTGCGCGGCTCGGGCAGCGTGATCGTCACGAGCTCGCCGCCCTCGATCAGCACCTCCAAGCTCGCCCCTGCCCGCGCCTCGCTGCTGGCCAAGGTGACGATCAATTCGAGCGGCAGCGGCTGGCCCTCGCGATCGACCGGCAGATCGACCCGCGGAAATTCGAGCGTTCGTCCCGGCTCGAGCACGAGCGCCTCGCCCACGACTTCGTCGGCGCCACGAATGCCCGGTCGATGCCGCGTCAGCGAGCGCCCGCCGACCCAGGTGATCGGATCGAGCGGCTTGGCGCTGACCTTCATGATCGCCGGCAAGGGCGTCGGCGCGAAGGTCCGCGCGACGATCGACGCAGCCTCGAGCTCGACCAGGGCCGAGCGCTCGCGCGGCAAGAGCCGCAGCTCGGCCAGCTCGCCGTGCGGGCAAGGACCCTCGCCCTCGCCCGCTTCGGCGGCGAAGATCGCGATCTGCTTGGGCCGCCGATCGATCGGATAGGGCCCCAGCGTCGCGCGTGGGTGCGGGCGCAGACCCGCGAGCGGCTCGAGCTGCACGACCACGCCGTCGAGCTCGACCCGCCAGCTCGGGTTGCTCCGCGGACTCCCCGGTGCGGCGACCAAGACCAGATGCGCGACCTCGTCGGAGCCGGGCCCGAGCTCGACCACCCGCGCTCGGACAGGGTCGAGGCAACGATCGCCCGCGGGCACGATCCGCTCGATCCGGGCCAGCGCGGCCGGGTCGACCGCGATCTTCATCAGGCCCATGCGCAGCTCGTGGCGAGCCACCCGCGAGGGCATCGTGTCCTCGACCGGCGTCAACGCGTACACGAAGAGCTCGAGCAGATCGACCTGCTCGACCACGAAGGGCGCCCACTGCATGTCGTCGAGCAGCGCGACTCGCTGGCCGCTGGCGCGGCGGTGCTGATGCGCGGCCTCGTTGACCAGCAAGAAGAGCGTCGGCGCTGGCTCGCCGCGTCGCCGTGGGCCCGCGACCAAGAGCTCCCACGCGCTCGACCAGGCGTCCTCGCGAGTTCGGTAGGGCAGCACCTGCACGCCCTTGGCCAGCGCCAGCGCGCCACCGACCTGGTTGTAGGTGTGGCCGTGGTGCCAGCCCTCGCCGCCCGCGATCACGATCGCGCCAGCGGGCAGCCGCTCGGCCAACCATGCGATCGCGGGCGCGGCCGCCTCGTTCTCGCGCAGCAACACCTGCGGCGAGCTGAAGAGCGGCGCGGCCACGCTCCATCCGAGCCACGCGATCGCGACCAGCCCGAGCCCACGCGAAGCGAGCCGGCGCGGCCAGCCCGAGCGCCCGGCGATCCACTCGACGATCCACGCGAGCGCGGCCACGGCCGCCAGCGCTGCGCAGGGCAGCAGCTCGGGCACCAAATAGCGGCCGTAGTAAAAGAGGCCCAAGCCCGGCAGGTTGCGCGGGGCGTAGAGCAGCGCGGTGATCGGCAAGGTCACCGCGATCGCCGAGAGCCACGCGTCGGCGTGGCCATGCGGTCGCCAACGTCGAGCCAGCCCGATCAACCCGAGCCCGGCGCAGACGAGCAAGGGCAGACCGAGCAAGGACACGACCGGATCCAGACGACTGAATGGTTCGAGCTGATCCCCCGCCGCGCTTCGCCAGCTCCACCACAGCCAAAAGCCCAGCAAGGTCGCCGCGACCTCGAGCCGTGGCAGCCAAGCGAGCAGGCGCGCGCGCAGGTCGGCCAAGCCCGGCCGCCCGAGCCCGCGATCGATCCCCAACCACGCGAGCACGCCCAGGGCCGTCGCGCCGATCAACGCCCAGGGGCCGACATGGAGATCGGGCGCGCGCCGGAGCAGCTCGTCGTGCAAGTAGGGGAACACGGTCAGCGCGTGGACGAACACGCTCGCGAGCAAGCCACCGAGCACCAGCCACCATGCGCGCGAGCCCAGCTCGCGCGAGCTGGCCTCGCGCGGGCGCAGCCAGGCCAGCGCGAGCACGACCGGCAGCACGAGCAACGCGTTGCCTCGCACCCACGCGCTCGCGACCAGCAACCCCGCCGCCCACCAAGGCGCGTTTGGATCGTCGTCGCCCGCCCGCATGCGCAGCGCGACCAACACGGCCGCCCATTCGAAGAGCGCCATCGTGGTCTCGCTCAGGGGCGTGCGCCCGGTCCAGATCGCCAAGGGCGAGCTCGCGATCAGCGCGAGCGCCAGCGCTGCCCAAGGTCCGCGCGGCCACAGCCGCCGCGCGATGCAGGCCATCACCAGCAGCCACAAGCCCGCCTGCCAGGGCATCGCCAGCCAGCCGGTGCCGATGCCTTCGCCGAAGGCCACCCGCTCGCAGGCGAGCAGCATCGGGTGGACATGAAAGAACTGCACGACCACCTCGCCACGATCGCGCGAGGCCAGGTAGGTCCCCGGTCGGTACGCCGCCTCGTAGCGATCGACTCGCCAGGGCTCGTCGGTCTTGGGGTAGAGCCCGAGCAGGTCCTCGGCCTGCTCGCGGCCGGCCTCGGCCAGGACTTCGTCGGTGAAGCCGAGCCCGCCCGTGCGCGCGCTCAGGGCCGCTCGCAGCACGTAGGTGCCTTGATCGCGACCCGCCAGCGGCGCGGGGATCGAGGGCGTCCGGATCAACACGCCCGCCGCCAACACCCCGAGCAGGATCAGCGTGTGGACCCGGCCACTCGCCGCCACGAGCACGCGCGCTCGCACGACTCGCCGCGGCCACGCGACCAGGGCCAAGCCGACACCGACGAGGGTCAAGCCGATCGCGTCGAACCAACCGGCCCACGCCAGCAGCGTCGCGGCCACGCCGACGATCGCCAGGTGCATCGCCCCCGCGAGCGCGAAGTCCTCGAGCGTCAGCGCCCCCACCCGCGCACGCCGACGCGCCAGCAAGCTCGCCAGCGAGCCGAGCAGCGCGAGGATCGGGAGCGCGGACACGAGCCGCACCATACCTGCTCGATGCGCGTGCGTAATCGGGGCCGGCTGGGTTCGCACCAGCGTCCTGCGGATCCGTAGTCCGCCGCGTCGACTTCTGCGCTACGGCCCCGCCAGAGCTTGGCATGGGATCGCTTGGATTCGAACCCGGGGCTTGCCACTCGAGAAGGGCCGCGGCGGCGGGGCGAGTGGTGTGGGGCCGGCTGGGTTCGCACCAGCGTCCTATCGCTTGGCAGGCGATCGCGTCGACTTCTGCGCTACGGCCCCCGCCAGCATAGCGCACCCTCGGTGGCGCGAGGCTGATTTGAAGGGGCCGTCACGCACGACCCCTCGACCTTGGCCGTCTGCGACGCGCTCAGGCGAGCGGCTCGTTGCCTTCGGGCTCCTTGGTGCTGGTCGCCCAGCGCTGCGCGGCGGCTCGCAGCGGCTCACGCAGCGCGAAGATGCCTTGCAGATCGTCGATCGCGTGCTTGGTCTCTTTCTTTTCCCCGTCGATCAGCCCGACGTACTTGCGCGAGCGGTTGAAGTGCAGCCGGCACAGGGTCTTGCGGTTGCTGGCGTCGACGATGACCGCGAAGTA
>JAMHUH010001053.1:0-1903 GCA_035904925.1 Nannocystaceae bacterium
CTCCAGCCGTTTGGCGTGGGCGAGCGAGCGCTCGAGCTCGGCGCGGCGCGCTTGCTCGGCGACGAGCGCCGCAGACTTGTCGGCCTCGGCGATCAACGCTTGGCGCAGCCGGACACCCGCCCAGTCGACCAAGATGCAGAAGATTGCCAGGTTGATGGTCGTGCCGCGGAAGGTCACCGAGCCTCGCGGGGCAGCAGCCAACAATTTCGACCACTCGCGGCCGTCGGCCACGGCCCCGAGCGCAATCGCGAACGCGATCAAGGCGAAGGTGATCCACAGGCCCCTGCGACCGAGCGCGAGTCCGGCCAAGAGCGTGGGGAAGACCAGCATGCTGAGCGCACCGGCCTCGTGGACGAGGCCATGCGTGGGCATCGCTATCAGCCACACGACCACGAACGCGCCGACCACCAGCCAGGTGCCGGCGCGGACACGTCCACGGCGAACCACGACCAGGGCCGTGAGCCCGAGCAATCCGAACATGCACTTGGCCGCGACATCGATCTCTACGCCCGAATTGGCCGCGAGGCTGCCGACGAACGAGGGCAGCGAGGGCAGCCCCGCCAGACAGATCAACAAGCCAACCAGCTGCAAGGTCGGCGCCAAGCTGCGTTCGACCGGACCTTCGTCGGACGGGATCGTCGACCAGATGCTCCCGCTCGACACCATGCCATTCAAGCACTCTTTGAAGCCTGGGAGAAGGGTTACTCATTCTCCGCAGCCACCCAGGCGCGCAATCACACCGCGCGGAAATCCTCGGATTTTTTGCGGTCACCGTGTCGACTTCGCCGAGCGAGAACGGCGTATCCTGTACGCTTTCGTGGGGACGCAATGCGATGAAGGACCCACTCGTCCACCTGCGGGCGCTGCTCGAGCGCGCGCCTTCGCTCGCGGTCTTTGGCCAGATCCTCGAGCAGCTCGACGAATGCCCGGGCCCCGAGCTCGAGGCCGCGCTGGCGCATGCCGAGGCGGGCTTGCTCCGCTGGCCCGACGAGCTCCGCTGGGCCGGCGAGCAGCTGCTCGACCTGTCGGATGCGGCCTGCTTGCGGATCAAACCCTTCGGCTGCCTCGTTCGCAAGCTCGAGTTCGAGCCGAGCCACGCGGGCTGCACCCCGGAGCTCGTCGAGCTGATTGCTCGCGCCCCGGAGCTCGGCAATCTGAAGATCCTGAATTTGTTGGCCGAGGACGTCGACTGCGACGGCGCTGCGGCGATCGCCAATTCACCGACCTTGGCGGGTCTCGAGCAGCTTCGCTTGGGCGACAAGCTCGGCGACGTGGGCCTGGTCGCAATCGCTCGGTCACCGCATCTGAACGCGCTCGAGCAGCTCGAGCTGCGCGGCTACATCGGCGAGGAAGAGACCGCGATCATCTTGGCCAATTCACCGCGCATGGCGAAGCTCGTCGATCTGCAACTCGAGGACGAGGGGCTCGAAGCCGATGCCCCATGGGCGCTCGGAATGTCCATGTACATTCCCGCGCAGATTCGGGCCGATTATCTCGATTGGCTCGACGCCGCCACACTGCGTGAAATGGCCCGAGCCAGCGATATCGAATGCCCGACCGAGGGGTCCAAATCGAAGCTGATTCAGCATTTGTTGGGCCGAACGATGACGGCGCGCATGCTCCGACCGTGAAGCTCGCGCGCGGTCTCAGTAGAACCCCTCGCGCCGGGCATGGCGAGCGGCACGTTCCTCGACACCCGGAATGAGGAAGAGCAAGCCGACGTGTGGGTAGCTCGGAAGGGCGAGCTCGTGGGATTCGAGTTGACGGCGACATCCGAGTCCGTCATGGTCGCGCTCATGCTGCGACAGACGAATACCAGGGTGCCTGCGTTGGCCTTCGCCACGCTCCTGCTCGGGCTTGCGATGCCGGCTTTGGCCGACGCGCCGCCAAGCGGCCGGGAGCG
>JAMHUH010001054.1:0-1707 GCA_035904925.1 Nannocystaceae bacterium
GCGCGCCCACAGCTCGTCGAGCTCGAGCCAGGGCTCGCTCGCGTCGCCACTGCGAGCTTTATGCGGATCGCAGCAGAGCACCTGCTCGAACCAACCCAGCCGACGCAGCAGCGCGACCAAGCGCGTACCGACCTGGCCAACCCCGACCACGCCGATCGGCCCGCTCCGGATCGCCTCGGGCAGACGCGGGAGCACGCCCAAGAGCGCGACCATCACCCACTCGGCGACCGCCTGAGCGTTGCAGCCGGCCGCGTCGGCGAAGTGGATCCCACGCCGAGCGAGCGCGGCGTGATCGACATGATCGCTGCCGGCCGTCGCAGTCCCGACGAAGCCCAACGCGGGCGCGCTCGCGAGCAAGCGCTCGTCGACGCGCGTGACGCTGCGAACGATCAACGCCTCGGCCTCGCGCAGCGCCGCAGCCCCAGGCACGAGCGCGCGACTCGGCAGCCGCACGAGCTCGCCGAAACCAGCGAAGGCCGGCTCGGCCTGCGTGATCGCGTCGTCGACGACGATCCGCATCAGCGGCCCTCCGGCAGCGCGCGGGCCAAACGAGCGACGCCCCGCGCGAGCTCGGCTTCGTCGCAGCGGGCAAAGCCGATCCGCAAGCGCGAGCGAGGGCGGCGACGAAATTCATAGATCCGCCCGGGCGTGACCTCGACGCCGGCTTCCAACGCGCGGGCAGCCCAAGCGTCGACGTCGACGCTCGGATCGACACGAGCCCACAATGCCAAACCACCCGCCGGCACCCGCGGAACCAGCACAGAGCCGAGCTCGCGCCCGAGCGCATGGACCAAGGCGTCGCGGCGGGCCTGCATGAGCTTGCGGGTCCGTCGAACATGCCGCTGCAGCTCGCCCTCTTCGAGCAGCTCGGCGAAGGCCCGCTCGCCGAGTCGATCGCCCTGGCGATCGAGGGGCCGACGCAGCGCGACCATTCGCTCGATCAAGGGCTCGGGCGCGACCACCCAGCCGAGCCGCAGCCCAGGCGCGAGCACCTTGGCCATGCTGCCGATGTACACGACCAAACCATGGCGATCGGCGCTGGCCAAAGGCAAGAGCGGCCGACCCTCGTAGTGGTACTCGTTGTCGTAGTCGTCCTCGACGATCGCAAAGCGATGCGCCCGAGCCAGCTCGAGCAGACGAAGCCGGCGCGCGGGCGCGAGCGCGACGGTGGTCGGATATTGGTGGTGCGGCGTCAGGTAGACCGCACGCAAAGGGCCACCTTCGAGCGCGCGCTCGAGCGCGTCGACATCGAGCCCGCGCGCGTCGACGCCGATCGGCACGAGCTTGGCCCCGTGGGCCCGCAGCGCCTGCCAGGCCGGTCGATAGCCCCAACGCTCGACCGCGACCCGATCGCCCGGTCGGATCAACGCGGCCGCGGCCAGCCACACGCACATCTGCGCGCCGCGACCGATCAAGAGGTGCTCGGGTCCACAGGCGAGACCGCGCTGCTCGGCCAAGGTCCGAGCCAAGATCGAGCGCAGCCGCGGATGTCCGCGCCCCGCTTCGTCGTCGCTCGCGTAGTCGAGCAACCCGGGCTCGCGCGCGAGCAAGCGTCGCAGCGTGCGAGCGATCAGCTCGGCCGGGCACAGGCGCGCGTCGGGCATGCCACCGCCCATGCGCAGCAGCTCGCGCCCGGGCGTGGGCGCGGCGAAGCCCGAGCTCAGCGAGTCGGCGCCGCCGAGGAGTCGTGGCGGCGGACCGAGCTCG
>JAMHUH010001055.1:0-4711 GCA_035904925.1 Nannocystaceae bacterium
CATTCCTGGCCCAGATCGATCTCGAGCAATTCGCCCCGCACCTGGCCAAGGGCACGCTGCCGGCCAAGGGCCTCTTGTCCTTCTTCATGGGCAACGATCCCGAGGGCGAAGCTGGCTACGCCGAGCAGGCTCGGGTCCTCTTCACCAAGCCGCGCGCCAAGCTCGTTCGCCACGAGGTGCCCGAAGACTTCTTCGACGTGATCTATCAAGCGGCGAGCGTGCGCCTGCATCCGACCTTGCGCCTGCCCTCGCCCAGCAACCGGCAGCTGACCAAGCTCTTGAAGGGCAGCAAGCTCGAGGCCTACGAAGCGAGCGTCTACGACTCGAACGCGCCGATCTTGCCGCAGCTGCTCGGCTACCGCGATCATGGCTACGACGCCGAGGAGCCGGCCAGCGCCGAGATGCTCTTGCAGTTGCCCGGCGAGGATCAGACGGACATGGAATTCGGCGACGCCGACGTGCTCGCGTTCTACATTCAGCAAAAGAAGCTGGCGGCGGGCGACTTTGGCAAGGTCTGGCCGCACCTCGGCGACTGAAGAGCGACTCGAGCCCCATGCTGACCCAACCGATCACCGACGCCCTCGCGGGCCATCGAAGGGTGCTGCTCGCCGGCTGCGGCGGCGGCTACGACATCATGGGCGCGCTGCCGCTGATCCACGAGCTGCGCGCTCGTGGCCCGCACATCTGGCTCTCGCCTTTGCTGAACATGTTTTGGTTCTTCGACGCCGAAGCGGTCGCGGCCGACCACGTGTTCTTGGCCTCGCTCGCCGACACCATGACGATCTGGGACGTGGTCGCGCGGATCGAGGCGCTGCGGCAGGTGGTCGAGATTCGCGATCGCAGCGACATCCCGCTCTGAGCGATCTGCGAGCGCGGATCGATCAATAGCGTCAGTCTCGGGCACCATAACAACTTTCAATCGAGGGTGTGCGTCGATCGCCCTCGCCCCCTCGATTGGGCTCCTCGACCGCGCTCGGGCCTGCTCTGGGCTGATCCGCGCACGAAGCAGACCCCGAGGTCGGGAGACGGGTGGGAGCATTGTGTTCGAGAAGTAGGTTCATGCCGATCGCGCAAGCGATTCCTCGCACGATCGCCTCGCTTGTCGAGCCGACGAATTCCTGGTCGAAAGGGCGACAGATTCGCGCACCGTCGCGCGAATACCCGTTGCGAGACCCGACCATGCTTCGCACAGCCACGCATCCACCGATCGCGATCACCGGAATCGGGCTCGTCTGCCCGCTCGGAAACTCGCTGCCCGCCGCGCTCGACTCCGCGCGGCGAGGCGAGAACGCCATCCGAGCCTACACCTCGCCCTGGGTCGACGAGGGGCATCCACGCTTGCGAACGCGCGTCGGCGGAACGGTCGAGGGCTTCGGGCTCGAGCACGGCCTCGAGCCCAAGTTCGCGGCCCGCCAGGACCACGCGGTGCTCTTCGCTCTGGCTGCGGCCGCCGAGGCGATGACCCAGGCTGGCATGCTCGCCGACATCGATCGGGAGCGGATCGGCTGTGTGGTCGGAGCCGGGCTGCCGGGCGCCGAGCTCTGGCATCGCGCGCTGCACCAGAGCTATGCCGAGGATCAGCCCGAGGCGATCGCTCGCATGACCGCGATCGCGATCACGGGCAACGCCGCGAGCTCGCAGATCGGCCTGCGCTACGGACTGCGGGGGCCCGCGCTCGGGCTCGCCAACGCCTGTGCCTCGGGGACCACGGCGATCGCGATCGCCATGGACCAGATCCGGCTCGGTCGGGCCGACGCGATGGTCGTCGGCGGCTGCGAGTCGAGCATGCGCAGCCTGGTCACCTACGCCTGCTTCGTCGACGCGGGCATGAACACGAGCAGGGATCCCGAGGGCGCCTGCTCGCCCTTCGCCGCCGGGCGCAAGGGCTTCGTGCTGGCCGAGGGCGCGGGTGTGCTGGTGCTCGAGCGCCTCGATCTCGCGCGAGCCCGAGGTGCGCGCGTGCTTGGGCTGGTGTTGGGCAGCGCGATCACCAACGACGCGCATCACATCATCAACCCCGAGCCGACGGGCGCCGCGTGGGCGCGAACCATGGGCTTGGCGCTGGCCGACGCGGGGATCCATCCCGATCAGGTCGACGCCATCTCGGCCCACGCGACGGCGACCCCGCTGGGCGACGTGGCCGAGACGCGGGCGATCAAGCGGGTGTTTGGCGGCCGCGCCGACCAGATCCCGGTCTCGGCGACCAAGTCGATGCATGGCCACGCCTTTGGTGCGGCGGGGGTGATCGAGACCGCGCTCGCGCTCGGGGCGATGGGCGTCGGCGAGGTCCTTCCGACCATCAACCTCCACCAGCCCGACCCGGAGTGCGACCTCGATTATGTCGCCAACGTCGGCCGCGCCGCGGCCGTGCAGGTGCTGGTCAAGAACGGATTTGGCGCGGGTGGGGCCGCGACCAGCCTGGTGCTCGCCCGAGAGGTGCTCTGGTCATGAATCCAACCATGAATTTCGTCGAGTCCACTCCTTCGCAGACCCTGTCGACGGCGCTGGTCGACGCGCTCGTTCGACTCGGCGTCACGCATGCCTTCGGCGTGATGGGTGGAGCGATCGCGCCTTTCTTTCGCGCGCTCCACCACAGCGACATTCGCTGCCTTCACTTTCGCCACGAGGGCGGGGCCGCGTTCGCGGCGATCGAAGCTTCGATCGCCACGCGCCGACCGGTGCTGGTGTTCACGACGGCAGGACCGGGCCTGAGCAACGCGATCACGGGCATGCTCGCGGCCCGCTGGGACGGGGCCCACGTCATCTTCGTCTCCGCCGCGACCTCGGCGATGAACCGCGGGCGGGTTGCGACGCAAGAGACCACGCCCGTCACGATGGGGGGTTCGGGCCTCTTCTCGGCCGGCGGTGCGCTGCACTACGCGACCAGCCTCGACCACCCGGCGCAGCTCGGGCCGATCGTCGCCCAGCTCGGCAGCGGTCTGCGCCGACCGGGCGGGTTCGTGGCTCACCTCAGCCTGCCGATCGACATGCAGAACGCCCCGACCCGCTCGGCTCGCCCGGTCGGCATGGTCGACCGCGGTGACCCCCTGCCCATGTGCAGCCCGCAGCTGATCGCCAAGCATGCGGCGATGATCGCCGGGCAGCCGCTGACGATCTGGCTCGGCTTTGGTGCTCGTCATGCGGCTGCGCCGATCCGTCGCCTCGTCGAGCTCACGGGCGCGCGGGTGATGTGCTCGCCGCGAGCCAAGGGCATCTTCCCCGAGGATCACCCGCAGTTCATCGGCGTGACCGGGCTCGGCGGCCACTCCGAAGTCGACGAGCTCCTGGCCGCCGATCGGCCCGTGCACACGCTGGTGCTCGGGACCCGGATGGGCGAGTCGACCTCGTTCTGGGCGCCCGAGCTGACCCCGTCGGAGTCCTTCATCCACGTCGACGCCGATGCTTCGGTGTTTGGCCTCGCCTACCCCGAGGTCCCGACCCACGGAGCGGTCGCCGACATCGGCTCGTATTGCGCTGCGCTGATCGAGGCGATCGCCAGCCCGGCGACTCCGGCTCGCGTGGGCAGCTCGCCCTACGCGGCCCCGCGTCCCAAGCCGCGCGCCGAGGGGCCCGTCCGCCCGCGCCTGCTCTTCGCCGAGATCCAGCGGGTCTTCGTCGAGCAGAGCGACGCCTGGATCATGGCCGAGAGCGGCAACGCCTTTTGCTGGTCGACCCACCTCCTGCACTTCGCACAGCCGGGTCGCTATCGAGTCAGCACGGGCTTCGGCTCGATGGGCCACGCGACCACCAGCGTGGTCGGGGCCGCGCTCGCGCGTGGCGGCAAGGCGGTCGCGCTGGTCGGCGACGGCGCGATGATGATGACCAACGAGATTCACTCGGCGGTTCAATACGGCGCCGACGCGGTCTGGATCGTGCTCAACGACGCGAGCTACCTGATGTGCGCGCAGGGCATGGTCGCGATGGGCTGGGAGCCCTTCGCCTGCGAGCTCCCGCGGGTCGACTTCGTCGCGCTCGCGCGAGCGATCGGGGCCGACGGCGAGCGCGTCAGCAACGAGACCGAGCTCGGGCCCGCGCTCGAGCGAGCCGCCCGCGTGCGCGGACCTTGGGTGATCGACGTGAACCTCGATCCCAGCGAGGTGCCGCCCTCGGGCCGGCGAAATCGCAGCTTGATGCAGCAGGGCTTCGCCGCCGCGAAGGGACCGCAATGACCACTGGGTCCGACAACATCCAAGATGCGCTCGCCACCTTGCACGACGCAGGGGCGATCGGTGTCCCGCCTTGGCTCGCGCTGGTCTCGGCGTTGGCCTCGGTTCGACCCGAGGGGATCGGCGCGACGATCGACTGGCTGGTCGAGCACCGCGACGAACTCGAGCGGGCCTTCGTGGGCGGTCGTGAGGCGCCCTTGAACATCGCCCAGCTGCCCGCGCAGATGCACTACGAGCCCGAGCTCGGCTTCCTCGATCGCAGCCGGGACGACAACGCGCTGCGCGAGCGCTACCTCGCCGCCAACATCGTCGGCAAGCGAACCTTCTTCCAGACCACGGTCTACGCGATCACGGGGATCGAGCTCGAAGCCCGCGACGCGGAGCTGCTCGAACAGATCGGCAACGCGAACATCCCGGTCGATCGCCGGGCCTGGCCGATGGCGGTCACCCGCCGGGTCGCCGCGCGCGGAGGCGAGTACGCAGCGGCGGTCGTGGCCGGCTTGGCGATGATGGGCTCACCGATGTTGGCTGGCAAAGCGGCCAAG
>JAMHUH010001056.1:0-2147 GCA_035904925.1 Nannocystaceae bacterium
CAGGTCTACTCGGTGATTAGCGGTCGGCAAGCGGTCGCCAGCAAGTCGGCGCTCGCAGGATCGAGCGTTCGCAGGATCTTCGGGTCGACCTCGAGCGCGAGCCCGCCGATCTCGGCGAGCGCTCGCAGCTCGCGGGCCAACACCTCGGGCACGAAGCGCCCCGCTCGTTCGAGGACGAGCTCGCGCCACTCGCCCTCGCCGCGGGCGAAGACCCAGCGAAGACCGCCGAACTCGAGCGTCACGCGAGCGATCGTGGCCGCCGAGGCTCGCCGCAACGACGCCAACAACACGGCCGCCGACCAATCCGAATTCTCGTGCGTGCAGGTCAAGCCGAGATGCTCGAGCTCGCGGCCCAGCGGTCCATGCCAGATCCACGCGAAGCGTTGGAGATCGACCGACCTCCAAAAGCGCATCGTCAGCTCGCGGAGGTTGGGCAAGCCCAAGTGAAGGCCGAGCGCCTGGCGAAATTCGGGCGCGATCCCTTCGCCGACCGTAAAGGTCGGCTGCCAGCCGGCTTCGCGATCGTCGGCGCGCACGACCCATTCGAGCTCCCAGTGGATCGCCAGCTCGCGCACGCGGGGCAGCGGATGCTCGGCCGAGAGCAGTTCGAACAGGTTGCGCTCGTCGCAGCCGATCCGCCGCAGCGAACGCATGACCTCGTGCCGATAGGCGGCGAGCGGGGCGTCTTCGAGCGAGACCATCGTCGCGAGCAGCGGGTGGCCAATCATGCGATCGACATGGCGATAGGTCGCTCGCACCCGCGCCCTGCTCGGGAACCCGCATTCGAAGCGCAAGTCGCTGCGAAGCAAGACTGGCCCGAGCTCGGCCAACCAGCTGCCTGCGTGATCGTGCTGAAGCTGATTCATGCGAGCTCGACTCGCACGATCCAGCGGGGCGACCGAAGCCTGGATCTGCAGAGCGATGAACTCGCCCTGGGGATCGCCGCGAGCCTGCAAGAAGTCGGCGTAGACGAGCCGATGCCCGAGCTCGCTCGGCTCGGCGAGGATGGCCGCGAACAGAGCTTCGGCGCTGCGCTGCTCGGGCGGGGCAGGCACGCGAGCGGTGAGCTCGGCCACGCGCTCGCGCGCCGCTGCGTCGAGCTCGAGGATGCTCCCGAGCTGGTCTCGAAGCGCCTCGATCGCTCGCTTCAGCTTGCGATCGAGCAGCTCGGCCATGGTCGTGCGACCCACGATCGCGACGAAGCCCGGCGCAGCCTCGAGGCGCGCGAGCACGCGCGGGTCGGCGTGGACGAGCAAGAGTTCGAAGAGCAGCGTCCAGAACTTGCCGGTCGTGCCCGCCGTGAAGGGCGGCTCCAGCACCGCGTCGCACAAGCGCGCGGCGATCCGCGGATCCGGGCCAAAGCCGCGCAGCTGCTTGAGCCGACGCAAGCCCTCGATCGAGTCGACGTCGAGCAAGAGCGGCAGCAGCACGCCGAGGTCGGCGCTGTCGTGGCTCGCCGCGCGCTCGAGCCATTGCTCCTCGACCTCGCGTCGGCGCAACGCCGTGATCGCGGGCCGCTGCGGCGTGACCAAGTCCGAGACCCGCTCGATCGCGGCGGCCAGCTCGGGCGCCCGCGCCTCGGCCCACGCGAGCAAGAGCGCGTCGAGCAAGGCCTCGAAGTCGCCCGTGCGCAGGCTCGACTCGGCCTGCGCGAGCGCACGATCCACGCCGGGGATCACCACATCGAGAGCCCCCATTCGAGCCGCTGGAGCGCGAACGCGAAACGCTTGGCGAGCGCGTCGAGCAAGGCCTCGTCCGCGACGGCGAACTGGCAGCTGAAGGTGTGCAGCGTGGCTCCGAGCTCGCCGCGAGCGATCTCGCCAGCGAGCGAAGGATCGACCCCGAAGTAGGTCACGAGCCGACGCAGCTCACTGGCCGCAGGCGAACCCAAGTAGGCGGCCAGCGTCGCCGTGTCACCAAAGTGGCCCGCGTTGAGATCGCGCAGACGGATCGGCGAGTCGACCAGAGTCTCGAGCCCCGCGAAGGCGAAGTTGTTCTCGTAGCCGAAGATGATCTTCTCGAGCGCGAGCAAGCCCTTGCCCTTGTGGCCCAAGAGCGCCGCGATGCCCTTGTTGCCGATCCAATTGTGGTCGATGTCGAGCTCGCGCAAGCTGGCCGCGAGCGCCGAGCTCGCGAGCGCCGTCGCG
>JAMHUH010001057.1:0-2407 GCA_035904925.1 Nannocystaceae bacterium
CCGCAGCCATGCCGATCACCATCGGATCGCTGGACTCGGCCCCGAGTCGTCGGACTCGCTCGAGCCAGCCTCGGGCGCGGCGCTCGAGCCCCCCGTTGATCGACAGGATCATCTCCCACATCAGCGCGCAGGCGAGGTGGTAGGGCTCGCCAGCATCGAGCGCGACGTGGAGGAGGCGCGCGTGCAGGGCGGTGGTGATCAGCATCTCTTGCGACATCAAGCCGAGCGTCCCGGCGAGCAGCGTCGAGAGGTACTCGAGGGTTCGCGGATCGAGCTGCTCGGGCCGCCGCAGCGTGAACTTCGAGCCGCGCCAGACCAGCCGGAGTCGATGGCCCAGGAACGAGAGGATCGTCGCTGCGAGCCGCCGAGGCAGGGCCTCGCCAAACGAGGCCAGCGCCAGCTCGAGCGTGTCGAGGCCACGATCGATCTGCCCGCTCTTGATCAGATGGTCGATCGCTTGGCGACGAAACACCCTGGCTTGCTCGGGCTCGCGCGCGCGCGTGACCAGGCCGAGGTAGAGCTCGGCCGCCGCAGCGCTGAGGCCGAGGTTGATCAGCTGCTCGGCGAGCGCGAGCTCGAGCCGCTCGCGTCGCTCGAGCTCGGCAGCGCCGGTCAACGCCAGCGCACGCCGATAGAGCTCGGCCGCGCGGGCGAAGCCGAGCCCCTCCGCGGCTTGGGCTGCGGCCAGCTCGAGGTAGTCCAGCGCACGGACCGGGTCCTCGCCGCGTTCGAAGTGCTCGGCGAGCAGCTGAGCCGGGGCCGCCCGCGACGCGAGCACCTGGCCGAGTTCGATGTGGAGGCCGCGAAGCTCGTCGGTGTCGAGCTCCGCGACCATGACCTCGCGGATCCGATCGTGGGCGGCCTCGAGGATCGGGTCGCTCGCCCCTGGATCACGCCGGATCAACGCGAGCTCGCTGAGCTCGGTGATCGCCGCAGCGGCCGGCTCGAGCTCGAGCGTCACCGACTCGGCGATCGGTCCACCCGCGACCGCGATGATCGCGAGCATCCGGCGGGTGCGGGTCGGCAGCGTGACGATCCGGCGGACGACGATCGCGTCGAGCGAGTCCTCGCTCGCGCTCGCCAGCCCGGCGCCCCCGAGGCCCTCGCGGATCAGCTGGCGCAGGAAGAAGGGGCTGCCCTTGGCGAGCTGGGCCTGGCGCTCGAGCTCGCGCTCGGCGGCTTCGGAGCGCGAGGGGCTCAGCGCGAGCGCGAGCGCCAGCGCCTCGTGGTTCGAGAGCGGCGCGAGCTGGATGTCGTCGACCTCGCGCTCCGCGACCGCTTCGGCCGAGGTCAGCTCGCGCAGCGCCTCGCGGGAGTCGGCTTCGTCGCGGAACGAGATCAGCAGCAACATCGCCGGAGCATCGGGTGGTCGGGCGAGATCTGTCAGCAGGCGGGCGCCGTCGATGTCCGCCCATTGAAAGTCCTCGACATGAAGAATCAGCGGACGCGTGTCGGCGATCCGGGTCAGGACCTCGCGCAACGCCGCGATCCCGATCCGGCGTTGCTGATGGGGGTCGCCCTGGACTCGCTCGCGATGGCGCTGGCTCGGCCACGCGTCGGCGAGCACCGGGAAGAGCTTGATCAGCGCGGCGACCCGCCGCGGTTCGTAGTAGATCGCGTCGAGCTCGGGGAGTCGGCGCAGGTGGACCGAGAGCGCGTCGACGAGCGCGTCGACGCCCTTGAAGGGGACGGACTCGCGCTCGAGGCAGCGGCCGCGCAGGACCAGCGCTTCGCTGCCCTCGACGGCGCGCGCGAGAAAGTGCGCGACCAAGGCCGACTTGCCGATCCCGCTCTTGCCTCGGACGAACACGGTCTGCGCTCGGGCGTCATCACGGACCGCGAGCAAGGCCGCGTCGAGCCGGGCGAGCTCGTCTTCGCGTCCGACGAAGACCTCGGGTTGGATGCCGAAGCTGCTCGCTTGGCTGCCCGAGTCGGGGCTCGAGCCGGCAAAGAACTCGAGCAGCGTGTGCGAGTCGGGCCGCGCGGCAGGGTCGAGCGAGAGGAGTCGAACACAGAGCGCGCCGAGCTCGGGCGAAAGATTGGGCACGAGCGCGCAGGGATCAGGGACCTCACCGCTCTGCTTGTCGACCAGGACCTCGATCGCCGAGCCGACGAAGGGCAGCCGACCAGTCAGGCAGACGTAGAGAATCACGCCGAGCGCGTAGAGGTCGACCGCCGGGCCATGTTGGCCGCGCAGGGTCTGCTCGGGCGCCATGAAGGCCGGCGTGCCGAGCAGCACCGTGGAGGAGGTCCACTTCCGCAAGGCGTGGCTCACGCCCGAGGAGATCGGCTGGCGCGCGACGACCGCCGCGCTGTCGGATCTCGCGGCGATGGGCGCCGCGCCGCTCGGCGTCCTCCTCGCGCTCACCGTGCCGCGCGACTGGCGCGCCTCGCTCGACGCCGTGGC
>JAMHUH010001058.1:0-8352 GCA_035904925.1 Nannocystaceae bacterium
TACGCTCGAGCCGAGCACGCCGATCCTGCGCGAGTCCGGGTGATCGAGCTGGAGCTCGGCTTGGCCGATCCCGCGCTGGCGCCCGCCAAGCGGCGCGAGCTCGCCGACGAGCGCGAGACGCTGTGGTCGCGCCACGGCGTCGCGTGGGAGCCCGTGTTGGCCGAGATCGCGGCCCGGCGCGCGCAGCATCTCAACTACAGCTACCTGACTCGGGTCGGCTTCTCGCGTGGCTTCGCCAGCCACGCCGAGGGTCGGCAGCTCGGCGTGGGTATCGACGATCTCGCCCGGACGTCGTGCACGTCGGTCAAGCTCTCGCTCCACGATCCTGGCGAGCTCGCGCGGCTAATCGAAGGTCCGCTCTTGCCTCGGCTGCGTCGGCTCGCGCTCGACTTCATGTTTCAGCCCGCGCCGAGCGACATCGAGGTGCTGCTGCGATCGCAGCGGCTTGGTCCGCTCGAGCACTTCGGGCTGGCCGGCGTCTGCGTCACGCCAAGTCTGGCCGAGGCGATCGGAGCCCTGAGCGAGCTGCGATCGCTGGACCTCGCGGGGGTCGGAGCCGATTCGCTCGCGAGCGCGAGCGTGTCGGCGCTGCTCGGTTCGGGTGGGCTCGCCAAGCTCGAGTCGCTCGCGCTCGCTCGCCACCCGGGCCTCGACGCCAAGGCGCTGCCCAAGCTGCTCGACGCGCCCTTCGTCGGCCAGCTCCACACGCTCGCGCTGACCGAGCTCGACTTCGGCGCCAAGGGCTGCAAGGCGCTGGCGAAGGCCGAGCTTGGCACGTGCACGCAGCTCGAATTGCGCGGGACGAAGCTCGGCAAACAAGCGGCCGAGATCGTCGCCAACCCGACGCTGAAGCGGC
Organism: Nannocystaceae bacterium; assembly: GCA_035904925.1. Taxonomy (GTDB): domain Bacteria; phylum Myxococcota_A; class Polyangia; order Nannocystales; family Nannocystaceae; genus Plesiocystis. Next base: position 857 of record JAMHUH010001058.1, read on the forward strand.
TCGTTCGGCTTGGCCTCGACGGGACCAAGATCGGCGCCAAGCTGCTCGGCGATCTGCTCGCGGCGATCGACCTGCCCGAGCTTCGTTGCCTGCGTCTGGGCCAGCTGCGCTGCAAGGCCGAGGGCGCGGAGGCGATCGCGGCGTCGGACGTGTTCACGCGCTGCGGCATCGTCGAGCTCGATCTCGGCGGCAACGCGATCGCCGACGAGGGCGCCGAGGCGCTAGCCAAGGCCGAGGGCTTGGCCGGGATCCGAAGGCTCTCGTTGCAGGCCAACGGGATCCGGGTCGACGGGATCGAGGCGCTTCAGGACTCGCCCTTGTTTCATGGGCTCGAGGTGCTCGCGCTCGGCAACAACAAGATCCAGACCAAGGGCGCGACGGCGCTCGCGAGCTCGGCGCTCGCGGCCAGCTTGCGCGAGCTCGACATCGACCACAATTGGATCGGCAACAAGGGCATCGCGGCGCTCTTGGGTCACAAGGGCAAGGGCCTGCTCGGGCTCGAGAAGATCGTCTTTGGCTACGAGAACAACTTCGCCTATGCGGGGCTCGAGACCCTGGTCGACTCGCCGATCCGCCTGCGTGATCTCAACGCGGGCCACTTTGGTGACACGGCGACGCTGGCCGCCTACTTGGGTTCGCCTGCGGCCAGTGAGCTGCGTCGGCTCGTGACCTACTTCGGGGTCGACCCTTCGCTCGCTGGCGAGATCGCTCGCGGCGAGCTCGGAGCCACGCTGCACACCTTCAGCTGCCAGTTCGCGGTCGCGGACGAGGTCTTGCTCGACGCGCTCGCCCAGCGCTTCGCGTTCGCGCTGCAGCGACTCGAGTGGGGGCTCTCGGTGTGGTGAACCCTGGCGTGGATCGTGCGCTCGCCAAGGCCGAGCTGAGCCTGCGCGCGGGCGACTTCGAGGCCTTGCTCGACGCGCTCTTGCTCGCGTGGGCGGAGGTGCGGACGCCCGAGCTGGCCGCGGCGATCGAGCGGGTCTCGGAGCTGGTCACGCCGCAGCGACCCGCGATCACGGCGTTGCGCCGACGCGAGGTCGAGGAGCAATGGCTCGAGCGCGCGGCGAGCCACCAGAGCGCCGATCTCGGCGTGCTGCTGCCGCTCTTGCTCGACGTCGACTCGATCGAGGGCTTGCGTCGGCTCAAGCAGCTGCGCGGCTTTGGCCCGGATCCGCGGATCGCCGCGCGCTTGTGCGACGCGGTGTTGGAGCCGCCCTTCACGGCGGGGACGACCGGCAAGTTCTGGACGCTGCTCTTCGAACTCTTGCTCGTCCACGCCGACCCGCGCGTGCTCGCGCGCCTCGAGGCTGCGCCGGGCTTCGTCGCGCTCACGGGTCGCACGACCATGGCCGAGCTGCTCGATCGCAAGCTGAAGCGAGCGATCGAGGCGCTGCGAGACCAGCTCGGGAGCATCCTCGAGCTCGACGCAGCGGCGCGCGAGCGCCTAAACGCGCTCGCGGCCACGATCCCGGCCCCGCTCGAGCAGCGCAACGCCGAGACCCTGCACGCGGCCATCCTCGCCGAGCCGAGCGAGCTCGGCCATCGCCTCGTCTACGCCGACTTCTTGCAGGCTCGCGGTGATCCGCGCGGTGAGTTCATCGCCCTGCAGATCCAGGCTTCGACTGCCCCGCTCGATCGCGCGAGCCGGGCCCGCATGAACCAACTCCAGCACGATCACGCCGGCAGCTGGTTGGCCGAGCTCGGCCCAGTCTTGCTTCGCAGCGACCTGCGCTTCGAGTGCGGGTTCCTGAGCGCGGCGCGGGTGCGGGCGAACTATCGCCATGTCGATCGCATGATTGGCCACCCGCTGCTCGCTACGGTGATCTCGCTCGAGGACGCCCCGCTCGCCGCGTATCGGCACGAGGTCATGCGTTCGCTGCGGCGGATCGGCTGCGACGAGCGCAACCTGCTCGACTTGCTCTCGGCCGAGCATCCGCTGCCTGGCGTGCGCGAGCTGGCGATCCACTGGGAGCAGGAATGGGTCGCGCGCGCAGGCGATCGCGAAGCTGGCTGGCAGGCGACCTACACGATCGGCGAAGGGATCGCGCCCGAATTTCGCCAAGCGCTCGGCCTTCACCGGGGCTTGCCCAACCTGCGCGCGCTGACGATGCGCTTTTGGAGGTCGGTCGATCTGCGCCACTTCTCGTGGATCTGGCGAGGAGCGCTGGGCCGCGAGCTCGAGCATGTCGGCTTGACCTGCACGCACGAGAATTCGGATTGGTCGGCGGCCCTGTTGTTGGCGTCGTTGCGGCGAGCCTCGGTGGCCACGATCGCCCGCGTGACGCTCGAGTTTGGCGGGCTTCGCTGGGTCTTCAGCCGCGGCGAGGGCGAATGGCGCGAGCTGGCTCTCGAAGGTGCGGGGCGCTTCGTTCCCGAGGTGTTGACCAGCGAGCTGCGAGCGCTCGCCGAGATCGGCGGCCTCGCGCTCGAGGCCGATTCGAAGATCCTGCGAACGCTCGATCCTGCGAGCGCCGACTTGCTGGCGACCGCTTGCCGACCGCTAATCACCGATTAGACCTGAAGAAGCCGGGAGGCGCGAGGTAATTTCCGCATTCACATGCGTAGAGCTTGGTAATCTGATGTTTGCCCTCGCCGAACCATATGACGAATAGACCGACCCCAAATCCCTCTCCCATGCCCCACCACAATACTTCGGAGACGCCATCGGCGTCGAGATCCGTGATGCCTGCGATGACGTAGTTCGAGAGCGTGAGTTCATCATCCTCGTCGCCGATCACGCCCTTCAGCTCGCTTCCCGCGAATGCAGCGATGACCCGCAAGTAATCTCCTTCTTCATCATCGTCGGGCGGGACGGTCTCGAGCACGGCGAGCGTATCCGCGCCATTGCCGAAGTTGCCATGAACCCGTGGATGGCTCGGATGGCTCGTCGGGTCGTGATGCGCTGGCGGGTGGCACCACGCGTTCCCCCGCTTCGGCAGGCGCCGTTTCGGGCCCAGAGCACTGCGTGCTCATCAACGATACGAGGATGGCGAGCGGTATGCGCACACTGCCATCCTATCGTTCGACACGGCGCTCGAGCAAGCCATCAATGGCGCGGCACGCTCGGGACGCTCCCGCCACGGCCATGGCCGCGCATCTTCGCCATCAAGAAAAGATCAAGCACGTGGCGCTGCCGTGGGCGTAGAGCCGGCCTTGGCCGTCGACGACCCGACCTTGCGAGGTCGCGAGTTGCCGACCCATGCGCACGACCTCGCCCTCCGCGAACAGACCCTCGACCCCGATCAGCAAGGGTCGGACGAAGTGGACGTTGAGCTGCGCGGTCGTGTAGCTGCTGCCCTTGCCCAGCGCCGAGTAGACGGCGGCTCCCAACGCGGAGTCGAGCCAGGTCGAGATCACGCCGCCGTGGACGGTGCCCATCGGGTTGTACTGCGACTCGTGGGTTCGACAGGCGAAGCGGACCTTGCCGACCTCGGCGTGGACCAACTCGAAGTCGAGCAGGTGCGAGACCGGGGCCTGAAGGTTCTGGGCGATCATCGCGTGGAGGGCCGCGACGCCGCCGAGCTCGGTCGCGATCGCGGCCAGGCTGGCGGGGTCCTGCCATTGGATGACGCGCGAGCGATCGGCGGAGGGCGAGTCGGTCATGCGCGGAGCATCGATCGACTCGCGCACGATCGCCAGCCTGCGAGGTCCCATCGCGGGCTGGTATGGTCCGCCGGTGCCCTCGATCCCAGGGTTGATTGCGGGGACGGTGGCGACGACCGCCCTCGTCATCACGCTCGGTCTGCGCAGCCGACTCGGGCTCGCGCGCGCGCTGGCGATCGGGCTCGCGGGGGCGATGCTCGGCGCGAGCGGGCTCGGCTTGTGGTTGCTCGATCACGACGCGCTCGCTCGGGCGCCGCTGCTGCGCGGCTTGGTGATCGTGCTCGTCGGCTGGGTGCTGGTGATCGCGTGGCTTCGCCGACGCTGGCCCGTGCTCGCGCGCTCGAGCTCGTCGGAGCTCGGCGCTCGCCTCGGCTCGCTCGGGCTCTTGCTCGTGCTCGGAATGGGCACGGCGATCCGCCTCGATCCTTCGCCCTACCTGCATGGCGGGCAAGACCAAGGCATCTACGTCAACGTCGGCCATCACATCGCGCGCACCGGTCGGCTCCGCCCGGTCGATCCTCTGCTGGCCGGCAAGGTCCCTGGCTTGCTCGCCGTCGACGTTCACGCGAGCCACGAGCTGCGCCCGATCCCCGAGGGCTCGCCGCTCGCGGGCGTCCGCGAGGGTCGTTGGAACGCGGGCCTGCACATCGAGGATGCGAGCGAGGGCCGGATCATCCCGGCCTTCTTTCACCTTTTGCCGGTGTGGTTGGCGATCACCGAGCTCGACTTTGGCTTCGCCCGCTCGACCTGGGCGCTGGTGCTCTTCGCCGGGCTCGCGCAGCTCGCCGCGTTCGGGCTCGGCTATCGGCTCGGTGCCGGCGATGACGATGACGACCTCGGCGATCGCCGACGCGCGTGGGCGGTCGGGTTGATCGCGGCGACCGGCTTGGCCCTGAACCCGCTCGACCTGTGGATCTCGACCTTCCCCGTGACCGAGAACCTGGCCCGCACGGCGCTGCTCGGGGCCGCGTGGCTGGGGTTGGAGGCGAGTCGGGCCGAGCGAAAGGGGGAGCCGGGAGCCCTGCTGATGGCTGCGCTCGCCGGCTTGGTCTTCGCCGCCGGAGCCTTCGCGCGCGGCTCGATGCTGGCCTTGGCGATCGTGCTCGCGCTGACCTTGGTGGTGGCCCCGAACGAGGCGCCCAAGACCCGCGCGACCTTGCTGTTCACGCTGGTGCTCGGCGCGACGCTGGCCGCGATCCAGGCGATCCTGCATTCGTGGCCCTACTTCTTCAGCGCCTCCAGCAACCACTTTCATGTCCCGCGGATCCAGCCCTTCCAAGCCGAGGCCGTGAACTGGGCGGTGGCGATCGGGGCCGGGGTGCTCGTGATCGATCGCGTCGTGCTCGGGCTGCGGCGACGCTGGCCGCGGCTCGAGCTCGGCGATCGCGTCGTGGCGATCGGCGTGACCCTGATGCTGCTCGGCGCCCTCGCTTCACTCGGCTATCGCGTGCTCGATCCCAGCGACGCCTACGCGCCGAGCCAGTCGGTCGCGGCCGTGCTGCTGCGCCATTGTGGTCCCTTCGTGCTGGCGCTCGCGCTCGTGGGCTTGTTCGCGGCGGCTTGGCGAGCGCGCCCGAGCACGCGAGTTTGGGTCGTGCTCGCAGCTGCGATCGTGCTGATCAGCGCGCTCAAAGAGGGCGTTCGCTACGAGTTCTATTACGCCCGCTACCTGGTCGGCGACGCGCTGCCGGTGCTCGTGGTCGCGGCCGCGTGGGCGCTCGGCGAGGGCTCGCGCCACGTCGCCGCGCGCTGGGGCCCGAAGCCTGCGGCGCTCGGACTCGGCCTGGTGTTGCTGGCGTGGTGGGGCCCGAGCGTCGCCGCGTTGAATCGGCCGGTGTTCTGGACCCGCGACCTCGAGCATGGACCCGAGGACCTCGCGGCGATGTTCGAGGACGTGCCGGACGACGCGGTGTTGATCTTCGACAGCCGCGAGCCGCTGCGCTGGCGGGGCATCCTCGCCACGCCCGCGTTCATGAGCTTCGGCAAGCGCGTGCTGGTCTATCCCAACCAGCGCCTGATCGAGCGAGCCATCAACGCCGGCACGCCGATCTACATGGTCTCGGGCGGCTGGGAGCCCGACGATCACCAGCGCTGGGGTGGCTGGCGGACCCAGGTCGTCGCACGCGGACACTATCGGGCTCGCCGCGCCGACGTGATCGAGGGCGCGATGCCGCGAGCCCTGAGCGAGTGGGGCGGGCCTTGGGAGCTCCAAGTGCTCGATCGTTCGATCTGGCGAAGCACGGGCGCGTTCAGCCTCTATCCGGGCAGTCGCTTCATCGTGAAGGACGACTCGAATCGGATCGAGAGCGGCGTGATCGAGCTCGAGTGGCGAGCGGGCGCCCACGTCGAGTTGTTGGTCGATCCGGGCTCGCTCGAAGGCTGCACGATCGGGGCGAGCCTGGTCGGACGCGAGTCGAACCCGTTGCCGCTCGAGCCCGACGCGGGTCCGGCTTCGGCCCGCAAGCTCTATCGCTTCGTGCTGCCCGAGCCTCCGAGCGCGCCGATCTCGGCCAAGCTCGAGCTCGGCTGGCGCTGCGAGGAGGCGCGGACGATCCCCTGGCGACGGCTCAGCCTGCGTTGGGATTGAGCGCCGCGAACACGCGCAGCTCGACCCCGGGCGCGACGCTACCGAGCACCTGCGCCGCGCTGCGAGCATGGCTCACCATCGCATCGGGCCGCTCGATCAGCACGGCCTCGCGAATGGCCTCGAAGCGCCCGCCCTGCATGTGCAGCGCGATCAGGGCCGACTGCATCGGCCCGAGCGTGGGGTTGTAGGCGACCGACTCGGCGACACCGCCTGCGTAGCGAACACCCTGGGCCGTCGCGAGGCCGACGGCCGCGAGCGCGTCGGTATAGGGCGCGCTGCTCGAGTTCAGGGCCGCCAGCGCCAGCTCGACCAGCGGGTTGCCTTCGTCGTCGGCGAGCGCGAAGCCATGCGGTCCCGCCCGCAGCAAGGTCGGCGCGCGCCCGAGCTCGACCGGACCGAAGTGGGCGGGCAACAGCGCGTCGAGCTCGACCGGCGGACCACCGGGCACGAGGATCAGCGGGCGCGGCTCGGGCAGCTCGAGCATGAACTGCCGACAAAACCCGCAGGGCGCAGCCGAGGCCGCGACCGCTCGGATCTCCCGCTCACCGCTGACCCACGCGTGGACGATCGCCGCTTGCTCGGCGTGGACCGTCTCGCACAGCGGCAGCCCTTCGAACTCGATGTTGCCGCCGAAGTAGAGCGCCCCCGACCCACCCAGGGCGATGGCACCGACGAGGTAGCGCGAGATCGGCGGCCTAGCCCAGCGGCGCGCCCAGGGCAGGCAGGCCAGGATCAGCGCGCTCTCGTCGAGGCCCGTCTGGCGCCCGAGCTCGCGCAGCTCGTCGGCGCCGATGAAGCCGCGCGCGCCGGGGCCGACGAGGCGAAGATCGAGTTGCGAGCCCAGCGGGGTGGCGGCGAGGTCGATCATCTTCGCGATGCTATCACTCGCGGGCGTGGGACTCGGGCGATTCTGCCTGCGGTTTGCCTGACACGGGGCCTTGAACCGACTCGTGCGAGTCAGGCGGTCGCCCGCTAATACGCGATGTCGACGACCCCGATGACCGCGAACTCGTGCTTGTTCCCGGTGATCCGCACGCCAAATTCCCCCTCGTCCCCCTCGGGCACGGTAATCGGAATGTTGGCCTTCTCCGACCGACGCATGCCGACGATCAGCTCGTGCTCGCCCCACATGACCTCGACCGTGGGGACTTCGAATTCGAAGCGGTGGTGGATGATGTCGCCAGCGCGCCAGTAGTTGGGCGGGTAGTCGCCGCCCGTCAGGTCGTGGGGCTCGGCGGCGACGCGGCTGAGCTTGCCCTGCTGAAGCCGGGCGTACATCTTGATGCCGGCCGGCGGCGCGCGCTTG
>JAMHUH010001059.1:0-1832 GCA_035904925.1 Nannocystaceae bacterium
TCAACCACCCGAACGTGGTCACCATCCACGACATGTTCGTGTTCGCGGGCTACCCCACGATCGTGCTCGAGTGGTGCACGCAAGGCTGCCTGTCGAGCTACTCGCTCGCGATCCGCGACTGGCGAGACGTGCTCGCGCGTGGGCTCGAAGCCGGCCGCGGCCTCGTCTACTGCCACTCGAAGAACGTGATCCACGGCGACCTCAAGCCGAACAACATCCTGATCACGCGACAAGTCGGCAAGCTGGCCGACTTCGGGATCTCGCGCGGCGAGACCACGAGCGGCCACTTTGGCGGGACCGTCGGCTACGCCCCGCCCGAGCGCGAGCGCGGCGTGTGGTCGACCGCGGGCGACGTCTACTCGTACGCGATGACGCTGGAGTCGTCGCTCCAACACTTCGAGGGCTTGCCCGAGGGCCTGCTCGCGCTGCTGACCTTGGCGACCGTCGAGGATCCCAAGCAGCGGCCGACGTTGCCGGCCTTGCTGGCCGACCTCGAGCGCGAGGCCGCGGCGCATCCGGGAACGGAGCTGCTCGAGATCCGGCCACCGGTCGATGTCATGGAGCGGCGCAAGCTCGGCGGGGTTCGGCGGACGCTGGAGAAGCGACGGCGGCAGGTGTTCTTCCAGACCGCCGTCATGGCGATGTTCGTGCTCGTCACGCTCGGCTCCGCGGGGCTGGCCGCGAAGTGCATGGTTGCGCCGCAGGTCGAGCCGCGCGAGCCGAGCATCGAGCGGGCGATCGAGTTGGCCGAGGCCGGAGACCCGCTCGGCGCGATGCTGGAGTACTTCGAACTCGATGAAGACAGGGTTACCGAACTATCGGCGCCAGACCTGACCCGGCTTGCCGAGTCGCTGCTCGACTCGACAACCAAGTTGCAAGGGCGCAATGCCAAGGCAGCCGCAAGTCTCGCCGAGATCACCGCCACGCAGGCCCTGATGGTTGCTCGCCAACAAGGCGACGCCGCGATGATGGAGAAGGCGCGGCGTCTCCAGAGCACCGCGCAGGCCATCGTCAATCACAATTGACGGTACCGTCCTCGTTTGTGCTGCCCTGGCTACAGATCGTGAACGATCCGGCACACGACGCCCCTGCCGGCGGGGTCATGCCGCTCTCGCCGACGTAGGTGCAGTTGCCATCCTCGTCGCAGCACACCCAGCTCGTTTCGTAGAAGGGCGTCGACCCGTCGACGTAGTCGGTCGAGCAAAGGCCCAAGTCACACATGTTGGGTCCGTCCTGGTAGCAGACCGCGGCCGAGCCGATCTGCTCGCCATACTCGCACCAGAACTTCATGCCGCTCGTACACCGGCCGACCGAAGTCGGAAACTTGCACGACGCAGAAGTCCCGATCGAACAGCAGACCTCGCGATCGAGCACCGGCGGATTGACCCGCGGATCGCAGAAGCGGGAGATCGTCTTGCCTTGCTGGTCCGAGTAGACCTCACCCGTGACCGAAAGGACGGGCTCCTCGCACAGATCCGGCGCGAGCGGAACGGTCGGCTCTCCGGCGTGAGCGATGGGAAGGATGAACAGCGCCACGAGGGCGCCGACGATGGTGATGGTGTTCGCGCGCATACCCGACGCTAGCACCCGGCCCTCGTCGCTCCTCCTGGTCCGAAGATCGACGAGCGACGGAGTCCGCGAGCGGTCTCACCGCGGGTCGTGAGTCCAACGCACACTTGCTCGCGCGCAAGCTGGTCGCCATGTTGACGATCAACCTCACGAGAAGGCTACCTCCTCCTCAGTCCTCGAAGCGGAGCTGGAAGTCGACCCAACGCGCGCCACGGCCAACGCGGACGACGATCGCTTCCGCGTCCTCGCTCGCGCGATAGACC
>JAMHUH010001060.1:0-2616 GCA_035904925.1 Nannocystaceae bacterium
CTTGGGTCCTTCTTCGCCGTCGATCGGGCCGGGGTCGCAGGGCCAGCCAAAGCGCATGGCGACCCAGCGCAGGACCTCTTGCGCGTCCGCGAGCTCGGCGTGCTCGTGGGCGTGCGCGGCCCAGGCCTCGCGATCGCCGACGCAGTAGCGACGCAGGTTCTCGGCTCGGCGTTCGGACAAGACGACGTTGTCGGCGTCCGATCCCTGCGCGTCGGTGTGGCCAGCGATCAAGACCTCGCGTGGCTCGCCGACTCGCCGCAGGTGGGCGAGCAGGCCAGCGACCAAGGCGATGCCGTCGGCCCGATCGCCTGCGTCCTCGGCCTCGATCGAGGGCCCAGGCAGCAGGACCTCGCGGCCGGTGGAGAAGTTGAAGTCGCCGAGCGCGAGCACCTCGACGCTCGGCGGGACGAGGATGAAGCTGGCGGTGTCGTTGTAGCTGGCGTCATGGCGCAGCTCGACGCGGATGGGCGAGAGCGTGGGCGTGGCCAGCTCGCCCGCGCGTGGACCGAGCTCGATCCGGCCGTCCCAGACGAAGTCGTGGGGACCGTCGCGGGTCTGCGCCGCGTCGAGCGGCCGCTCGAGCAGACGCTCGCCGGGATACTTGGTCGAGCGAAGCGTGAGCGTGACCGACTGCCCGGCGAGCTCGCGCAGCAGGTAGCGGATCGTGATCGATCCGCGGCGCGGCGCGAACTCGGCTGGACACGCGCTGATCAGCAGCGACTTGTCGGACAGCTCGAAGTCGTCGAGCGGGGCGAGGATCGGCGGCTCGGGCCGAGCGGCGATGCCGGGCAGCGCGTCGACTCGCGGCCGGACGCGCGTGTCGGCGAGCAGGACCAGCTCGCCTCGCTCGAGCGCGCGTGTCAGCGCGAGCTCGAGCGTGTGGGGATCGAAGGCGTGGCGCGTGAAGCCGCCGAGCAGGCCCTGCGCGTGTCGGCGACCTTCGGGGCTGGCGAGCAAGCACGCGATCACCCGCCGAAGCCGGCGAGGATCCAGCACGCGAGGCGCACCCCAAGCCGCCAGTCTGGCGCTGGCACGCGAGCCGATCCGCCAGGTCTCGCCCTCGGCTTCGAACTCGCAACAACCAGCCATGCTTCGCGCAGACATGCGACGGGGCATTGTCGCGCTCGAGCACGCGAATCGGCAAGCTCGATCAGTCCGAGAACGAGCTCGAGACCACGCCCTGGTAGACCGCGTCGATCTCGGCGAGCCCCGAGGGCGGGCAGTTCCACGGGTAGCCAAAGCTCGCGCGCCCGCTCAGCACCAAGGTGACGCGCGGGGCGTCGGCGAAGCCCAGACACGCGGGGTCGAGCTCACCGATCGCCGCGTCGCCCTCGACCAGCGCCTCGATCTCGGCGTCGAGGGTCGCTGCCGCGTCGCTCGCCAGCGTCGTCAGCAGCTCGCGATCGAACTCGTGATCGGCGGTGAAGATCAGCAGCTGGAGGTCTGCGCCATCGCGGTGCAGCTCGACGATCTCGCACGCGGAGGGACACCAGGTCGGCACGACCTCGTAGGCCAGAGGACCGATCGGCTCGGGCGGCTCGGGTTCGGTCGACTCCGACGCGCAGGCTCCGAGGACGAGGACGAGGGTGAGGGTGAAGCTTGGGCGTATCATAATTGCTCGCAGCAGCATCGAGCCCCGGTGTTGACCTGCCATCCGATGGGCTCGTCACAGCCACCCTTGCGGGCAACGCCGACCGTCTCGGGCTGGAGGCATGAATCGATGTGTACGGTGATGAGGTAGGTCGAGTCGGCGCACTGGTTCTCGGCGCAGACGCTGCCCGCTGCCGCGCAAGCTGCGGAACACGTGTCGTACTCGTCTTTTGCGAAACACTCGAAGAATGTCGGCGTGCACTGGCCTTCCTGGCATTCGCCCACACCGGGAAACTCGGGCCCGTAGGGCTCGCACTGGTTGCCGCAGTCGGGGGGGAGCGGACGCTCGGTGCAGGCGCAGACGAGCAAGAGGATTGCGAATCGAGGGATGCGAGTCACTAGTATGGACCTCATTAGTATGCGCCTCCGTAGCCAAGCGGATAGGCATCGTCGGGGTGAGCCTCGGGTGCGTCGCAGGCGAAGTCCTGCTCGCCAGGTAGACACCGCCAGATTGGACTTCGGTCATCCTCGGCGGTCGGATCATACCAAAGAATATCACTACAGCCATCGCCATCAAAATCCGAGACCATCGGGCTGTAGTCTCCGTGAATCGTGAATGGCCGGGCGTCGTGAATCCCGTCGCCAACGAAGGTCCACAAGACGCTCGTGCCTCCTTCGAGGTCATCGGCCACCGAGTACCACAGGATGTCATCGACACCATCGCCGTCGAAATCGCCAACCAGCGGCTTGTATTCGCCGACGACTTGGTGCTCGAACGCATCGAAGATCACGGCGTCCTGGTTGCTGGCGGATTGCCACAGCCAGTCCGTCGCAGCACCCGGGGCGTACCAGAAGATGTCGGTCAGCGTGTCGCCGTTGAAGTCCCCCAAGATCGGCACATACTCGGTCTCTTGAACGAGGCCGAGCATCTGCGCATCCGCAGGGCCTTGGTTCCAAAATTCAAATTCTCCGAGGTCCATCCACTGCCAGATCGTGAACTCGTTCTTGCGGGGCTGGTACCACAGG
>JAMHUH010001061.1:0-19120 GCA_035904925.1 Nannocystaceae bacterium
CCTGGCCATCATTCCCGGCAACCTCCTTTTGGCGTCATCTTCACATACAGGGTGCGGCGGCGATCACTCGCCCGTGCGGCAGGCAATCACCATCGCGTAGGACGAACCTTGGTAGCCTGACCCACCGACGCCATGCCAGCCTGGTGGCAAGAGGCGGGCGTTCTCGGCGAGCGCAGCGTCGACCTTTTCAGGCTTGGTGAGGCTGATCGGTTGACCGAGAAAAAAGGGAGCGCATTGCTCCTGGCCCGCGGCGGGACCCTGGGCTTCGGCCCCACCGACGAGCACTGAAGCGGTGGCACAGCCGAGCGCGAACACGGTGGTGAACGAGAGGATGAGGATGAGCTTGTCCTTCATCCCCGCATCATACCGAAATCACGCCTGCTCAGGCCATCCGGCACGCGACCGCCTAAAAACCAACCCCCACCAACCAGCCGTCAATCTCCGCGACCCGCTCGCTGCGCCCGAGCGCCTGAAAGTCCGCCCGCGCCCGCAGAGCGAGCGCCCGCGCCTTCGCCCCATCACTCGACTCGCCGACCCCCCAAGCCCGAGCCAAGTCGAAGCGAGCCCGCGCGGCCCGGGCTCGCAGCTCCGGCTCCGGCCGGCCCTCGAGCAACACGAGAGCCCGATCGAAGCGAGCTCGAGCGAGCTGCGGCTGATCGAGCGCGAGCTGATCTTCGCCGAGGTGGATCGAGACCAAGGCGAGCTCGACGTGATCGGAGCCGAGCGCTTGCTCGAAATACGCGAGCGCCTGCTCGTGGCGGCGCAGGGCGGCTTCGAAGTCGCCGAGCTCGGCTTGGGCGAGGCCTTCGTCGTCGAGCGCTCGGGCCAGGCTGGCGGCGCCGCTCGGACCCCGCGAAAGATGAATCGCCTTGGCGCGCTCGTAGAGCGGCAGCGCGTCCGCGGGGCGAGCCAGCGCGCGCAAGACCATGGCCATGCCCTCGAGCGTGGTCGCGACCTCGAGGCTCTCGGCTCCGAAGGCTTGCTCGTGCAGCGCGAGGGCTTGCTCGTACTCGCCGAGGGCTTGCTGGGGCTGGGCGCTGCGAAGATCGAGCGTGGCCAGCTCGACGTGGGCCCGGGCAAGGATCGGGTGCTGGGCGCCGAAGCGCTCGCGCCAGAGCGCGAGACCTCGCTCGAACTCGGCCCGGGCACCGACCCAGTCGCCGCGCTCGCGCAAGACCACGCCGAGATCCGTGTAGAGATCACCGAGCTCGATCGGCGCGGGATCGATCGCCGCGAGCCGAGCGATCGAGCCCCGCAACACCGCCTCGGCGTCGGCCAGATGGCCCGCCGCGACCTCGGTCGTGGCCTCGGCTCGGGCGAGCTCGGCGTAGGCGACCTCGGGCGCGTCGATCCGCTCGAGCACCGCGCGAGCCAGCGCCGCTCGACTCCGGGCCTCGGCGACCTCGCCTTCGTCGGCGGCGACCTGGACCGCGGCGACCAGAGCATGGGCGCGCAGGCGATCGTCGCCCGCCCGCTCGGCCGCGACGATCGCCTCGCGGATCCTGGGACCCGCAGCGCTCTTGTCTCCGTGCTCGAGCTCGTGCTCGCCGAGCTCGAGCAAGGCCTGGGCGAGCCGACTTTGGACGCCGAGCTCGCGCGCTCGATCGACGCAGTCGTTCAGCAGCTCGCCGACCTCGCGGTAGTCGCCCGCGAACGCGAGCGCGCGGGCGCGGGCGAGCTCGCGGTCGAAGGCCTCGATCGCCAGCCGCTGCTCCTCGCTCGCGGGCGGGGGATCGCGGAAGGTCGTCAGCGCTTGCACGTCGGCGCAGGGCTCGAGCGAGGGCAGCTCGCTGACCGCCTCGCCGGCGCGAGCCAACACCTCGGACCCGCTCGCCCCGAGCAGCGTGATCACGCCGTCGAAGTCGGCCAGCTGCTGATCGAGGCAGAGCATGCGCAGGTCGAGCAAGCTCTCCGACTGGACATGGTGAAGTTGGGTCGCCTCGCAGGCGCTGCGATGCATGCCGGCCCAGCCGCGAGACCACGCGTCGAGCCCGGTCTCGACCTCGCGCGCGACCTCGCTGGCCCAAGGTCGATCGATCTCTGCGAACGCGCCACGCAAGGTCTCGGCCCGGGCCGGGTTCCAGACCGCGTGGATCTGCTGGTCGCCGTAGGCACAAGGATCTTCGATCTCGACCGCAGCCTCCGTGTCGGCCTCGCCATCGCCGCTGGCCTGAACCAACACCACCCCCGAGGTGATGACCACGAGCGCGGCACCGATGCCGAGCAAGAGCTGACGGACGCCGTGATAGGGATCGCGGGCGAGCGCGTCGAGCAGCTCGCCCATGTCTTCCCAGCGGCCCTCGGGCTCCGGATCGAGCCCACGCAGCAAGGCGTAGCGGACCCAGTTGGGCACGCCCGCGCCACGCGGCGCCGGGCCGACGCGACCGTCGGTGACCGCCATCGCCAGCTCGAAGCGGGTCCGCGCCGAGAAGGGCAGCTCGGCATAGAGCGCCTCGTAGAGCGCGACGCAGAACGAAAATTGATCGGAGCGATGATCGAGCGCCCGACCCATGTGCTGCTCGGGCGACATATAGGCGGGCGTGCCGGCCTCGCGATCGCGGCGCTCGATCGGATCGGCCGAGCCGTCGAAGCGCCGCGCCAGACCAAAGTCGAGCACGCGCACGCGACCGTCGACGCCGACCAGCACGTTGTCGGGCTTGAAGTCGCGGTGGACCAAGCCGGCCTCGTGCGCGGCCTCGAGCCCGCGCCCGGCCTTGGTGAACACGTCGAGCAGCTGCTTCCAATCGCGGCCCGGCTCGCGCATCCAGGTCGAGAGCGGCGCGCCGTCGATGAACTCCATGGCCAAGAACACCCGGCCCTCCCAAGTCCCGACGTCGTGGACCGTGATGACGTTGGGGTGGCTGAACTGCCCGCTCGCCTTGGCCTCGGCCAGCAAGCGCTTGGCGGCCTTCTCGTCCTCGCCCTCGCCCCGCCGATGCATCAGCTTGAGCGCGACCCGACGATCGAGCTGCGGATCGTAGGCGGCGTAGACCACCCCCATCCCGCCGATCCCCTGGCGCGCCAAGATCACGTAGCGACCCAAGTGCGAGCCGGGCGAGAGATCGTCGTCGTCCTCGCTCTCGTGGTCGGGCTCGATGCCGATCCCGACCAGCGTGCCGAGCTCGGGCTCGTCACCCGGCTCGGTCCACCTGAGTTCGTCGCTGTCCAAAGGGCCGCTCCGCGATCTCGACTGCTGTCAGAGGATAGTGTGAACGGAGACTTTCGCCGCGCGAATTCTCGACGCGCCGGGGTCGAGTCGGATCGACTCAGCATGCTCGAATGTGAACCAGTCCGGCTCGCTCGCGCTCAGACTCGCGCTCGCAGAGCGACCAAGTGCTCGCGCCGCGGCAGCCCACCGCGCCAGTCGGGTCGTGACTGAGAGGCGACCGCGACCACCTCGAGCTCGGCGGGGCCTGCGAGGCGCTCGAGCTGTTGGTCGGCGGGCACGCGCTCACGACCGATCTCGGCGTCGCCGATCAGCAGCACCATGGTCGCCTCGGGCCGCATCAGCTCGCGCAAGGCGACCAGCGCCGCCGACAATTCGCGGTCCCAGCGAGCGCGAGGTTGCTCCCCGCGGAGTGGCTCGTCGGGCGAGAGGTGGCGACGAGCGCCGATCTCTCCTTCGCGCAGCGCCTTGGACTGGATGCCCAGCCAGGCGTGGCGGCGGGCGTGGTGATGCAGGTAGTCGTAGGTCCCGCCGTAGGGTGGCGAGGTCAGGATCAGGTCGCAGCGAAACTCGCCGGCCAGAGTGTGCGGCAACACGCGGGCGTCGGAGAGCACGAGGCGAGGCGCGTGGCTGTGCTCGGGGAGGGCCTCGGCGAGCAGCGCCCAGCGATCGGCCAGCTCGTTGCCCTTGCGCATGAAGAACTCGGTCGGCAGGCCCTTGCGGATCCGCTTGTCGGTCGGGCGCTCGGCCGTCTCCGCGCGCTGCTGCGAGAACTTGACCACGATCGCCGAGAACACCATCTCGAGCGCGCGACGATCTCGACCGTCACGGACCTCGCGGATCTCGGCCAGGATCCCTGCGAGCTCCTTGAGCGTGTGAATCTCGTACCACTGCCGCTCGGAGGCCGAGAGGTCGGCGCGGGTGTCGACCCGCTCGCGTACGCGCTTGGTCGACGCATCGCCGACACGCTCGAGCTCGTCGAGGAAGCGCTCGCGCGAACGCAGATCACGGCGCTCGGTCTTGACCCGAGCGAGGCGCAGCGCGAGCGGATCGAGATCGCTGCCGAGCGACTTCCAGCCCGCGAGCATCCCCTCGATCAACACGGTGCCGCTGCCGCAGAAGGGATCCAGCACGCGCGAGCTCGGGCCGATCGAGAGCTCGCGCAGCAACACGCGAGCGATCGCCGGGTGCATCCGAGCCGGAAAGGCATGAAAGCCATGGGTCAGGCTCTCGCGCAGATCGTTCTGCGGCGTCTCGCTGGCGGCCTCGAAGGCCGCGACCAAGGGCACGCAGAACGCCGGGTTGCCGCGCGACTCGATCGCGCCACCGACGTTGGTCAGGGCCTGACGTGGCGGCGAGGCGGGAGGCGAGGCAGGTGCCGTGGCAGCAGGCGCAGGGCGCTTGCGAGGTTTTCGGTCGGAAGGTCGTTGGCTCAATTGGCTACTTGCCCGCGTACTTGGTCACGCACGCGTCGAAAAAGTGATCGGGCTTGCCCTGGATGATCTTGCGATCGGACTCGGGCAATTGGTCGCCGCTGACACCTCGAATGACGTGGGTCATGCAGGCGGCGGCCTCGATGTTGCCGACCTTGGCGCACTTGCCCTTGACCTCGCCGAGGTTCTTGGCCTTCGAATCGAAGAAGGTCAGCTGCTTGCCATCGTCGTCGAAGTAGATGGCCTTGATCCAATCCGAGTAGACCTCGATCAGCTCGGTGCAAGCCGCGTCGAGGTTCTTGGGCAGCTTGTCGGGCAGGCCCACGAGCTGCTCGGTGAAGACGTCGAGCTTGGCGTCGAGCTCGGCCTCGGCCTTCTTGCGGGCCTCGAAGGCCTCGCGCCGCTCGGCGGCGTCCTTGGCCTCGAGCTCCTTGGTCTCTTTGTCCTTGCCGTCCCCGAGCGCGGCCGCAGCCCCGGCCTGGAGATCCTTGCGATCGGGATCCGACTTGGATTCGCAGGCAAAGGCGAGCGGCAGCGTGGCCAGCAACGCGATCGCGGGCAATGCACTCGGGAGACGCATGGCCGGAATGTACCAAACCCGCTCCAAGCCCGCTATGGCGCCGTCATCAGCAGCGTGAGCCCGCCCGAGCCGAAGTCGGCCGAGACCACGTCGAGCCGTGAGTCACCGTCGAGATCGGCCATGGCCAGGTCGAAGGGCTCGAAGCCGGTCGCGAAGGTGACCGCGGGCGCATGTCCGCCGCCGACGAGCGACGCCAACACGCTGAGCTGCTTGGCGCCCGAGTCGGCGCTGACGATGTCGGGCAAGCCGTCGCCGGTGATGTCGCCCGCTGCGACCGCGTAGGGCGAGTCGCCGACCGCGAGCGTGAGCGCGGGCGCGAAGGTCCGCGGCGCGAGCTCGGCCAGATTGATCAGCACCGAGACCGTGTCGCCGTCGAAGTCGGCGCTGAGCAGGTCGAGGTCGCCGTCGTCGTCGAGGTCGCTGACCGCGATCCCGCGCGGACCAGCGCCGATCGGCTCGGCCTGGGCGCTGGCGAAGGCTCCCCCACCCTCGCCCCAGACCACGCTGATCGTGTCGCTGCCGTGGTCGACCGTGGCGACGTCGAGCTGGGCGTCGAGATCGAGATCGATCAAAGCGAGGTCATAGGGCTCGAGGCCAACCGCCAAGGTCGAGAGGGTCGAGAGCCCGCCGAGCCCGTCACCGAGCATCACGAACACTTGCGCGCCGTCCTCGTCGGCGATGACCACGTCCATCCAGGCGTCCTCGTCGATCGCCCCGATCGCCACGGCCCGCGGCGCCGACCCGCTCGACTTGAACTGCGGCGGGCTGAACCGGGCCTGGCCGTCACCGTAGGCGATCGCCATGCCCGCGGGCGTGACCAGGTTGGCGAGCACGAGATCGAGGTCGCCGTCCTCGTCGATCTGCCCGAGCGCCGCGCCCCGGATCCCCTTCGCGAGCGTGCTGTCGATCCAGTCGCCGAAGCTGCCCTCCCCCTGGCCTGGCGCGACCCGGACCAACGAGCTGACCACGCTGATCGCGAGCAGGTCGAGCTGCTCGTCGCCGTCGACATCCTCGATCAGGATCGTGCTCGGCTTGACCGCCGTGACCAGGAAGCCGGCGTCATGCAGACAGAGCTGGCCCGGCGCGGGCTCGAGGCACTCGTCGTCGACGGGCAGATCGACGTCGCCGACCGTGTCGAGCGAATCGTTGGTCGAGCCATCACCCGTGCTCGAGTCGGACTCGCCCGACTCTGCGCTGGTCGACTCGCTCTCGCTCCCGACCTCGTCGTCGCTGCGAGGCGCGCCGCAGGCCGAGAGCGCGAGCGGGACCAGGACCAACGCGATCAGTCGCATGCAAAGATCGTCGAGGGTTTCCGCGCTCGCCGCAAGCCGACCACATCGAGTCGCCCACGCGTCGCTTCGGGATCGCAGTCCGACTTCGCTCGACCGAAGTGTGATCTACCCGGCACCCACGACTGTGACCAACATGAGAATCCGCTCACACCCTCTTCGCGTGGCTGTGCGATGCTTCGAGGCGTGACGGCGGTGTTCGTCGACTACTACGAGGTCCTCGAGGTCCATCCGCGCGCGGACGAGGCCGCCATCAAGGCGGCTTATCGCGCGCGAATGGTACGCGACCACGTCGACCAAAACCCCGACGACCCAGCCGCCAAAGAACGCACCATCCTGCTCGCGCAGGCCAAGCAGGTCCTGCTCGACGAGCAGCGCCGACGGGCCTTCGATCAACAGCGGAGCTTCTGGCTGGCGACCGCCGGGATGCGATCGCGCTTCACCCACGGTTCGCCGACCGGCAATCCCATGCCCTCGACCGGGCCCGCCGTCGAGGTCGACCTGCGCGATGTCTCGCTCGGCCAGCTCCTGGTCGGCGCGGGTATGGCGGTGGTGCTCGGTGGCTTGTTCGTGGCGGCGAAGGCCGTCGCCGATCGTCAGAGCCGTCGCCGTCGCTGACGCGAGCGGCTACCCTGCGCCCGCATGACCGACCCGGCCGACGCTCGCCCCGGCGCAGTCGCACGAACGACGGCGAACGCGGTCGCATGGATCGTCGAGACTCGGGCTCGCAGCGCGCTCGTGCTCTTCGTCGCGATCTTGCTGGCCATCGCCGCGGTCCTCTACGGCAGGGGCATCAAGGTCAACACCGATCTGCGCGCGCTGCTGCCCAAGAGCGCGCCGAGTGTCCATGCGCTCGACACCATCGAGGCCCGCAAGGGCAGCGCCGAGCAGCTGGTCGTCGCGGTCGAGAGCCCCGACGACGCCGCCAACGCGGCGATGGTCGACGAGATCGGAGCCGAGGTCGCGAGCTGGCCCGAGACCACCGGGCTGACGGTCGTCCGCGACTTCACCCCGCTGCGCGACCACGCCTTGTACTTCCTCGACGTCGAGCAGCTCATCGAGCTGCGAGACACCCTCGCCGATCAGCACAAGCGCGCCGTCGCCAAGGCGATGGGCCCGGGTCTGACCGAAGATCCCATCGACATCAACGCGGTCAACGCCGACGACTGGGATGAAAGCGGCGGCGACGATGACCTCGACTGGGGCCCGCCCGAAGGTTCGCCGCCCGAAGGCTCGCCGCCCGAAGGCTCGCCGCCCGAAGGCTCGCCGCCCGAGAACGCTCCGCCCGAGAACGCGCCGCCCGATCCCGAGGTCGAAGCGGCGTTCAACCTCGATCAATTCCTGACCGAGCAGCGCGCCGACTTGGTCGCGCAGGGCGTGCTCGATGCAAAAGAAGTCGACCTGGTCTGGCCGCGCGAGAACGAGGCCGGCGAGGTCGTCTGGGACGATCACGTCGGCCAGCCCTACGTCAACGACGCGGGCGATGTCCGGGTGCTCAAGGCCAGCCTCACCCGACCCGCGACCGACGTCGAGTTCGCCCAAGAGGTCGTCAAGCGGATCGAGGCGCGGGTCGCCGACGCCAAGTCGCGCGGGATCGCGACCGACGCCCGGGTCGAGGTCGTCGCGGCCTACGACGTGTCCAAGGAGGTCGACACGATCGTCCGCGATGCCGCGCGCGCGACCTGGATCTCGGCCTCGCTGATCATCGCGGTCTTGGTGATCGGGTTTTGGAGCCTGCGCGCGCTCGCCCTGGTCCTGGTCCCGATGGCCGTGTCGATGGCCATGACCCTGGCCGTCGCCGCGCTCGTCTATGGCCAGCTCAACGCCCTGACCGTGTTCTTGTTCGCGGTGCTCTTCGGCATGGGGGTCGACTTCGCGGTCCACCTCTACGCCCTGCGCCAGGCCCAAGGTCCGACCGCCGATTGGCCCGAGGTCATCGCCAGCCACCTTCGCCCCTTGAGCGCGACCATGCTGACCACCGTTGGCAGCCTCGCGGTGCTGGGCCTGGCCGAGTTCCAGGCCTTCCGCGAGTTCGGGCTGATCTCGGCGGTCGGCGTGCTGATCTGCTTCATCGCCGCGCTCTTCTTGGTCCCGGCGATCGACACCCTGCTCGGCCCCCTGCGTCGGCAGTCCAAGCCCAAGCCCGCCCGCGCCCCCGGCTTGCGCGTGCCGGCCAAGCTGCTGCGGCCGCTGCGTTTCGCCCGGGTCGCGCTCTTGATCGGCGTCGGTGTCTACGGGCTCTTCGGCATGCCCAAGGTCGCGTTCGAAAAGGACACCCGCGCGCTGCGGAGCACCGACGACGACGCGACCTTGAAGATCAACTACGGCTCGACGGGCGGCCGCTGTGCCAAGACCCTCGCGCTGATCGCCGACGATCCGGCCGAGCTCGACGAAGTGGTCGCCCGGATCGAGGCCGAGAAGACCAAGATCTTGCCCGGGGCGATCGACACGGGTGAGCCGCGCGAGCCCTGGATCCGCGACGTCTACAGCCTCGGCACGCTGATGCCGACCAACCAGGCGGCCAAGCAGGCCGCGATGGAGCCGATCATCGGGCTGACCAACGACTTCTTGGCCGAGCTGCCCGACCTCGGGCCCGACGAGCAGAAGTACCGGACCCACCTCGAGGCGCTCGAGCGGCTGAGCAAGGTCAAGCCGCTCGCCTCGACCGAGCTGCCCGACTGGGCGCTCGAGCCCTTCACCGAGAAGGACGGTCGCAGCGATCGCATCGCCCACGTCTGCCTCGAGATCGCCGGCTGGAGCATCGACGAGCTGGTCGCGGTCCGGACTCGGATCGACGAGCTGACCGCCGGCACCGGCGTGCTGCCAGCCGACAGCCGGCTCGTCTTCGCCGACCTCATGGTCCTGGTCGAGCGCGACGCTCGGAGCCTGCCGGTCTGGGCCTTGTTGATCATCTTGATCTTCATCGCGCTCGATCTGCGGGCCGTCGCGCCCACGCTGATCTGCTTCGCCAGCCTCGCGCTCGGGTTGATCTTCACGCTCGGGGTGATGGGCACCTGGCCGCTGCGGCTCAACTTCTTCAACCTCGTGGTCATGCCCGCGGTGGTCGGGCTCGGCATCGACGCCAGCATTCACCTGTGGCACGCCCGGACCCGCACCGATCTCGGCGCGACCAGTCGGGCCTCGCTGCTGGCCGCGCTGACGACGGTCGCGGGCTTCTCGGGCCTGCTCGCCGCGCACCACCTCGGCTTGCGCAGCATCGGCGAGGTCGGGATCTTGGCCCTCGTGATCTGCGTGAGCGTGGCCTTCTTGACCTTGTATCCGCTCCGCGCCCGCGACTGAGCTCGTGCGGGTTATGCTGCCCGCGCATGCTCGACGCGGAGCACATCGCTCAGATCGTGGCCGAGGTCACGAGTCGAATCGTCGCCCGGGTCGGTGAAGGCCACGCGCTGACCGAGACCCTCAACGAGACGCTCTGGTGGGAGCACGAACGCCTGGTTCGGCTCGACCACGACGAGCGGGCGGCCGACGATCGCGAGTTCTACGCGGACATCCGTCGCCAGCTGCCGCGGGTGTCCGAGCGCGAGCAGGTTCGGATCCTCCAGCAGGTCGTCCATCGCTACGCCGAAGAGATCGCGGGTGACCTCGGCCATCAACCCACCGGCGTCGGCGTGCCCGGTCGCCGCCGCGGTCCCGGGTTCAGCCCGACCGCGTACAAGCTGGCCACGCGGGTCGGTCCGCCGCTGCTGAGCACGCTGCTGACCGGGCTCTCGCCCCGCCGCCTCCTCGACCGCGAGGCCATCCCCAAGCTCGAAGAGCACCTGCGGATCGCCGGCGAGGTCCATGCCCTGGCTCGGCTGCACGAGCGCGGCACCTTGGTGCTCGCGCCGACCCACAGCTCCAACCTCGACTCGCTCGTGCTCGGCTTCGCGATCGACAAGCTCGGGCTGCCGCCGCTGACCTACGGCGCCGCGCTCAACTTGTTCGGCAACCCGCTGATCGGCCGCTTCATGTCCAACCTCGGCGGCTACACGGTCGACCGCCGCAAGCTCGACCCGCTCTACAAGCAGACGCTCAAGGAGTACGCGACCGTCTCGCTCGAGTTCGGCCAAGACAACCTCTACTTCCCGGGCGGCCACCGCAGCCGCTCGGGCGCGATCGAACGCCGGCTCAAGAAGGGCCTGCTCGGCTGCTCGCTGGCCGCGTTCCGCAACAACCTGGTCCACGGCCGACCCAAGCCGGCCGTCTACGTGGTCCCCTGCACCATCTCCTACCCGCTCGTGCTCGAGGCCTCGACCTTGATCGACGACTGGTTGGCCGAGGCCGGCAAGGCCCGCTACATCATCGTCGACGACGAGTTCTCGCGCTGGGAGCGTTGGCGCGACTACCTGCGTGGGCTGCTCTCGCTCGACCTCGACATCCACATTCGCTTCGGCCAGCCGCTCGACAGCCTCGGCAACCCGGTCGACGACGAGGGCGTCTCGCTCGACCCGCGCGGCCGCCCGATCGATCCCGCCGGCTACCTCGAGGTCGAGGGCAAGCTGGTCGAAGATCCGATCCGCGACGCCGAGTACACCCGCGAGCTCGAGCGCCGAATCCTGGCCGAGTACCGGCGCGAGAACGTGATCCACTCGACCCACGTGCTCGCCTTCGCCTGCTTCGAGCTGCTCCGCCGCCGCCGGCCCGAGCTCGACCTCTACCGCCTGCTCGGATCGATCGGCAACGAGCAGAGCCTGGCCCTGCCCGAGGTCGAGGACGAGCTCGCCCAAGTGCTCACCGAGCTGCGCGAGTGGGCCAAGGCCGATCGCATCCGGCTGAGCGACACCGTCGCCGACGCCGAGATCGGCGAGTTCGTCCGGGCCGCGCTGCGCAACTTCGGCACCTACCACCATCGCCCGGTGGTCGAGCGACGCGGCATTCGCCTCCACGTCGGCGACGCCAAGCTGCTCTTCTATTATCGCAATCGCCTCGACGGGTACGGCCTGCGCGGGGCCCCGACGCTGGTCCACGAGCGCGGCCAGCAAGGAGCCGGACATGCCTGATCAACCCAAGGTCGCGGTGCTCGGCGCGGGCAACTGGGGCACCACCGTCGCCAACCTGATCGCCATCAACGGCTTCCCGGTCTGGCTCTGGGCCCGCTCGGCCGAGCTCTGCCGCGAGATCAACGAGGACCACACCAACTCGCGCTACCTGGCTGGGCTCCCGCTCTCGCCCTTGGTCCGAGCGACCGACGATCTCGAGCAGGCGGTCCGCGAGGTCGACATGATGTTCATCATCATCCCCTCGCAGGGCTTTCGCCCGGTCTGCGCCGACCTCGGCCCGCTCGTGAAGCCGCAGCAGATGGCCGTGCATGGGACCAAGGGGCTCGAGCTCGACAGCCACAAGCGGATGTCCGAGCTCATCCTCGAGGAGACCTGCATGCGCCAACACGGCGTGCTCTCGGGGCCCAACATCGCCCGCGAGATCTGCGAGGGCAAGCCGGCCGGGACCGTGCTCGCCTCGCGTTTTCCCCGGGTCATCCAGCGCGCGACCGAGCTGCTGCGCAGCAAGCAGATGCGCGTCTACGGCAACGTCGACGTGGTCGGGGTCGAGCTCGCCGGCACGCTCAAGAACATCATCGCGATCGCGGCCGGCATGGCGACCGAGATGCAGCTGGGCGAGAACGCCAAGAGCCTGCTGATCACCCGCGGGCTGTCCGAGATCGCCCGACTCGGCGTCGCGCTCGGGGCTGATCCCATGACCTTCTCTGGCGTCGCGGGCATCGGCGACCTCATGGTCACCTGCGCCAGCCCGCTCAGCCGCAACAACCGAGTCGGGGCCGCACTCGCCCGCGGCGACACGCTCGACCAGGCCATCGCCGCGCTCGGCATGGTCGCCGAGGGCGTCAAGGCGGCCAAGATCGCCCACCAGCTGACCAACACGCTCGGCCTGCGCTCGCCGCTGATCCACGGCGTCTACAAGGTCGTCCACGAGCAGCTCGATCCCCGCTTGGCCCTGCGTGAGCTGATGAGCGGCGCCGCCCAAGACGACATCGATCCCTCGCTCTTTCAAGCCCAGAGCCAGTCGCCGAGCTCCTTCGGCCCGCGAGGCCGCGCGTGAACGACGACGAGCGCGAGGTCGCCGAGGTCGAGGTCATCCGAGCCCCCTTCCCGCTCGTCCGCAAGCTCCACCGGACCTTGCCCGCCGACTACGCCGGCCCGGCCTACGTCTGGGACATCGACAAGACCTGGCTCGACACTCGCTTCTCGCAGCTGAAGGGGATGCTCAAGATCCCCTTCGAATTCGCGGTCGACAAGCACGCGATGCCGGGCGCGACCGCCTTGCTGCACGGCCTGCGCGACGGCCCGACCGGCCGCGAGCATCGCCCGCTCTATTTCATCACCGCCAGCCCGCCCTTCATTCGCAAGTCGATCGAGCGCAAGATGCTGCTCGACGGGATCGAGTTCGACGGGATC
Source organism: Nannocystaceae bacterium (assembly GCA_035904925.1). GTDB lineage: Bacteria > Myxococcota_A > Polyangia > Nannocystales > Nannocystaceae > Plesiocystis. The sequence goes on from JAMHUH010001061.1 coordinate 12,882, forward strand.
CTCTACAAAGACCAGCTCGAGGTCTTTCGCCGCCGCCACTTCGACAGCCTGCGCGAGCACACCGCGTTCAAGCTCTCGGCCCTGCTGCTGCTCGCCCGGGCCTTCCCGCCGCAAACTCGCGTCTACCTGTTCGGCGACGACGCCGAGCGCGACCCGCTGATCTACTGCCTCTTCGCCGACATCTGTGCCGGCCGCCTCCGCGACGCCAGCCTCCGGGCGACCTTGGCCCACCTGGGCGTGCGAGCCAGCTACGCCGACGACGTCGCAACCCTGGCCAGCGAGCTGCCGGTGCGCGAGCGCGTCGGCGGCGTGTTCATCCACTTGGTCCGCGACCCCAGCGGCGGCACGCTGCGCAGCTACGACGCCCGCGTGCTCGGCTACCCGAGCGCGGCCGCAGCCGCGCGACACCTCTGCACGCTCGGGCTGATGAGCATGGTCGAGCGCGATCGAGTCGGCGCAGGAGCTCCGGGCGAGGTCATCGAGGGCGGGGCGCCCATGCCGGTCGATGGCAAGTGGACGCCGGCCGAGTTCTTTCCGGCTTGAGATTTTTGGTTCGCGGATATTTTTGATTCTTCGGTCCTTCGCGAACGCTTTCGAGATCTTTCGCGGACGCTCTCTCGATCTTTCGCGGACGTCCTGGTCACGATGTCGAGCCTGTGGGTGCCTCCGTGGGGGCACACCGGTTCGAGTCTTCCGCCGCTGGGTATCGCTCGGTTCGGCCAACGCACCGCTTGGGCGGCTCCACATTCGAACCGATGCGCCCCCACTGCGTCCCCCGCTCCTCGATCGTCTCGGTTCGCTGGGAGCAGTGAAAGACGTCGAAGTGCGGGAGCCAATCGAACGCGAGGATGGATCTCGAGAACGTGGAGAGAGAGGGAACGGCCGGAAAAGATCGAGAGAGAAGAGGGCGAGGCTAGCGTCGTCCCTGCCCCTGTCCGTGTCCTGGCCCGTGCCCACGTCCGCCGTGGGCCTGCGCGAGCGCAGCGGCGAAGGTTTGCTCGTCGAGGTGCTTGGGCGTGTACTCGTGGCCGCGTCGACTCAAGCCGCGCAAGAAGGCCTGCAGGTGGTTGCACGAGCCGTAGCGAAGCTGGCCGTAGATTGTCTTTGCGCGCGGATCATCGGTCAGGGCCAGCGCGCGATCGAGGTCGGCGATATCGATCTCCTCGATCTCTGCGCCGACCTCCAGAGCCGCGAGCGCAGAGGTCCGGCCCGCGTCGACCAGCGCGGCGTAGAGCTCGGCCAGCTCGGGTTGCTCGAATACCCCGACGCTCTCGTCCTCGACCGGGTCCTGCTCGTGGGCGGCCGCCAGGAGCGAGCGCATGGCGTCCATGTGGCGCTGCTCGGAGCTGGCGATGTTTTGGAATTGATGGATCTCTGGCCAGCGGGCGCCGAGCTCGAGGTAGACGTCGCGGGCGAGCTTCTCCTCTTCCCGCATCCATCGCATCGCAGCGCGCTCGTCGGTCCAGGCCCGCGGATCGTTGGCGCTCGAGGAGGGCTCGAGCGGTGCTTTGCAGCCCGCGACGCTCCCACCGAGGAGCGCGAGCCCGCCACACCGACCGAACCAGGCGCGCCGACCGGCCTTGCTGTGCTGATGAAGTCCCATGTCGAAGCACCATGAGTCGCGCGCTCGGCCGCGCGAGGCGTGCGACCTCGCGTCGCAGCGCACAGGCTGCGGCTCTCGGGATCCGAGCGGCTCAGCGAGCTGCGCAGCCCAGTCGCTCGAGCGCCCGCTCGACGATCGCGTCGTAGCGCCCGCCGGGGAATTCGGCTCGATGGGCGGCCCAATGCTCGCAGGCTGCGTCCGTGTCATCGAGCTGGCGCTCGAGCAGGGTGCCGATCTCGTACGAGACCAGCTGCCGCGAGCGGCGGGTCCAACCGCGGGGATCGGCGCGGCGCAAGTGATCGAGGGCGGCCTGAAATTCGCCGGCGCGACGCAGGCCAGCGACCTGCTCGAGCAGGCGCGCGAGGCCGCGATCGCGTGCACGCGAGGGTCGAGCAGGCGCCTTGCCGAGCTCCCTCGCGGGCTCCGGCGCTGCTTGTTCGTCTGCGGCTTCGTCTGCTTTTTCATCGGCTTCGACGAGCTCCGCCGGCCAATCGAGCCGCTGGCCCTGATCGATCGTGAGGGGCTCGCCCGCGCCGATCCGCACCCGCACTCGCCCCTCGAGCAAGGTGACCGAGCCGACGCCCTCGTGCTGACGCACGACGAAGCGCGTGCCGACGACCTCGATGTCGGTCGCACCCGCGATCACGTGCAGCGGGTGATCCTCGCGCGACTCGACCTCGAACACGACCTCGCCCTCGACGACCTCGATCCGGTCACGATGGCCCTCGATCGTCGCGGTCGCCCGCACGTCGATCTCGACGCCCTCGACCGCCACGCAGGCGCCCGCATCGAGCGTCTGGACGCCCGGACCGAGCGAGGCACAGCGAGCGGTGATCGTCGCCGCCTCGGGCTCCGGCGAGCGCGTCAACGCGGGCGCCAAGGCCATCCAGGCCGCCCCAGCCACGAACGCGAGCATCGGCCACGCACGTGTCCGAGCCTGGACCTGGACCGTCGCCGACTTGCGCGCGAGCTGCTGACGAACGCGCTCGTTCGCCTCGTGCGAGGGACTCCGACCGGCCAAGGCCCGATCGAGCGCCTGGATCCGAGCGATCACGTCGCGCGGGGCTCGGTCAACCATCGAGCGCCTCCTCGAGCGTCGCGAGCCCGCGCGCGAGCAGCTTCGACACGTAGCCCTTCGAGAGCCCGAGCACCTCGCAGACCTCGCGCTGCGACTTGCCGTCGAGGTGACACATGCCGACGACGACCCGCTCGCGCGCGGGCAGCTCGGCCAGCGCTCGCCGGGTTCGCTCGAGCTCGTGACGCGCGAACACCTGCTGCTCGAGCGAGCCGCTCGCCTCGCCAGCCAGCAACCAGCGAACCAGCGGCCGCTGCATGAACTGCTCGCGCCTGAGCTTGCGAAGACAGCGATTGGTCGTCACGCGGTAGAGCCAGCCTTCGAGGCGCTGGTGGTCGTCGAGCGTGGCCAGCTCGTCGAACAAGGTGATGAACACGTCCTGCATGATGTCCTCGGCCCAGGCCTCGTCGCCGAGTCCATAGCGAAGCGCGAGTCGAAAGACCGCGCGATGATGCTGACGGTAGAGGCGATCGATCTGGGCGCCGAGATCAGGCTCGCGCCGCGCCTCGGCCTCGATCAGGCTCGCGTCGCGCTCGATTCGATCGTTCATCGTCGAGCCCTCCAGGCGAAGTCCCAGCCCGCGCCGACCTCGAATCCGACCAGCAGCGCCGAGCGCTGCCAGCTGGGCGAGCCCTGGTGAAGATGAACCCAGCCACCCCCGGACCAGCCCGCTCGGACCCCGGCGAAGAGCAAGGGCCCGCGGCGCGCGAGGTAGGCGACCCGCGCGGTGGTCCCGACGCTCGCCCCGACTCGAGTGTCGCGCTGCCCGGTCGCGCCTGCCTGAACGTAGCTGTGCAGGTGGAGGCCGCCGAACAAGCCGAGCGCCACCAAGCCTCGCTCGCGCAGCGCGACGCGATAGTCGAAGAGCGCCGTCGGCATGGTCTCGATCACCCGCAGCTCGACCGCCTTCGAAGGCACGACGCCGAGCTCGAGACCCGCGCCCAGCCCTCGCTGGCGACCGACGCGAAGCCCAAAGCCGATCCATTCATCCGGTCCGCCCGAGCGCGCGAGCAGGCCACCGTGCAGGCTCGGCGTCACGCTCCACGCTCGCCGGCCGAGATCGCCAGGCTCGGCCCACTCGGACGCCTCGGGCCCCGGCAAGCTCGTCTCCACGCCCTCGTCGGTCTCGAGCGCCGGCTCGACCGTGCTCGCCGGCACGGCCGAGCTCGCCGGCTCGACCGAGCTCGCCGACTCGGCCCAGGTCTCGAGCGCCGCAGCGGCCTCGTCGATCACCATCTCGCTCGTGATCTCGAACGAGGGGCCCTGCGCGACCTCGAGCTCGGTCGAGCTCGGCGCGGCGCAGCTCTGGCTGCCCGCCACGACCCGAACTCGCGTCGCGCCAAAGTCCGAGCTCTCGACGCAGAGCCGACGATCGCCCTCGCTCGCGCGGCGGGTCAGCGCGAAGCCTCGCGCGAGCAAGCCGCTCTGCAGGCGCTCGCGCAGCTCGGGGTCGCGGGCGCTGCCGCCGAGATCGAGCGCGACCGCGTCCGTGGCCAGGGCCTCGCTCGCCGGGACCTCGGCGATCAGGGCCGAAGTCAGCTGCTGAATCTCGAGGCTGACCAGCTCGCGCTCGCCTGCGGCCACGATCTCGGTCCGATGCGACTCGCTCGGGTCGCGGGTGTCGACCATGTCGATGGTCGCCCCCTCGCTGCCCACGTGAATCCACACCCGCACGTTCGCCGAGCGCCCGACCGGCACGACCCGATAGCCGTCCTCGAGCAGGCGCTCACCGAGCTCGCGCAGCAGGGCCTGCTCGAGCAGCTTGGCCTGGCCCTCGTCGACCGAGGTCACGCGCAGCTCGACCGTCGTCTGCGGCGACCCGAACAGGGCGATGAGCGTGAGCGCCAAGAACACGAGGGGATCCAGGGCGATCATCCTCGGGCGAACGCAGAGTTTCCTGCCGGATTACGAATTTTCGCCTGGGAAACTCTGCTCGGGCCCGAGGCTGGTTTGCTCGTGAACACCTCGCGCACCCACCTCATCACGCTCGCTTGCGTCGGCTTGGCCTGCGTCGGCTTGGCCTGCGACTGCGACCCCCCGCCCGATGGCGAGGGCAACCAAGACCCCGAGAGCCTCGCGGCTTGCCCCGCGCTGCCGCCCGGCGTCGAGCCGATCGCGGGGTTGAGCGTCGGCCATGCCAGCGATCGCTTCGGCGGGCTGACGCTGACGATGTCGACCCGGGCGCTCGCATGTGGCGAGACGGCGGTGCAAAACTCCTACTGTTCGAGCGAGGGCGAGTACGGGCTGACGCTCGGGATCCCGGCCCAGAATGTGGTCCTCGGCAGCCAGGAGCTCGGCCCCCTGTACATGGAATTCGAAACCCCGACCACGCGCAACACCGGCGGCGGAGGAATCCTCGGCAAGGCCACGCTCGAGCTCTACACCATCAGCGACGAGTGCGTGACCGGCCGAGTCGTCGGCTTGGCCAGCCATGGCGGACCCTTCGACGGCGGCTTTCAGGCCCCGAGGTGCGAGCCATGAGCGCGTGGCGAAGGCTGCTCGGCGGCGTGTTCTCGCTCGCTTGCGACGTCCCCGAGTGCATCGACGGGCCCTCGAACCTGACCCCCGAGAACACGGCCAGCTGCGTGCCGAGTGCGACGCCGAGTGAGTCGGCGATCGTCAGCGCCGGCGCCGAGTTCGAGCAAGGCAGCTTGACGCTGACCTTGACCTCGTGGGGGCTGGAATGCGGCGCCCGGGCCGACCAGGTCGCGCCGAGCGACGACTGCGAGAGCAGCGGTTGGATCGTCACGATCGTGCTCCCGCCCGAATTGGCGGTCGCTGGCGTGATCGACCTGGCCAGTCATCCCGAGCTGCAATGGACGATGTTCGTCGCCGATCAGGGCGACGCGGGCTCCCACGACAACTTCGGCGACCAGGCCAACCTCGTCGGTCAGCTCGAGCTCACCGATGTCGGCGAGGGCTGTGTCACGGGTGTGCTGCACGGCTTCGGCACCGGCAGCCCCGACCCGGGCCTCGGCGGCCCCGAGCTCGAGGGCAGCTTCGTCGCGCCGACCTGTTGAGTAGGGAGCGAGCGCTCGCTCGCGCACGAGCTCGATTCGCAATGTTCCCACCCAAGATTGCGATCGAGTGTACCCACGCCAACATTCTTCAATGTGGCATTTTAAATCTGGTGAACAAAGTGGGTGTGGACATTGTCGTTCGGCTGCTCACCCACGCCCGAGGGCGAGCTTCTCCGTCCATACCTCGACCTGATGCAGCAGTCGCTGCCCGAAGCCTACGATTGTGTCGATGGCACGCTCGACGCCGACTTCTGGCCCGCGTGCCCGGCCGACGAGATGCCGGCGCTCGCGACCGAGACGCTGTTCTACGACCCCGCCACGAGCGCGAGCCCAGGCCCCCCCCCTACCCTCAGCGCCACGCGCGACCCCTCGGCCGCCCACAGCCCGTCCTCGTCCTCGGGGTCGCCCTCAAGCTCGCCGACCCAGCACAGCGCAGGCCCCACCGCGCGCCGCCCCGCGACCACCCCCACCCCCTCCCACGGCTGCGCCCCGCCGTAGAGGTCCACGCACGAGGCCCCGAGCATCACCACCGCCAGCGGGT
>JAMHUH010001062.1:0-6080 GCA_035904925.1 Nannocystaceae bacterium
ACCGTCTCTTCGGCCAGCCAGAGCCGATCGACCTCGCCCAGCTCGGCCAGCCAGCCCGCATCATTGTCGAGCAATTCGCTGTCGCGGCACCAGACTCGACCCCCGGAGGCGATCGCACACGAGGCGACCGAGATCTCCAACAAGCCGGGCTCGCTCGGGCCGAGCTCGGTCGGCGTGTCGGCAGCCGGCGGATCATGGATCTCGGCCGTCGCGAGGGTCTCGCTCGGCCCTGCGTGATGACAAGCGAGCAACGCGAGCGAGCCAAGACCGAGCGACGCGAACCAGCGCATGGGCGCGAGGGTAGCGTGGCCCACCTCGGCGATCGACTCTCCGGGCGACATGGCGGATTCCCACATCGACCAGGGCGATCGCGCTGCCGAGCGGCCCGCCACTCGGTGGCCTTTGCCGTGGAGGGGCCCGTGCTGGGCCTTGCCGTCGACTTGGTCGTGATCGTCGAGGTTGCCGCTCGGTGCGCGAGCCGTCCGTGGCCAACGCTGTTAGACTCCGCCATCCGTGCGACCCGACCCCCAGCGCAGCCGCGCTCCGCATCGGCGAGTCCTCGTGGCCCTCGCGGCCCTCACAGGTCTGGCGCTCGCGGGCTGCCAGACTTGGAAGGGCGGCGATCTCTACGTCAAGCAGTGGCAGCCCGCGTGGAAGGGCGGCGACAAGCAAGCGACCTTCCGAGTCGGCTCGCCGGGTCGCACCTGGGAGCCCTTGATCGAGAAGGGCACCCAAGTCGCGTGGCAACACGCCAGCGATCCGGCCGTGATCCAGGTCCACAGCGAGTGCGAGAACCACGGCGACAGCGACCTCGAGGACTTCACCGATCACCAGCGGATCGACTACAGGAGCTGGAAGATCGTCGAGGAGCCGACCGGCGAGCTCGACGGCCAAGGCCGGCCGGCGATGCGCAAGAAGCAGTATTACATCACGCTCGCCCAGCGTGAGGCCCTGCGCACGACCGTGGAGGCCAACCTCGACGGCGGCGACGTGATGATCGAATACGTCGTGGTCAAGAAGAACGGCTGCCTCTTCGACCTCACCTACATCGCGGTGCCTCGGGCCTTCGAGCAGCACCTCGCCGCGTTCGACCAGGTCATCGAAGGCTTCACGTTCCCGATTCGCTAGCTCGCCATGACCACGCCCGAGCAGCCCACCCCCGCGCCCGCTCCTGCGCCCGCGCCCGCGCCTGCGCCCGCCCCGGACGCGAACGGCCAGAGCCTCGGCGCGCTGATCCGCGAGCTGATCACGGGCTTCGGCGACAACATCACCTCGATGGTCAAGTGGACCGGCGGGATGGCGGTGATGTTCGGCCAGGCGGTCTTCCGCGGCCCCCGACGACCGCTCGGGCTCTTCGACATCTCCTACCAGCTGCTCCAGCTCGGCATTCGCTCGCTGCCGCTCACGACCTTGATGTCGATCTTCGTCGGCATGATCTTGGCCTGGCAGTTCGGCGAGGCGCTGACCGACTTCGGGGCCAAGAGCGCGATCGGTTACGTGACCTCGCTCGCCTTGGTCCGCGAGCTGGTCCCGACCCTGCTGGCCGTCACCGTCGGGACCAAGATGGCCACCGGCATGACCGCCGAGCTCGGCTCGATGAAGGTCACCGAGCAGATCGACGCGATCGCGGCCTTGGGCGCCGATCCAATCAAAAAATTGGTTTGGCCGCGGCTGATCGCCGCCACGATCGCGATGCCGCTGCTGGTCGCCTTGGGCAACGTCATCGCCATGGTCGGCGGCATGATCATCTCGGACACGGTCTGCGACGTCCCGGCCGGCTACTTCTACGCCACCTACATCGACGAGCTCGAGCCCATGCACTACGTCATGAGCCAGACCAAGGCGCTGGTGTTTGGCGGGCTCGCCGGGCTGGTCGGCTGCTACCAGGGCTTCTCGACCAAGTTCGGGACCGAGGCGGTCGGGCAGTCGACGACCGAGACCGTGATCGCGGTCTCGGTCTCGGTCTTGCTCGCCGACTTCGCGCTGACCACCATCTTCATGCCGATCGGATGACCAAGCAGACCGAAACCGCGCTGAAGCCCGCGGCGCCCGGCGTCCGCCAGGCGCTCGGGACGACGATCGGCGAGTTTCATGGGGTCGAGCGAGCCCGCGGCGAGGTCATCATCGAGTTCGACCACGTCGACAAGGCCTTCGGCGAGAACGTCGTCTATCGCGACCTGTGCCTCGACGTGAAGCTCGGCGAGACCCTGACGATCATCGGGGGCTCGGGCCAAGGCAAGAGCGTCTGTCTCAAGCTGATGATCGGCCTGCTCCGACCCGAGGCTGGCAAGGTGTTCTACTACGGCGCCGACGTGACCGAGATGAACGCCAAGCAGCTGCGCGAGGTTCGGATGCGGGTGTCGATGGTGTTTCAGGGCGGCGCCTTGTTCGACTCGATGTCGATCGAGCGCAACGTCGGCTACGCCCTGCGCGAGCACACCGACATGGGCGACGAGGAGATCCGCGAGCGGGCCCGCGAGAGCCTGACCCTGGTCGGCCTGAGCCCAGACACCCACCACGGCATCATGGAACAAATGCCCGCCTCGCTCTCGGGGGGCATGCGCAAACGGGTCGCGCTGGCCCGCTCGATCGCTCTGCGGCCGGAGGTTATCCTCTACGACGAACCGACCACGGGCCTCGATCCCAGCAACTGCAACCGAATCGCCCGGATGATCCGCAAGCTCCAGCACGAACTCGGCGTGACCAGCATCGTCGTCACCCACGACATGACCACGGCGTGGTACGTGGCCGACCGAGTGGCGATGCTCTACGACCAGCGCTTCCCCTACGTGGCCGAGGTCGATGAATTTCGCAAGATCGAGGATCCCGTCGTCCGCGACTTCATCGAGGGGCGGACCACTCGATGAGTCGGCGCCGCGACGAAGCCCGGACCAACTTCGTGGTCGGCATGTTCGTGATCGCGCTCGGCACCTTGCTGCTGGCCTCGCTCTTCTTGATCGCGATCAGCGAGGGCGTGCTGACCGAGAAGACCACGATCCGCTCGCACTTCCGCACGGTCTCGGGCTTGACCAAGGCGTCGAAGGTTCAGCTCGCCGGCAAGGAGATCGGCGTGGTCGAGGACGTCACCTTCATCGCCCCGACCTACGAGTGCAACCCGATCACCGAGGATCTCGGCCGCTTCGGGACCACCCGGACCGACGACTGCGACCCCTCGCTCTTTTGCGCCGTGTCCGAGACAGGCGGCCTGTGTGCCGAGCTCGAGGACTACATCGGCGACCCGCGAGCCTACGAGGGCTGCGCCGACGACAGCTCCTGCGGCGACAACGAGAAGTGCGTCAGCCGAGAGTTTCGCCAGCGCTACAAGCGGGTCCGCTGGGCCGGAGCCGAGGGCGTGTGCGTGCCTTACGAGACCGAGCATCGGCGGGTCGAGGTCACGATGCGAATCGACGCCGACAAGCTCCAGTACATCCGGGCGGACAGTCGTGCGACGGTCGCGTCCAACGGCGTGCTGGGCGATCAGCTGATCAACATCACCGTCGGAACCAGCGAGCTGCTGGTCGGCGCGGGCGACCGAATCCAGTCGCAGACCTCGCTGATGGAGGACCTCAGCGGCTTCAAGGACCAGATCGGCGGGATCATCGACAAGGTCGACACCAGCTTGGCCGGCATCTCGGGCCTCTTCTCGTCGCTCAACAACGAGAACACCAAGCGCGACCTCCAGGGCCTGCTCGCCAACGCCAACGAGATCTCGCGTCAGGTCAAAGACGGCGACGGGCTGATCGGCGCGCTCTTCAACGACCCCGAGTACAAGGACGAGTTCGGCCACACGCTCAGGAGCGTCCGCCACTCGGCCGGCCAGCTCGACGAGACCCTGACCACGGTCAACACCCAGGCAGGTCCCGCGCTGCGCAACGTGTCCAAGGTCGCGGCCAACGTCAACGACGTGCTCGAGGACCTCGACGATCCCAACAACAAGTCGGTGATTGCTCGGGCCTTGCACGACCCGCAGCTGGGCGAGGACGCGGCGCGAGCGGTCAGCAACGCCGCCGACGCGGTCGGCTCGGCCCGCGAGGCGCTCGACGATCTCCAGGTCGTCGTCGCCGAGGTTCGCCACTCGGTCACGGCCGGCGAGGGCACGATCGGCAAGCTGCTCAAGGATCCCAAGGCCTACGACGATCTGGTCAAGCTGCTCGGCAACATCGAGCGCGTCAACGTGGTCAAAAAATTGGTCCGCTTCGTGATCGAGCAAGACGAAGCCGCCTCCTCGGCCCGGCCCGACACGGCGTCGACCGAGTCGCGCCCCCGCGACTAGCGAGCGATGGCGACCCGCGAACAGCAGCGTCGGGTCAACTCGCTGGTCGCGGTGTTCGTGATCGCGTTCGGCGGTCTGATGGTCGCGTCGATGCTCTTGATCGTGATCACCGAGGGCTTGCTGACGACCAAGACCACGCTGGTCGCCGACTTCCGCAAGGCCAGCGGGATCAGCCGGGCCAGCGCGGTCCAGCTCGCGGGCAACAAGATCGGCAAGGTCGTCGACGTCGAATTCGTGACCGAAGACTACCCTTGCAACCCGCAGACCGAAGACCTCGGCCGCTCGGGCGGCCGCACGAACGACTGCGAGCCGTGGATGTTCTGCGCCCCGACCGACCCGATCGACCCGCGCATGGGCGAGTGCGCCGAGCTCGAGGCCTACTCCGGCAACGCCAAGGACTACTCGGGCTGCGACGGCGGGCCCGGCAGCTGCCCGCTCGATCAAGTCTGCGTGACCAAGGCCTTTCGTCACCGCTACCGCGAGGTCCGCTGGTACGGCCCGGCGGGCTGGTGCGTGAGCATCGACCGCGACACCCAACGGCTGCGGGTCAAGATGGAGATCGACGAAGACTCGCTCCAGTACATCAAGCTCGACAGCCGGGCGAGCGTGGTCACCAACGGCGTGCTCGGAGATCCGCTGATCAACATCAGCGTCGGGACCAGCTCGGTCTCGGTCGGGCCGGGCGACCGGCTCCAGACCGAGTCCTCGCTGACCGAGGATCTCTTGACGCTCAAGGACCAGTTCGAGCGGATCAGCGACGACATCGAGCGCGGCCTGGTCGGCGTGTCGGCGCTCACCGACGTGCTCGAGGACAAGCAGTCCAAGGCCAACCTCCAGGCGCTCAAGGACAACGTCAGCGCGATCCAAGCCCAAGTCAGCGGCGCGCAGGGCTTGGTCGGCGCGGTCCTCAACGACCCCGACACCCGCGGCGAGATGAGCAAGACCCTGCGCGACGCTCGGGCGGCGATCAGCGGCGCGAAGGACCAATACGACGACATCGAGCGCGACGCCAAGCGGACCATCGCCGACGTCGAGAAGGCGATCGACGCGGTCGACAAGCTGAGCACGCAGATCCAGGCGCCCGACAATCGCAGCTTGGTCGGCGTGGTCATGCACGACGAGCAGCTCGAGCGAAACGTCAGCCGGGTCGTCGACGGCACCAAGGAGACGATCGGCGCGGGCAGGGAAGCGCTGGCCGACATCGACGCGGTGCTCGGCGAGGTCATGGTCGCGATCGACCAGCGCTCGGGCTCTTTGGGCCGAGCGATCCGCGATCCCAAGGTGCTCTACGACCTCAAGGACCCCGCGACCTTGCGGCGAGTCAACGTGGTCAAGCGCTTGGTTCGGGTCGTCATCGACGCGGAGGAGCAGCTTGGCAAGCCGGTGCGGACCGAGCCGGTCGAGCCTGCGCCGATCGAGCCGCGCTGAGTGTGGATCCTTCGCGGACGCTGACTCGGTGGATCCTGCGCGGACGATCGTGTCTTCGACAACCAGGCTCTGCGGTGGGAAAGAGGGTCGCCCGCTCGGGCTCAAACACGTCGCCCTTCGAATTGCGGGTGCTCTCTCCCTGGTTGGAACGCTTCTGGCGATCGTGGTGCTCTCGCACAGAAGCCAGGGGCTCGACTCGCCTCGGAGCGACCCTCTTTCCCCCCGCCCGCCTTTGACCTCGACGGTCCTCGCCGTCACCACCAGAAAGCGCGGGAGCACGGATCGGCAGCACGCGAACTCGAGCGTCGCTTCGAAGAGACATCGAATCTCACAGTCCCTGTGGAGGACGGAGCCAGCAATCGAGTTCGAAGGCGCGCGG
>JAMHUH010001063.1:0-4657 GCA_035904925.1 Nannocystaceae bacterium
TGGTCCGGGGACTTGGTGATCGAGCACGGCATCCTGCGCGACATCCTCGACGTCGAGGGCGTGCGCGCGGTCGCGGCCAAGCTCGCGCTCGCGCTGCCCCTCGATCCCCGGGCGAACCCCTTGGTCGGCGTGTTCGCCAAGTCCGAGGCCGATCCTCGCGGCACGATCCGCGGCCGCCGGCACACCATGCTCGGCGACGACGACATCAGCGATACGCGTTACTCTCGCTGCGTGCTCGCTTCGGTGATCGCGGCGACGCTCGGCGACACCCGGATCTATGTGTCGACCCGGGCCGAGCACCACGGACCGCTCGGCGGCGGGCCGCTGGCGATCCTGGCTCGTACGCAGGACGTGGTGGCCCGTACCGACGAGGCGCGAGCATGAGCCGCGATCGTGATCTGGTCGTGTTCTTGCCGGCGGTCGGCGGCGACTCGAGCTTCTGGCGGCCGCAGGTCGAGGCCTTGGCCAGCGACTACGAGACGCTGGCGCTCGACCTGGTTCGGCCCGCGGCCGAGGTCTCGATGGCCGCGTTCGCGGACGACGTCGCGGCGGCGATCGAGGCGCGTGGCTACGCCCGCGCGCACGTGGTCGGGCTCTCGATGGGTGGCGTGGTCGCGCTCGAGCTCGCGGCTCGCCACCGCGCCAAGGTCCGCTCGCTGACGCTGGCCAACACCTGGGCGTTTCAGCCCGAGGCCGCGGGTCGCTTGGCCTGGTTCACCGAGCAGATGGCCGCGATGAGCGTGCCCGAGTTCTCGCGCATGAGCCTGCCCAACCTGTTCGCGCCGACCACCGATCGGGCGCTCGTCGAGGCTGGGATCGCGGTCGAGAGCGCCAAGGAGCCGGCCATGTACCAGGCCTGCTGGCGCGAGATGTTGGCCGCCGATCATCGGGCGCTGCTGCGTGATCTCGATCTGCCGATGCTGCTGATCGGCGGCGCGCTCGATCCGGTCACGCCGACCTCGCTGCTGGCCGCGATCGCCGAGGCGGTCGGCTGCGCGCGCTTGGTCGAGCTGCCGAGCGCCTCGCACTTCTCCAACCTCGACGTCCCAGCCGAGTTCACGCGCGCGCTTCGGGGCCTGCTGCGCAGCGCTCGTGGGGGCGGCGACGATCGGCTCGCGCCCGCGCCCGCCGAGTCGTTCACGCTGCCGGCGGGGACCAGCGCCGAGCAGCTCTTGCGCTTGCTCGACCATCACGGCGTCGAGCTGCTCGCGTCGAATTCGGGCACCGACTTCACGCCGATCATCGACGCGCTGGCCAAGCTTGGCGACGAGCCCGGCTTCGACCTGCGCGTGGTCGCGTGCCCGCACGAGAACACCGTCATCTCGTTGGCCCACGGCCACGCGCTGGTCTCCCACCGCCCGCAAGCCGCGATGGGCCATGTCGGGGTCGGTACGGCCAGCATGGGCATGGGCATCATCAACGCTCGTCGGGCTCGCGTGCCGCTGCTGGTCATGGCTGGCCACACGCCTTGGTACGAGCAGGGTCGGCCGGGCGCGCGCAGCAACTTCGTGCAGTGGGGCCAGGACACCTTCGATCAGGGCGGCTACTTTCGCGAGTTCACCAAGTGGGACTACGAGCTGCGCAGCGGCCACGCGCTCGAGCACGTGGTCGAGCGATCGCTCGCGATCGCGCAGTCGCACCCGGCCGGTCCGGTCTACCTGACCTTGCCCAAAGAGCCGCTCTGCGAGCTCAACCCCGCGATCGAGCTCTCGACCCGCGCGCGTCAGACCCCGAGCCGCGCGAGCGTGCCCGAGCCGAGCGCGCTCGCGTGTGCGGCCCGCTGGTTGGCCGAGGCCAAGCACCCGATCATCGTCACCGCCGATCTGGGTCGCTACGTCGGCGGGCCCGAGGCGCTGGTCCGGCTCTCGCAGCTCGCGGGCATCGGCGTGATCGAGCACGGCAAGCGCAACTTCTTCAACTTCCCGACCGAGCACCCGCACCACCTCGGCTTCGATCCCGCGGCCGACATCGAAGCCGCCGATCTCGTGATTGCGATCGAGTGCCCGGTCCCCTGGATCCCGACCCAGACGCGGCTGGCCAGCCCGCCGCGCGTGATCGCGATCGGCGTCGATCCGCTCTTCGGCGACCTGCCGATGCGCGGCTTTCCCAGCGACCTGAGCCTGGCCGGGGATCCGAGCGCGACCCTGCGGGCGCTGGCCGATGCAGTCGCCGAGACGGCCTCTGATGGGGCCGCCGAGGCGCGCTCGGCCGCGCTGGCGCTCGAGCACGAGCGGCGCTTCACGGCCGCCCGCGCGGCCGCCCGCGCGCCAGACAGCGACGATCGAATCAGCAAGGCCAAGCTCTCGTGGACGATCGGCCAGGTCGTCGACGACGAGGTCGTGATCGTCAACGAGTACGACCTCGATCCTTGGCAGGTCCCGCGCCGCTGTAGCGACTCGTGGTTCGAGAACTCGGTCGCGAGCGGGCTCGGCTGGGCGCTCGGGGCCGCGCTCGGGGCCAAGCTCGCCGCGCCCGAGCGCACGATCGTCGCGACCGTCGGCGACGGCGCCTACTACTTCAACGCGCCCTTGAGCGCCCACTACGTCGCCGCGGCCGAGCGCCTGCCGATCGTCGTGATCGTGTTCGACGACCAGGCTTGGAGCACGATCAAGAAGAGCACCCGCGGCTCGCATCCGCAGGGCGAGGCGGTCACGCGCGATCGCTTCGCGCTGTGCGACTTCACGGCGGCGGTGGACTTCGCGGCGGTCGCCGAGGCGGCGGGTGGGATCGGCATTCGAGTCGAGCGCGCCAGCGAGCTCGACGCGGCCCTGCGTCGGGCGATCGAAGCCGCCCGCAGCGGCGATCAGATGGTCTTGGTCGACGTGGTGTGCGAGCGCGACGGATGAAGCGATGAGGAGCCCGGATGCCTGAAGATCGACCCGACCATGTTGCGCGCTCGCTGATCGCCGATCTGGCCAGCGGCGGTGAGCTGGTCGACGACGGCGAATTCTCGCTCGACGCCGCGCAGGCCTTGGCCAAGCTGCGCGAGCGCCAGCTCGCCGACGCGCACGCCTGGGTGTTGCGGGTGGTCGAGGCTGCGGTGCTCAGCGGCGCTGCGCCGGCGGCGATCGAGCTCGATCGGGGTGACCTCGTGGTCGAGCTCGGCGCGCTCGTGCTCGACCGCCACGAGCTCGAGCAACTCTTCACCCACGTGCTCAGCGAGCCGCGGGCTGGCGATCCGCTCGAGCGGCGCACGAGGCATCGGGCGATCCAGCAGCTCGCGCTCGCGGCCGTCGCCCTGCTTCGGCTCGAAGCTCGCAGCATGATCCTCGAGTCGGTCGACGACGCGGGCGCGGGCCATCGGCTGACGATCACGCCCGAGCACGCGCTCGGCCAGGTCGAGGCGATCGCTGGGGCGAAGCCAGGCACGCGCGTCCGGGTCGATCGGCGCGGAGGCTTCGACGAGGAGCGAGCGCTGGTCGATCGCCAATGTCGCCTCTCGGCGACCGAGATCGACTTTTGTGGCGAGCGGATCGGCGTCGGCATTCGAACGGCGCTCTTCCATCTGGTCGGCGATCCTTCCGAGCTGCGTGGCTGCGGTACCGTCGACATCGTCGACGAATCCGGCTACGCGATCGGCCTCGCGGGCATGTGCAAGCAGCCGGTCCAGGGCATGCTGACGCTGGTCTGCAACGGCGTGCTGCTCGAGCAGCGGCTCGTCGACGAGACTGGCTTCGTCGCGGTCGTCGACCTCGACCTGCCCAAGGATCTCGGCCAGACCCACGCGCGCGAGAGCCCCCAGCTCGACGCTCTGCTCGCGCAGGTCGAGCGCGCGAGGCAGGAATTGGTCGCGCGGCTCGAAGGCCAGGCCAAGCGGGCCAAGCCGCGCCGAGCGTTGAAGCGTCGGGCGCCGATGGGCGAGACGCATGTGCCGATGCTGCCGACGGAGTCGGCGAAGATCACGGCGTCGATCGTCGCAGGGGCGGTTGGGGGGGCGCTGGCGATACCTTTTGGGGGGACGGCGGTGCTCTTGGCTGGGATGGTCGTTGGGGTGGCGGCGTTTTTTTATGTGCACAAGTATGAGCTTTGATTCGTGGGCTTTCCGTTGGAGGATTGCGCGGGAGATCCTGCGCGGATGCTCGTGCGGGACGCCAACATTCCCCGCCGCCCGAGTTTGCGGGTTTTCGTGCCGCCTCCAATAGATAATGCGAGCTTGTCATTTTGGGCAATCGTGGTGTTTGATTCGGAATCGCTGGAGGATCGCGCGAGAGATCCTGCGCGGATGCTCGTGCTCCCGAAGTGGGGGCTTCACGGGGAATATTGACGCCCCACCGCTCCGCTCCCCCACTTGTACTCGAACGCCAATGTCCGCTCGGGTGGGACGCCAATATTCCCCGCCGCCCGAGTTTGCATGCATTCGTGCCGCCTCCAACAGACAATGCGAGCTTGTCATTGCGGGCAGTCGGATAGTCGTGATGCTCAATTGAAATGGAGTTGCGCGGCGAATCTTCAGTGTCTTTTTGGGGCGGCGCAGACGTCTGCGAACTCGGGCGGCGGGGAATGTCGGCGTCCCTCCGAGGCGGACATTGGCGTTCGAGTACAAGTGGGGGAGCCGAGCGTGGGGCGGCGATATTCCCCGTGAAGCCTCCTCTTCGGGCGCGCTGGCCCTCGAAAACGATCGATCGAGGAGGCTCCGAGAAGATGGGGAGGAGAGGAG
>JAMHUH010001064.1:0-1994 GCA_035904925.1 Nannocystaceae bacterium
GGCACCCGGCATTTTTATGCCCCGCTCGCGATCGTTCGCTGGCAAGAGCCGACGGGCGTGTTGGGCGACATTCCGCCGGCTGCCCCTTCGATTCGAGACGTGCGGCGTCGACTTCAGCCGCTGTGTCAGCGCGGCTGCTGCACCATCACGGTGGGGGACGGCGTCGTGAGCCACGGCCAAGTCGATTCGCTGTCCGAGGCGATCGCCCTGCTGCCGCTCGCAGGTGGGCGAATCTGCCTGCTGCCCGGCAACCATGACGGCGGCGCCACGCTCAGCGACCGCGCCAACGTCGAGATCGTCGGCTGCGGCCCGAGGTCGGTGCTCGCCAACGCCAGCCCAGTCGTGCCGCAACCCGAGATCGACACCGCTGGCCCGCCGCTGCTCACCCTCGACAACTGCACCAATGTCGTCGTCGCGAACCTCGCCATCGCCGGCTTCGCGTCGGTCGGGCTCGACATTCGTGATTCGCAATCGGTCGAGGTCGCCCGAGTCGAATTCGCCCCGACCGGCTTTGCCCTCGTCGGCACCTCGTATGCGTCGCCCCAAGCGGCCCTGCGCGCGCTCGGCTGCGATGACCTCTCGATCCTCGATTGCCGCGTCGACGTGGAAAACGTGCTCAACTACACGCCTGCGCTGGTCGTCGGTGGCACCCGCCTGCGCCTCCACCGAAATTGGGTGCAGGTCGGCGAGGCCGAGCTCGGCTCGCGCGCGGCGATGGGCGGCATTCACGTGCTCAGCCAGTCGCGCGACGTCGAGCTCGTGCGCAACGTGATCCGCAACGGCTGGGGCAACGGCATCACGCTGGGCCACCTCCTGGCCATCGAGCCGCCGCCAGCGTCGCTCGAGCTCGACCTCGCGACGATCTGGGCCGCGGCCGAGCGCGGGCTGGGCGAAGCGCTGACGAACACGCTCGCCTGGGTGCCCGTCAGCGGTGCGCCCACCGGAGCCCTGGTCGGCGACGAGGTGTGGACGACTTTGGGCGCGGTCACGGATCTCCGCATTCGTGACAATGACATTCGCGGCATGAGGCTCTCGGGCATCTCGACCGTCTTCGTGCCACCCGGTCGCGCGGGCGTCCCCATCACCACCGTCGTGATCGCGGCCGAGATCCACTCCAACCACGTTCGCGACAACGCGAGCATCACTGGCCTCGCCCTCGGTAATTTCACGACTCAGGTGTTCGCGCTCGGCGGGGTCGCGCTCGCCGGCTGCATCAGCACGACGATCCGCGAGAACGTCATCTGCGACAATGGCTCGGGCTACGAGATCCCCATTTGTGGAGTCGCGGTGATCGGTGCGCAGGACCTGTCCGTCGAGGACAATCGAATCGTCGACAACGGCACCCAATCCCCGGCCGAGACCGTCGTCAGCGCCAAGGGTTGCCGCGGGGGGATCTGCGTGAACGAGGCGATCGGGGTCCGCGGTCACACCTTCGTCGACGCCATCCCGAACGTCGTCGTCCCGCGGCCCGACGTCGAGTTCGGCTCGAGCACGACGGCGCTGCGAGTCCACCACAACGAGGTCAGCCAGCGGACCGGCAAGGCTTTGTGGGTCCGGCGGGGGTTCGGGCCGATCGTGGTGACCGAGAACTCGCTGCGCTCGCTCGGCGACCCCGTCGAGGGCAACGAGATCGCCAACTCGACCCTTCGTTTCGAGGCCGCGGCCATTGCTTTGAATTTGCCGGCCCAAGGTGCCTGCGTCGAGATCCTCGACTTCGCGACCTCGACGGAGGTCGACTATGGGGTCGGCACCATTTCGACCCCCGTCATCGTCGACTCGACCAGCGAGCCCGTACCCGACGGTCGCGTGTTGCTCAGCGGCAACCACATTCACCTCTCGTGGTCTTGGCCCGGCGGCTACGCGAGCTCGGTGCTGGTGTCGTCGCTCGACTCGGTGGTCGTCAACCACAACACGATGGTCGCCGAGATGTTCAACACCATCAGCGGGACACCCAGCTATGTCACCGCGATGATCGCCACTCCAATCGGATTCTC
>JAMHUH010001065.1:0-12767 GCA_035904925.1 Nannocystaceae bacterium
CGCCCACGAACCCCTCTCCCTCTCCCCGATCCCCAGCGCCTCGCCCCGCTCCCCGACTCCCCACTCAACTCCGAAACGCCCACGAACCACTCTCCCTCTCCCCGATCCCAAGCGCCTCGCCCCGATCTCCGACCCCCCACTCAACTCCGAAACGCCCACGAACCACTCTCCCGATCCCAAGCGCCTCGCCCCGAGCTCCGACCCTCCCCGCGGCGGCGCGAGGACCCGCGAACTCGGGCGGCGGGGAATGTCGGCGTCCCTCCGAGGCGGACATTGGCGTCCGAGTACAAGTGGGGCAGCCGAGCGTGGGGCGGCGATATTCCCCGTGAAGCCCCCCACTTCGGGAGCACAAACATCCGCGAAGGATCCGATCCGGATCCGATCCGGATCCGAAGACAAAAAAGAGGCGCCCGTCAAAGACGAGCGCCTCTTCAAGCGAACGCGACCTCTCAGCCCTCGACGACCGGCGCCGCCGCAGAAGCAGCCTTCGGCCGCTCGACGAGCTCGATGATCGCCATTTCGGCGGCATCGCCCGCACGTCGCTGCCCGAGCCGGATCACCCGGGTGTAGCCACCCGGGCGCGTGCGGAAGAGCGGAGCGATGTCCGAGAAGAGCCGATGCAAGGTGTCCTTGTCGCGGATCATCTTGCCGGCCTCGCGCATGGCATGAACGACCCGAGCCTGCTCGTCGGGGGTGCGCTGGTCCTTGGGCTTGTCGAGCAGATCACCGAGGCGGAGCCCGATGGTGATCGTCTTTTCGGCCTTGCCGCGCAGCTCCTTGGCCTTGGCCAAGGTCGTGGTGATCCGCCCATGCTCGAGCAGGGAGGTCACCATGTTGCGGAACATCGCCTTGCGATGCGGGGAGTTGCGGCCGAACTTACGGCCCGATTTCTGATGGCGCATGGTGGAGCCTCATTCCTCGCGCTGGGGGGGCGGACCCTGCCAGCCTTCGATCTTCATGCCGAGCGAGAGCCCCATTTGAGCAAGGATTTCCTTGATCTCTTTGAGGGACTTGCGCCCGAAGTTCTTGGTCTTGAGCATCTCGGCCTCCGTGCGCTGCACGAGGTCGCCGATGTAGTGGATGTTGGCGTTCTGCAAGCAGTTGGCCGAACGAACCGAGAGCTCGAGTTCGTCGACCGAGCGCCAGAGCACGTCGTTCAGCTTGTCAGCCTCGCTCTGGCTCGGGATCGCGGTCTCCTCCATCTCCTCGTGGTTGATGAAGATCGACAGCTGCTCCTTGAGGATCTTGGCCGAGTAGGCGACCGCGTCGTCGGGCTTGACCGAACCGTCGGTCCAGACCTCGATGATGAGGCGGTCGTAGTCGGTCTGGTGACCGACGCGGGCGTTGGTCACCCGGTAGTTGACCTTGCGGATGGGCGAGAACAAGGAGTCGATCGGGATCACGCCGATCGGCATGCCCTCGGTCTTGTTCTGGTCCGCGGTGAAGTAACCGCGGCCCATCGCACAGGTCATCTCCATGTGCAGCCGCCCGCCCTTGCTGAGCGTGGCGATGTGCTGGTTGGGGTCGAGGACATGGACGCCGGTCGGCGCCTGGATGTCCCCGGCCGTCAGCGGGCCCTCGCCGGTCTTGTCGATCAACAAGGTCCGCGGGTTCGAATCATCCATCCGCAGGCGCAGCGCCTTGATGTTGAGGATGATGTCGGTGACGTCGTCGACCACCCCGGGGATCGAGGTGAACTCGTGGAGCGCCCCTTCGATCCGAACGGTGGTGATGGCAGCGCCTTGCAAGCTGCTCAGCAACACCCGTCGAAGGCTGTTGCCGAGCGTGATGCCATAGCCGCGCTCGAGTGGCTCGCAAGCGAACTTGCCGTAGCTCTCGTTGAAAGATTCGCCCTCGACGTCGAGCTTCTTGGGTCGAATCAGGTCGCGCCAGTTGCGGGCAATCGTGTTGTAGTCCTGCATGCGATCCCTCCCAGCTTCACTTGTTGTAGAGCTCGACGATGAGTTGCTCGTCGATGTCCGCGGCGATATCCGTGCGCTGCGGGAGCGCCTTGATCTTGCTGCGGAAGTTGTCGCGGTCGATCTCGATCCACGTGGGCAGCGGCGAACGGTCCAGCTTGGCCAGCGCGTCGCCGATCTTCTCGATCTTCTTGCTCTTGTCGCGCACCACGATCTCGTCGCCCTCGCGGACGAGGTAGCTCGGGATGTTGACCTTCTTGCCGTTGATCTTGAAGTGACCGTGGCGCACCAGCTGGCGGGCCTCGGCGTGGCTCGAGGCAAAGCCGCAGCGAACCGCGACGTTGTCGAGTCGGCGCTCGAGCAAGCTGAGCAGGTTCTCGCCGGTGATGCCCTTCATGCGGGCAGCCTTGAAGTAGTAGCCGCGGAACTGCTTCTCGAGCAGCCCGTACATGCGCTTGACCTTCTGCTTCTCGCGCAGCTGGTGGCCGTAGTCGCTCGGGCGACGACGGCGACCTTGGCCATGCTGACCCGGCGGATACTGCCGGCGCTCGTAGCCGCACTTCTCACTGAAGCAGCGGTCACCCTTGAGGAAGAGTTTTTGGTCCTCGCGTCGGCACAAGCGACAGACCGGTCCGATGTAGCGTGCCATGGGTCAGACCCTCCGCCGCTTGGGCGGGCGGCAGCCGTTATGAGGAATCGGAGTGATGTCCTTGATGGACGTGACGCGCAGACCTGCGCCCTGGATGGCCCGAAGCGCAGACTCGCGCCCGGCCCCCGGACCACTGATCCGGATCGCCACGCTCTGCATGCCGTGGTCCTGCGCCGACTTGGCAGCCTGATCGGCGGCCAGCTGAGCGGCGAAAGGCGTCGACTTGCGTGAGCCTCGGAACCCTCGCACGCCCGCCGATGCCCAGGCAATCGTGTTGCCGTTGACGTCGGTGACCGTCACGAGAGTGTTGTTGAAGGTCGACCGGATGTGCACGACACCGGTCGGGACGTTCTTGCGAGCTTTCTTCTTACCGCGCGGATTCGCCATGGCTCATGCCTTCTTCTTCATCGCGACCTGGCCCCGCTTGGGGCCCTTGCGGGTACGCGCGTTGGTGTGGGTCCGTTGACCGCGAACAGGCAGACCACGGCGGTGACGGAGGCCTCGGTAGCAGCCGAGATCCATCAGGCGCTTGATCTTGGTCTGGACTTCGCGGCGGAGGTCACCCTCGACCTTGTAGTCCGACTCGATCACGCGACGGATGGCGCTGAGTTGCTCGTCGTTGAGGTCGTCGGTTCGAATCGACCGACCGACCCCAGCCTTGTCGAGGATCTCGCGCGACGACGTCGTGCCGACCCCATAGATGTAGGTCAGCGCGATTTCGACTCGCTTGTTACGGGGCAGATCGACTCCGGCAATACGTGCCATGTCAGCCCTGCCTCTGCTTGTGCTTGGGGTTGTCGCAAATGATCCGGATGACTCCACGTCGCCGGACCACCTTGCACTTGTCACAGATCTTCTTGACGCTTGCTCGAACTTTCATGAACCGTTCTCTGTAGTCGCCGGCACTCGCCCTGCTCAGGCAGGTCCGAGGATGACGCCGCGACCCGGATCGAGGCTGGCTCGTCGAGCCAGCACACGTTGCCCCGTCCGATACTTCACCCCGAGTCGCTTGGACTCCTCCGATGGGCCCGCGACGAGGTTTCCGTCGGGGCTGTCGAGGCGAAACAGCTGCTGGGGCAGCTCAGCGAGCACTGTCGCCTCGAAGGTCTGATCGGCCGCGAGCGGCCGACTCGGTTGGTTGGGGTGCATGGTTGGTAAGTCAGTCGGTTAAGATAG
This sequence comes from Nannocystaceae bacterium, assembly GCA_035904925.1. Taxonomy (GTDB): domain Bacteria; phylum Myxococcota_A; class Polyangia; order Nannocystales; family Nannocystaceae; genus Plesiocystis. The sequence continues at coordinate 3,745 of JAMHUH010001065.1, forward strand.
AAGACCCAGCCTGGGTGGCTGGGCGCGGAAGGATGCCACCCGGGTCCCGGGGTGTCCAGGCGGCTGGACGCCTACGAGATGAGCTTTGGCACGGATTTTGAGGGATCCGGGTCTCGCTCGGCTGCTCGGATGGGCAGGATCGAGGATCGCGTCGGGTCGCCAGCGCGAGATCCCGCAACCAGCGCCGCGCTCGTCGGCGATCCCGACGACCGCCGCTCATCCGCGCTCGTCGTCGCCCTCGTCGGTCGCGTCGGTCGCGTCGTCGTCGGCTGCAGGTCGAGGTCGAGCCAAGCCGGGCCCAGGTTCGGGCTTGGCCTCGACCGGCTCGACCAGCTCGAGCGGGACCTTGGGCGGATCGAGGAACACCAGCATGTGATGGTTCACGACCAAGTCGGGCTCCGCGTCGCCCATCCATTCGAAGCAGCCCGAGCGCTGGCGGACCCAGTCGGCTCGGTGGATGACGATCGGCTCGGGGCCCTCGCGTGGCTTGTTGCAGCGCAGCCGGACGACCCGAATGCCCGCGGCCTCGAGCTCCTCTTGGCGCGAGTAGAAGGTCGTGTAGTAGCGGATCTTGGTCACGCCCTCGCGCTCGAGCGCCAGCGCGAGATCGTCGAGGTCCTGGCCCCAATCCTCGCCGACGACGCTGATGAAGTGACCGCCGGTCGGCCCGCCGACCAAGAGGTTGAAGTCGCCGAGCCAGGTCGGGAAGGTCCACGCGGCCCCGATCGCGTTGCCGAGCACGCAAGCGACGACGAACCCACGCGCGCGCGCGCGGGTGCGTAGCCACGCGGGGCGGGCCTCGACCTGCGTCCAGACCAGCGCGCCCGCTCGGGCTGCGAACACGATCATGATCGGGACCAGCGGCAGCGCGTGGCGGACCCCGATGTTGATCCGCGAAAAGCAGCTCAGCGCCAGGGTGACGAGCATGAAGGCCAAGAGCACGCGGGTCCCGATCGTCAGGGTCCGCCGCCACCTCCAGCCGATCACGCCGCCGAGGCCGAGCAGCGCGAGCAGGCCGGTCGGGCTCTTGGCGAACAACATGATCGGGAAGTAGAGCGGGTGCCAAGCTCGGCCATACATGCCCAAGAAGTAGCGGCCGTGGCCGAGCTCGTTCTGCTCGCCGACCGAGGCGACGCCGACCAACCAGGTGTAGGGGAAGGGCAAGCGCAGCCAGTCGGGCAAGAAGCGCAAGAGCGAGGCGTCGAGGACGTTGCCGTCGCGGCGGCGGGCGATCCAATGCTGCGGCTCGGGCAGCGCGAGCAGCTCGTCGACCCGCAAGCCGACGCGATCGAAGCGATAGGCGGCCGCGAGCGCGAACCCGACCACGAGCGCCGCGACCACGAGCTGAGCGAAGGTCGTGCTCACGCGACGCCAGCGGATCGGATCACGAAAGCCTCCGCCGCCGCGCCAGGCGAAGACCAGCAGGATCGCGGCGAACACCAGCACGTAGATCGGCCCGCTGTGCTTGACCAAGACCATCGCGCTGGCAGCCGGCGCGAACGCCAGCAGACGCAGCCAGCTCGGCCGCTCGACCCAGGCGATCAGGGCCATCAAGCCCCAAAAGGTGGTCGCGGCCGCGGGCAAGTCGGTCGTGACCAAGCGGCCGTGGGCCAGCAAGGTCGGGTGCAGCGTGACCAGAATCAGCGCCAGGAGGCCGGTCGCGAAGCCCCAACGCCGCTCGCACCAGACGTAGAGCGAGGCCGCGAACACCAGCGTCCACAGCATCATCACGTGCCGCGCGATGCCCAGCTCGATCTTGGCTTGGATGAAGTCGTGGCGAAAGTACTCCTTCGTCATCGGCAGCGGGTTGCCGACCGACCAGCCCGACAAGGCCCGCATCGCCTCGGCCTTGGTCGGGACCTCCTCGGCTTGCGCTGGGTCGGCGGCGGCGATCGGATCCCAGGGGTCTTCGCCGGCGAGCGCGAAGGGCAAGCTGGTGATCGCGTTGGCCAAGGGCGGATGCGCGATGCTCAGCCGAGCGCTCCCGGTCCACCAAAAGGCTTGGCCGCGGATCAGGTGCAGCGACTCGTCGGCGGTGATCGTTCGGCCGCGCTCGCTGGCATGGAGCAGCAGCGCGCAGACCAGCAAGACCAGCGCCGCGGCCAGGTGACGCCACGCGTAGAGTCGACGCTGCAGGCCATCGCGCGCGCTGGCCATGGCTCAACGCGCCGCGGCGCAAGGATCGGCTTCGTCGAAGTCGTCGCCGGGGTAGACCAGGAGCTGATAGGGGATCGACTTGGGCACGCCGCCGTCGAGCGAGCCGACCAGCACGGCCGACGAGGCGCCGAGGCTCTCGAACATCTCGGCGCGCAGGTGATGGACGCCGGCCTCGAGCGACACCGCCCCGCTGCCAAAGCCACGCGTGGCCCGCTCCCAGGCGTCGATGATCAGCTCGCCGTCGACGTAGAAGCGGGCCCCGTCGTTCGCGTGGATCTGGAAGATCGCCTCGCGATCCTGATCGAGCACCAAGCAGGTGTCCCAGCGGATCGAAAATTTGTCGGGCGGGATCTCGTCCATCGGCCCATGCACGCCGAAGTCGAAGTCGACATCGAGGTCGCGGCGCAAGATCGGGTCGCTCTCGAGCTCGCTGTCGGGGAAGTAGGCGCCATGCCAGGGGCCGGCGCCCGGGATCGCCTTGGTCGCCATCTGGTAGATGAACGCAGGCGCGAAGATCAGCAGGGCGCTCACGATCCCCGCGCTGATCCGCCAACGTCGCTGCTTCAAGGGGATGCCGCCGACGATCGGCTCGAGCGCGCCGAGCAGCGCTCGCGCGTCCTTGGCGTGGGTCCGCAGGGCCGAGCGAGTCAGCTCGGCTTCGGCGTCGCCGAGGCTCGCCCAGTGGGCCACGCAGCGAGTCCGGCGAGCGCTCGAGAGCCCGGGCAGCTCGGCCGAGCCCAACCATGCCTCGAGCTCCTCGCTCTGGGTCTGCCCGGCCGCCAGCGCCGAGGCGTGGGCGCGCGACCAAAACTCGCGCAGGTGAACCCGGGCCAAGCTCGGCTCGCCGATCGGGTCGCCGATCAAGAGCTCGGCCGCGTGCAGCTGGTGGGCCGCCGCGATCAACGACGACCAGCCTGGTCGGTCCTGCAACTTGCTCGCGTCTGGCTTCGGCTCGGCTCGCATGTTCGCTCGCTTGCTCATTCGCTCGGCCCCAACTGGTCGACGGCCGCGGAGCTGGGCATGCCGGTCGGATCCGCGCTGCTCGGCTTGGTCGACTTGCCCAGCGCCTTGGTCGGCTTGCCTGCCGGACCCGTCGGCTTGACCGCCGGCTTCTTCCCCGGCTGTGTCGGCTTGACCGCCGGCTTCTTCGCCGGCTTTGTCGGCTTCGACTTCGGCTTGCTCGGCTGGGTTCGCCCCGGCCGCGGCGGGAGCCCTCGAAGATCGCGGACCAGCAACAACAAGGTGCCCTCGCGCTCGACCTGCAGGAACTCGGGCGCGGCCTCGTTCTGCAAGTAGCAGTTGTTGCGCGTGTAGCCGAGCCAGAAGTCGCCCTTGCCACCCTTGCGCCGTCGCAAGAAGTTCGCGCCGAGGTACTGGTCCGCGACGAAGTCCGGCATGCAGGCGCCGACGCTGTAGGGCGCCTCGAGGAAGCGCTCGCGCTCGGTCTCCCACAGGTGCTCGCGCAGGCTCGCGTAGCCCTCTTTGTAGGTGTTGCCGTAGTAGTCGGTGTCGTAGCGCAAGAACGCCCCGGGCAGGCCACCGATGACCTGGTTGAACCAAAGATACTGGTGCGGATGGATGGCGATCATCACCAGCAGCATTCGCACCGACCACGCGACGACCAGAGTCGCCATGCCTGCGCTGGCCACACGCGAGCGCGCCGCGACCCAGCGCAGGATCGTCGCCGTGGTCACGCCGGCGATCACCGTCAGCGCCGGGACCAAGAACAAGAAGTGGCGCAGACCGTCGTAGAGGGGCGAGCGCTTGATGATCGCGTAGAGCGGCGGGAACAAGATCGCGAAGGCCAGCAGCCCGCCGACCGCCAAGCGCTGGCGCTCGAGCATGAACCCGGCTTGCAGCTCGACCCCGGTCTCGCTCCCGGGCCCCCCGACCAGCGCGCGCCGATGCGGCTTGGACCGACGGCGCAGCCGGACCAAGCGGACCACGAACGCGATCAGGGCGACCAGGACCAGGACCAGGGTCAGCTCGGGCAGCTTGAAGCCGAAGTAGCGCAGCAGGTAGTCGGGCGGCGGGGTCAGGGTCGAGACCCGACGGTCCTCGCCGAAGGGCATGTTGCGCTCGTGCAGATTGAACGCCGACATTCGGGCGAGGGCGATCAGCGGTCGGCGCAGCGGCTCGAGCTGGGCCCAGGGCCAGAACACCAGCATCAGCGCCCAGCTGCCGGCGAGCGCGAGCACGTAGCCGGGCGCGAGCTTCCAGGCGTAGCGAGGCAGGAGGCGCAGGTCATGGTGCTCGCGCGCCCGCGTCCAGCCCCACAAGAACAAGATCATGAACAGGTAGCAGACCGTCAGCAGCCCGGCGATCCGCACGCTCATCGCCACGCCGAGCGCGATCGAGAGCTTGAACCACTCGATCTTGGGCACCGCGGGCAAGCAACGAAACACCCGGATCAAGGTGTAGAGCGCCCAGACGTAGCCGACCGCGAAGGGCAGATCCTTCGGGTTGTTGAACATGTGCCCGTACCAGACCGGGGTCAGCACGAGCAGCAGCAAGCTCAGGAAGCCCCCGAGCGCGCCGCCGAGGAGTCGGCCGAGCTTCCACGTGCCGAGCAACCCGAAGCAGCCGACCAGCGCGCCAAACAGGTGCACGGTCGGGTACGAACCCATCGGCGAGATCTGCCGGGCGAGGTAGCCGAGCCCATCGAAGCTGCCGCCGTAGAGATAGTCGGCGCGGTAGGTCATCGCGCCCTCGTCGACGAAGCCCGACCCGTACCAGGCGATGACGTGCTGGCCGTAGGTCATGTGCCAGGTCTCGTCCCAGGTGATGCCGTAGTCGCGAAAGGTCGCGAGCACGAGCACCAACATCACGCCGCCGATCGCCGCGCTGAGCAGGTCGAAGACTCGATCCCAAACCGGACCCTCGGTCGGCGACGAGCGAGCGGCGGGGTCGCGAGCCAGCGGACTCAGCAAGTGGACGGACGGGTCGGCCATCGACGGGCGACGATGCTAGTCGATCCTGACCCGGTCTCCACTTGCTCGCTGGTTTGCGGATCGCGACTCCAGCATGGGGGTGAGGACGACCACGACACCAACGTCAGGGTCGTCGCTCCAATCAACGCCGACGCCTTCGCAGGCCCAGCAGGCCCAGCCCCGCGAGCCCGCTCCACGCCCACTGGCCGCTCGATCCCGTGCTTTGGCAATTGCAGTCTGCGCTGGCGTCCGCGAGTCCCGCGTCGCCGACCTCGTCGAGCCCACCGCCCTCGCTCGTCCCCAGTCCATCCGCGCCATCGCTGCTCTCGGAGCCACCCGCGGTGCTGGTCCCCGAGTCGCTGGTGCTCTCGCCCGAGTCGCTGGGCTGGTCGTCGACGACCGAGAAGGTCACGGGCGCGGACACGGCCTCGTTGCCCCAAAAGTCGACCCCGTGGGCGACCAGCGTGTACTCGCCGACGGGGAACTGCACGCCGGAGAAGATCGTCGGGTCGGCGTTCGAGATCACCTTGGACTGCAGCATGCCCTCGATCTCGATCTGCACGTCCCAAAACCCGCTCTCGTCGGCGACCGCGATCTCGATGTCGAGGACGGTCGGCGAGCCGACGAAGCTCTCGCCTTGCATGGGCACGACGATCTCGAGCTCGGGCGCGTTCGACTCGGCGTTGGTCCCATAGTCGACGCCGCAGGTGCTGCTCCACCCGCTCTCGGTCGCGTCCTCGCACCAGGTGTACCAAGACCCATACGAGAGCGCGGGCTCGCCATTGAAGAAGCCACCGCACAGATAGGTGGGGTTCCAGGTCCCGTCGTTGTCGTGGCAGACGGTCACGTCGATGCCCGAGTCGTTCTCGACCCACTTGGCCGCGTTGTGCGAGCGCGAGTGCGTGCCGGCGGCTTGCGAGCAGGTGTCGTCGAACTTGGTCGACGCGATGCCGTAGTGGTGCCAGCTGCCGTCGGGGTAGCGGATGAAGGTGGGCCCGCCCGAGTCGCCCGAGCAGATCGTCGGCAGCCCGCCGCCGCCGACGTTGAAGGTCGAGGCGGTCAGCTGGGACATCTTGGTGAAGGCCCAGCGCTTGCGCCCGGCCCCGACGTCGCCCGTGTTGTTGCCGAACCCGACGATCGCGATGTCGGCCCCGTTGTGGGCGTACTGATCGACCTCGCAGCCGTAGCCGACCGGCGTGAAGGGGACCTCGGTCACCTCCTCTTGCAGCACGCAGTAGGCCCAGTCGTTGCTCTGGCTCTGGCCCGTGTACGACGGGTTGACCTTGCAGTACTCGACCTGCTCGGTCTTGCCCGAGTTGTCGCTGTCGCCGAAGTGAACCGACTTGTCCGTCGCCCCGCAGTGGGCCGCGTAGAGCACGACCTTGGGGTGGATCAACGTCGCGCTGCACAGCGAGCCGCCGCCGACGACCGAGACGACCGAGGGCCAGGCGCAGGGCATCGTGTCGGACCCGCCCCAGATCTTCGGTTTTTGGACCGGCGCCTCGAGCTCGAGCTCGCCGCCGGCCAGCGCGAGCGCGGGGATCAGCAGCAAGGGCAACGCGAGCAGTGCAGGACGGGAGAAGCGGTCGTGAAGCATGATCGAAGTCCGAAGCGCGAGAGAAGTCCGAGGGTCCGATGGCAGCGTTCAGCTTCGCCGGCGACGCAGCAGCAGGAGGCCGCCGAGCGCGAGCAAGCCCCAGCCGCCCGACTCGTCACTCGGGATCGCGCAGCCCGAGCCGCTCGAGCCGTCGCCTCCGCTGCCGTCGGCCCCGACCTCGTCCGCGCTGTCGCCCCCCGAGTCGCTGGTGCCTCCGCTGGAGTCGCCCTCGGTCCCCGTGTCGCCGCCCGTGGTGTCCTCGGGCTCGGGCGGGACCTCGGCGTTGCCGATGCCGATCTTGACCGGCTTCGACTCGACGACGTTGCCCATCCAGTCCTCGGCGACCGCGACCAGCTCGTAGACGCCCTCGTTGACGAACTGTGCGCCCGCGAAGTCCCAAGGATCCGCGCTGTCGGTCGCGACCGAGCCGCCGTTGATCTCGAGCCGGATCTCCTTGATCGCCGGACCGTCGGGGTCCTTGAGCGCGTCGATCAGCACGTCGACGCTGGTTCCGACCGGAAAGATGTCGCCCCAGACCGGCGAGGTGATCGCCACGCTCGGCGGCAACGCGGCGTCGAACTGATCCCAGGCCGGACCGCACACGCTCGAGTCGCCCGAGGCCGGCGTGCCCGAGCACCAGTCGGTCCACGTGCCGCTGCCCTGGTTGGGCTCGGCCGAGTTGAAGCCGGTGCAGTCGGGACCCGGCGCCCACTGGCCATCGCGCGTGTGGCAAGGCGTCACATCGACGCCGCTCTCCTCTTCGATCCACGGGATCCCGCCCGAGATGATCGAGTGCGTGCCCGTGCCGCCGCAGCCACCCGAGACCGTCGAGGCGATCCCGTAGGCCCGCCAGCTGCCGTCGGGGAAGCGAACGTAGGCCGGACCACCCGAGTCACCCGGGCAGACCGAGGCCGAGCCTTGGGTGCCGACGACGGTGACGTTGGCCGCCTTGTTGACCGCCGCGATCGTGCTGAAGCCCCAGTTCTTGACGCCGGTGACGTTGGCGAGCGTCTGCCCGAAGCCGGTCAGCGCGACCTCTTGACCGATCTGCAAGATCGTCAGCTCGCACTCGCCGTGCAGCGCCGGCGTGATCGGCAGATCGGTGACCGGATCCTTCAGCCGACAGAACGCCCAGTCGTGGGCCTGATCCTCGGTGCCCGCGTAGGCCGGGTTGGTCATGCAAAAGAGCGGCTGGACCGTGCGCCCCGACGAGAACGCGTCCTCGCCGAAGCGAATGGTCTTGTTGCCCGCGCCGCAGTGAGCCGCGTAGACCACGACCTCGGGGTGGATCAACGTGCCCGTGCACAGACCACCGCCGCCGCTGACCGAGACCGCCGTCGGCCAGGCACAGCTCGCGACCGGCTGGCCGTTGGCGATCAAGGGGGTCTGATCGGGCGCATCGAGCTCATCGGCCCCAGCGGGCGCATCGGGCTGGCCCGCCCAGGCCTCGCTCGCCACGAGGGTCAGCACACAACTCAGGAAGAGGGGAAAGCTCTGGGCCGAGACGCGCATCGGTGCTGGGCACCATACCCCCGTGTTTCAGCCTCGAAGCTGTGATTCCTCATGATTTCGAAGGTCGAAACTCACACATCATCTGCGCCGATCACCACCGGCTGTGATGGCCGAGTGAGACATTACCGAGTCCGCAGCTCGTGATTGTCGCGCCTGGATCTCTCGAGCCACTCGGGTTGCGAACCACGCGATCGTGTCGGCGTGATGCGCTCTTCCCCCTTCTCCCTCGTCGCCATGTTCGTGCTCGGCGCTTGCGCGAGCGTCGTCGTCCAGACCTCGGCCTCGAAGCCCGCGCGCGAGGATCCGATCGAGCCCCCGCGCGCCGCGGGCGAGCCCGAAGTGATCGCGCTCGAAGCTGCGCCCCGAGCGATCGCTCCCAACGGCTCGGCTTCGATCACCCACCTCGCGCGAGGCCACAACGCCTACCTCGGCAAGCTCGAGATGGAAGCTGGCGGCGCGGTCCCAGTCCACCGCGATCCGACCGAGGAGTTCATCCACGTGCTGCAAGGCCAGGGGACGATGACGATCGAAGGCCGCGAGTACGCGATCACGCCCGGCACCACCGTCTACATGCCCGCGGGCGTCGAGGTCAGCTACCGCAACGGCGACGAGCCGCTGGTCGCCCTGCAGGTGTTCGCGGGTCCCGAGCCGGCGGCCAAGTACGACGCTTGGACGCCGGCGCAGTAGGTGGGTCGTTCGCGAGCGCTGACTCGGTGGGTCCTTCGCGGACGCTGACTCGGATGATCCTTCGCGGGGCGCTGACTCGGTGGGTCCTTCGCGGGCGCTTGGGTTCTCGACGACCAGGCTCTGCGGTGGGAAAGAGGGTC
>JAMHUH010001066.1:0-2697 GCA_035904925.1 Nannocystaceae bacterium
CGAGCTCGCTTCGAGGGCCTGGGCGATCACTTTGGCCACAGCGCGACCGTCCGAGCGACCGTCGCGGGCCAAGCCCTGACCTCGCAGAGCTTCATCCTCAGCGGGCAGATGGGCGTGGCGATCATGTTGGTAGCGAAGGGCACGGGCGAGCCCGCGTCTGCGCCCCCGCACGGCGGCCAAGGTGACGTCCCGCGACCCGGCAAGCCCTTCCCCTTGCCCGAGCGACCGCGCGGCAGCTTGATCGTCGGCGCGCTCGATCTCGGCGACGCCGGCGGAGCGATCCCCGGCATCGTGATCACGCTGACCATCACCGCGCCCGGCGTCGCCGAGCCGATGATCGAGACCGCGACCACCGACGCCGAGGGCCGCGCGACCTTCGACGATCTCGACAAGCGCCTGCCCGAGGGCGCGACGATCGTCGTCTCGGGCGACCTCGGCGACGGCAAGCGCGAGTCCGAGAGCTTCGGCCTGGGCGAGAGCGGCTACGCGATCGTGCTGACCCGCAACGAAGGGGCAGCCCCTGCTCCGCAGGCGGCCGCACCCGAGCGCCAGGTCGTGTTCCCGCCGCGAGCCGATCGCACCCTGCCGAGCGGACAGATCCGCGTGATGGTGATCGGCGCCGACGATCGACCGGTCGCCAACCAACCCGTGCTGGCCAGCGCCAGCGCGGTCACGGGCGATCAGCAGGTCGAGACCGGCACGACCAACGCCCGCGGCGAGGCCATCTTGGTGTTCGAGGACGCGGCCGACATGCTCGCCGAGGTCCAGACCCAATATGGCAACGCGCCCTGGACCAGCGGCGGGTTCTCGATGCCCTCGGACAGCGGCGCGCTGGTCATCTTGCGCGTGTTCGAGACCACCGCCGATCGCTCGATCGCCCGCAGCGCGATCCAGATCGACGTGATCGGGCGCGAGAACGACTACGCCGCGGTCACCTTCATGATCGCCGTCTTCATCGAGGGCGACCGCGCGTTCTGGCCGGCCGGTGGCATGCGGATGTTCGGCCCCGAGGGCACGCGCACGCTTCAAGTCTTGCCCGAGGCCGAAGAGTGGCTGACCCACGATGGCGAGGCGCCCTGGGTCGATCTCTCGCGTCCGCTCCCGCCCGGCGCCGAAATTCGGCTCAGCTTCGCGGTCAGCATGCAGCACGACGGCGAGCTCGACCTCGCTTGGACGACCCCCTTCCCCTTGGTCGACGACGCCTCGCTGGTCACCGTGCCGACCGATCTCAAGGTCACCCACGGGGTCGCGGGCGCGCCCGAGACCAACCCCCACGCCGGCCGCGACGGCGGTCCGCTCGACATCTACCGGCTCGGCACCGAGCGCTTCCAGGCCGGCCTTTGCGATCGCTTCGGGACCAGCGGGCATCACTGCCCCTTCCACGCCCAGCTCGGCAACGACCTCGCGATCGTCGTCGAGGGCCTGCCGATCCGCAGCCGGGTCTGGCCCTGGACCGCGTGGATCTTGCTCGGCATGACCGGGCTCGGGCTGGGTGTCGCCTTCGCCCTGCGCCCGCGCGTCAGCGTGCGCGAGGCGTTGATCGCTCGGCGCGACGCCTTGATGCTCGAGCTCGTCGCGCTCGACGAGCCCAACGCGAAGTCGCCGGCCGACTTGGCCCGCACGCGCAAGCGCTTGCTGGCCAGCCTCGATCGCATCTATCGCCAGCTCGACGCGACCGCGTGATCCCCCGATGGCGGCGCAACCTTCGATCTTGCCCGTCGAGCTGCGCGGCATCACCTGTCGCTTCGGTCGCAACGCGGTCCTGCGCGGGGTCGACCTCGAGGTCCGCGCTGGCGAGATCGTCGGGCTGCTCGGCGCCAACGGGGCCGGCAAGACCACGCTCTTCTCGATCCTCGTCGGCCTGCGCCAGCCCGACGCTGGCGCGCGCAGCTTCGGCGGCCAGGCCCGCAGCGAGGTCGACCTCGACATCCGAGCCCGCCTCGCCTGGCTCGCCCACCACCCGCAGATCTATCCGCTGCTCAGCGCGCGCGAGAACGTCGAGCTCTTCGTCGAGCTGGCCGGTCGCGCCAAGGGCCAGCTCACCGTCGAGCTGCTGACCCGACTCGGCCTCGGCCACGTCGTCGATTCGCCGGTCCAGACCTTCTCGCGCGGCATGGCCCAGCGGGTCGCCCTGGCCCGAGCGCTCGCGCTCGAGCCCGAGCTGCTGATCCTCGACGAGCCCTTCACCGCCCTCGATCGCGCCGGCCAGAGCTTGCTCGTCGAGCTGCTCCGGGCCGAGGCCAAGCGCGGCGCCGCGGTGCTGCTCGCCAGCCACGACATCGACATCCTCGCGGGGTTGGTCGATCGGGCCGCGCTGCTCGAAGGTGGAGTGATCGTCGGCGTCGCCGAGCGCGGCGCGGACGAGTCGGATGGGTTTCGCCGCCGGCTCAGCGAGCTGGGCCAGGCCCGCGTGCCGGACCGCGCTTGATCACCACGATCACCTCGTTCGCGACCCCGTCGACGCTGAACTTCCCGATCAACCGATAGCTCTCCGCCATCGCATCGACCTCGCCGGCATCGATCGCCGCCTGCGGCCAAGCCCCGAGGTAGACCGTCAGCTGCCCGACCTCACCGGCCCCGAGCTCGAGCGCCTCATCGACGGCGAGCATCTTTGGCTCCGTCGCGGCCTCGCCCCACCACTGGATCTCGCCCACGCGCAGCGAAGTCCGCGTGGACGAACCATGATCGATCCCGCCA
>JAMHUH010001067.1:0-29941 GCA_035904925.1 Nannocystaceae bacterium
AAAAGACCAAGCGAGGAGCCTCGACGCGTTGCACCACGGGCTGCTTACCCGGGCCGCAGCAACAACATGCCCCAGACATGCTTGGCCGCGACGCGCCCCGCGGCGACCCGCTCTCGGATCGCCTCGGCTCCATTCGGCCGCTCGAGCGTCGAGCCAGTCATGACTCGCACGCCTCGAACTCCACGCCAAAGCGAGCGTGACCCGCGACGATCCGCTCGACGAGCTCGGCCGCCGATCCGGCGAAGCCCGCTTCGCGCAGGCTCGCAAAAGCCCGGCCACGCATGTCGCTGATCGGCCAGGTTGCGATCGCCGCTTCGACACCGACGCTCGCCTCGATCAACACGCGCTGCTCGGCGTCGCGATCGAAGCCGACCCAAGCGACCGGTCGCCCCTCGACCACCAGGTGCTCGCCGCCAAAGTACTGGGCCCCGAGCCCGCGCAGCAGCCCGCGAACGTTGCGGTTGAGCAGGCGCTCGGCGGGCGTGGGCAGGAGGACCGAGTCGTGGGCGAGCGCGAGGCCAACGATGAAGGTCCCGGCGGGCAGGTCGAGGGCGAGCTCCGGCCGACCGCGCGCGGGCACGCGACCCGGGTCGCGACAGCTCGCGACATGCAGCGCGACCGGGACCTCGGCGCTGACCCGTTCGCGCAATCGAGCGTTCGCCGCGAGACAATCGGCGAGATCCGAGGCGCTCGAGATCATCAGCAGGCCACGCATGCTCGCTTGGACTCTACCTCTCGTTTGTCGCGCCTCGGACGCGGCCGTGCATGTGCGTGCGCGGGTGCTCGTGATGTTTGCGGACCTTGTCGGCCGCGGATCAGTTCGGGGAGACTCCCGCGGTGCGAACCCTCGTGACCGGTGCTGGCGGCCAGGTAGGCCTCGATTTGATCCGTGCGTTGCTCGCTGCGGGCGACGAGGTCCACGGCAGCGACCTGATGCCGCGCCCGGCCGCCGCCAGCGATCTGCCGAGCGACTTGCCCTGGCATCACCTCGATGTCGCCGACGCCGAGCAAGTCCGCGCGACCTTCGAGCGGATCCAGCCCGATCGCATCTTCCACCTCGCGGCGATCTTGTCGGCCCGCGGCGAGGTCGACCCCGACCTCACCTACCGCGTCAACCAGACCGGCACCTACAACGTGCTCGAGGCGTGCCGCAAGGTCGGCGTCCGCCAGCTGATGTTCACCAGCACGATCGCGGTGTTCGGCCCAGGCCTGCCCGAGGTCGTCGGCGACGACGTGGGCCTGCGCCCGACGACGATGTACGGCGTGACCAAGGCCGCCTGCGAGATGCTCGGCGAGTACTACTTCGCGCGCTTTGGCCTCGACGTCCGCGGGGTCCGATTCCCGGGTCTGATCAGCGCCTCGATCCCGGGCGGCGGCAGCAGTGACTACGTGGTGTTCATGTACATCGACGGCGTGCGCAAGGGCGCCTACGAGGCCTTCTGCCGGCCCGACACGCGGATCCCTCTGATGTACATGCCCGACGGGATCCGAGCGCTGCTCGAGCTCTCGGCGGCCCCGCGCGCGCAGCTGAGCCGCTGCATCTACAACATCGCCGCGTTCTCGCCGACGGCCCAGGTGATCGCCGACCAAGTCGCGGCCGCCTTGGCCAAGGGCGCCGACTTCAGCTTCCAGCCCGACCCCAAGCGGCAGCGGATCCTCGACTCGTGGCCGGCCGTGCTCGACGACGGCAACGCGCGGCGCGACTGGGGCTGGGCGAATCGTTACGACCTCGAGGCGATGACCGCCGAGCTGCTCCCGCAGATCCGCGAGCTGCTGGCCACGCGGGCCGACGCGCTCGGCGAGTCCCACTGAGCGCTTCGAAGGGCGAGCCAGGCCGGCGCGGGTCGTGGTAAACCGGCGACGATGTTCGAGCAGGCACGCGACCACTACGCCCAGATCCTCGCCGAGATCGAGCAAGCCGGCCTGACCAAGCGCGAGCGCATCATCGCGTCGCCGCAGGGCGCCGAGATCACCGTCGGCCAGGACCACTTCCTCAACTTCTGCGCCAACAATTACCTCGGCCTCTCGAGCCACCCCGAGGTGATCGCGGCGGCCAAGCGCTCGCTCGACGAGCGCGGCTACGGGATGTCGAGCGTCCGCTTCATCTGCGGCACGCAGGACCGCCACAAGCTGCTCGAGCACGAGATCGCCAGCTTCCTCGGGACCGAGGACACGATCCTCTACAGCTCCTGCTTCGACGCCAACGGCGGGCTCTTCGAGACTCTGCTCGGGCCCGAAGACGCGATCATTTCGGACGCGCTCAACCACGCCTCGATCATCGACGGCATCCGGCTGTGCAAGGCCGAGCGGCACCGCTATTCGAACAACGACATGGCCGAGCTCGAGGCCGCGCTGCAAGCCACGCAGGCCAAGCGCCTGCGCCTGATCGCGACCGACGGCGTGTTCAGCATGGACGGCAACATCGCCAAGCTCGGGCAGATCTGCGAGCTCGCCGACAAGTACCAGGCGATGGTCATGGTCGACGACAGCCACGCGACCGGCTTCATCGGCAAGACCGGCCGCGGGACCCACGAGCATCACGGCGTGATGGGCCGGATCGACGTGATCACCTCGACCTTGGGCAAGGCGCTCGGCGGGGCCTCGGGCGGGTTCACGACCGGGCGCAAGCCGATCATCGATCTGCTCCGCAACCGCTCGCGCCCCTACTTGTTCAGCAACTCGCTCGCGCCGATGATCGTCGAGGCCTCGCTCGCGGTCGTGCAGATGCTCGGCAGCACGACCACGCTGCGCGACCAGCTCGAGGCCAACACCAAGCAGTTCCGCACCGGCATCACGGCCGCGGGCTTTCAGCTCAAGCCCGGCGAGACCCCGATCGTCCCGATCATGCTCGGTGACGCCCGCTTGGCCGGCCAGTTCGCCGACGCGCTGCTCGGCGAGGGCATCTACGTGATCGGCTTCTCGTACCCGGTCGTGCCCCAGGGCCAGGCCCGGATCCGCGTCCAGCTCTCGGCCGCGCACTCGAGCGCGCAGATCGATCGGGCGATCGCCGGGTTCACGAAGATCGGCAAGCAGCTCGGCGTGATCGGCTGAGCTGCGAATCGCTCAGTCGATCCGAAAGTGAAACGAGACCGGGTCGCGGCCGAGCCGACGCAGGCGGGCCAGCAGCCCGGACACCTCGCGCCAATCGGCGTCGCCCCAGACATGGAGATGGGTGCCTGGGCACAGGTTGCGCTGGGCCAGCGCGGCCAGCTGCTCCTCGAGCGAGGTGTCGAGCTCGACCTCGATCGAGGCGTCGAGCTCGGGCGTGCGCGCTCGATCGTCGAACGCGAGCCAGGTGCAGCCTTGGTCGCGGTGGAGCGCCCTCAGGTGCATGGCGAGGTCGAGCCGAAAGCAGGTCGCTTCGCGCCCTGGATCGGCCGGGAAGCTCCAGTCGCGCGCGAGCTCGAGCGCGCAGCTCCGGCCCGCGTCCGAGCTCTCGAACTCGGGTCGAATCGCGCTCACGTTGCCCTTGGCGTCGATCTCCACGATGACGCCGCTCCGCTTCGGCGTCTTGTCGTCGCGCCAGCAGGTCTGCATCGCCACCCAATCGGGCTGGATGATCTCGCGGAAGGTCTGGGAGTCGAGCGAGGTGCCCTCGACGATGTCTTGGCCCGGAACGCCGCGACAGGTCCACAGCATCGGCGAGGTCACCGGCGGGTCGCTCGCTCGCGCCATCGTGCCGATGAGCGGCCAACCAATCGAGAGTGCGATCAGGCCTTCGTCAGCCAGCAACGTGAGGGTGAGCGGCGCGCACTCGTCGACGAAGCTGCGCACGCCGAGCAGATAGTCGCGTCGTTCGGCGTCCGAGAACACGCGGCGAGCCGTTCGACAGGCGGGCTCCCAGGCCCTGGCTTGGCGAAGCGGCGCCTCGTCGACCGCGAAGGTCAGCGCGAGCGGCAAGCGCAGCCCGTCGTCGGCGAGCGCCCAGACGCGGCCCCGACCCTGCGCCTCGAGCTGCTCGGCGATCACGGCGAAGGGTTGTTCAGGGTCGAACCAGAGCGGGATCGGGGAACCTGCCGCGGGGGCGGGTTCGGGCATCGAGACCGGACAGCCGAGCAGCAGGCCCAGAGCAAACGCGAGCGTCGGGCCCCGCACGGGTTCAAGCTACCATGTGCGACCGATCGTGCCAACCCGACCCATGAAACTCGACTTTGGGCGAGTTGTGGAAGATGTCCTCGAAGCTAGCCTACGTGGATGTACGCACCATTGTCTCGTCGCCCCGCGGGTGTTCGCCATGATCGAGCAGGCAAGGTGGCTCATCCACGAGTGCTCATCGCTGAGCCCAGCCACCCCGAGGAGCGAGCGCTGAGCGGCGCGACCCCCTCGCTCGCACCCTCGCATTCAACCTCGCATTCAACCTCGAGCGACGCTGGCTTCAGTCGACTGTCCGCAGATCGGGTCGCACCCCTCATGGCTGCTCACGCGCGTTCACTCGACGCCGGAGATCGCGAGGTCGCTGATTTGGCGACCAGCACATCGCGGATGCACGTGAGCGCTGCAACGGACCAATTGTTGGACCTCGTCGGCCGCCCGGCTGCGACGATTGGTGAGAACATGTTCATGCGGTCGGATGTGTGGAATGGGTGCGCGGATCGACGTGCTCAAATCTCACGCCACGAGCGGGCGCACGTCGAACGTTCGGTTCAACCTCGGCCTGGCGTCGTAGCGATCTTCCCCTATCCGAACGAATACGTGATCCCAAGCGCAAACTTGTATGCAGAGGACATGGTCGACCTGCTGATGGACCTCGGCATCAGCATCGACGAATGCGAGGTTCGCATTACTCGCGAGTCGGAAAAGTGGCAAGTTGCCGAAATTCGCGACGCGCTCGCCCGTCGTCACTTCTCCGAAGAAGAAAAGCGGCAACGTGCGCAAGCCGTGTACGCGCTGCTGACCGCTCAGCTGGCACAGATCGATCGAGGAAAGGCTGGGCCGGCCAAGCTGGCGCGCGCTTGGGTCACTTTCGGCAGCGTCGCCGACCGAGCTCCGAATGAGGAAAAGGGACGTTCGGAGCGGATCTCGGAGGCCCGCTACGCCGCTCATAAAACCCATTTTCAATATCGATTGGGCAGTTTGGCGGATGTCGAGACTGGCTTCGATCGTGCCGCCATCGGCAGCGGAAACATGGCACCCCCGAACACGGACGTGCTGCCCTCGTATCCCGCGAGTGGACGGGGCTTCGTCGCGCAGGTCAACTTCATCGGCCACGGCTCGACCGGCGACGAAGCGAGGTCGGTGTTCTACGATTTCGGTGCCGCGTATACGGCCAAAGATCTCCGCGAGGCACGAGGGCAGGGCATGGAGTTCTCTCGCTACATGATCGACGGTGCGAAGATCCACTTGGAGGGCTGCTCGGTCGGAAAGGGCGAACTCGGGCGCCAGTATCTTTGTGAGGTCGGTGCGACATTTCTCGGTGAAAAGTCGGGTACGATCGTCGCCAACACTTGTGAGTCCAAGGCGTCGCCGAACGCGGACGAGGTCGTGCCCTGTGGGGCCATCGAGTTCGCCTGGCCCGCCGACTGTGAGCAATGAGCTGCGCTCAGTCGTCGACGGGCTCAGCCGGGACCAGCACTGGCTCACCCGGGATGCCCAGATGCAGGATCCGCGAGCCGGTCTGATTGACCGGGTGGGTCGAGCGACCGATCACGATCCCGTCTTCGGGGGCGAAGTACTCGGCTTGGGTGTCGCCGAAGATGTCGGCGACGCGGGCGACCTTCTCGCCCTTCGTGACCCGATCGGCGAGGTCGGGGAAGACCTCGAGCACGCCGCCGACCTCGGTGTACATCCAATAGGATCGGACGCAGACGACCGGGTCATGGCCGGTGACCTCTTCGGTCGCGGGCAGCATGCCGAGCCGGGCGATCACGTTGCGGACCCCGATCTCGCCCTGCTCGATCAGCGACTCTTGAAAGCGGTTGGGGTTGCCGATCTCGACCGTGATCGCATGAATGCCGCGCTCCATCGCCGCGCCGCGCAGGGTTCCGTCGGCGCCCATGTTGTGGAGCAGGATCTGCGGCTGCTGGGCGCGGGCCATCCACGAGGTCTCGGGGTGGGTGAGGTCGGCGCGGACGTAGAGCGTGTTGATCCGGCCGAAGCTGGCCGTGTGCAGATCGATCATGTACTCGAAGTGGCAGGCGACGCGGGTCATGAAGCGGTGGGCATAGACCTGGGCTTGAGTCCCGCCGAGCTGGCCGGGCATGACCCGGTTGAGATCCTGGCCATCGTTGAACTGGCGCGTGTTCATCAGGTAGCCAGGCACGTTGACGACCGGGACCGCGATGATCGTGCCCTTCAGCTGGGTCGCGTCGAGCTCGGCCATGAGGTTCTGGATCACGCGCACGCCGTTGAGCTCGTTGCCGTGCAGCGCCGCGGTCAGGCCCATGACCGGGCCTGGCTCGACGCCGCGAGCGACCAGCACCGGGATCGAGACCAGCCCACCGAGGCCGTTGCCGACCATCGAGATTCGGAGTCGCGTGATCGTCCCGCGCGGAAACTCGCCGGGATCGAAGGACTCGACGACCTCGATGTGGTGGTGGCGGTGAGACGTCATCGCTCTCGCAAATAGCTCCGCCGCGCAGCGCGAGCAAGTAATCGCGCTGCGCGGCCGCGTCCGCGAGTCAGCGCGGCGGCTCGATCCACTGGACCGCCCAGACCCGCGATCCTTGCAGGGCCTCGAGCGTGGTCAGCGAGCGGCGCAGCGCGGCCACGAACCCGGCTTGGTCGGGTCCCGCGGCCAGCTCGATCGCCGTCAGGAGGCCGGCGAAGGGGCTGGTCTGCGCGTTCATGCGCACGGCGACGAGTTGGTCGAAGTTGGCGAGGATGTCCTTGAGGCTGGGGTCGGCTGGGTAGACCTCGAGCTCGACGTCTTCGCCGACCTTGCCGAGCTCGCGAGCGCGCGCGAGCGCGAGCTCGAGCCCGCCGAGCTGATCGACCAAGCCGCGCTGCTTGGCGTCGACGCCGGTCCAGACCCGCCCTTGCGCGATCTCGTGGACGGCGTCGCGCTCGAGCCCGCGACCGGCCGCGACCCGGCTCAGGAAGGTCTCGTAGGTGTCTTCCATCATGGCCTGGACCTGGCTGCGCTCGGCGTCCGACCAGGGCTGCATCGGCGACCACATCATCGCCCGCTCGCCCTTGCTGACCGCGTAGGTCTTGATGCCCAGCTGCTCGAGCGCGGGCCCGAGCACCAGCTTGCCTCCGACCACGCCGATCGATCCGGTCAAGGTGTCTTGCTCGGCGAAGATCTCGTTGGCCCCGCAAGCGATGTAGTAGCCGCCGGAGGCCGCGACCCCCGACATCGAAACCACCACGGGCTTGCTCGCCCGGAGCCGCTCGACCGCGTACCAGATCTGCTCGGAGGCCAACGCACTGCCGCCGCCCGAGTCGATCCGGAGCACGACGGCCGTGACCTTCTCGTCCGCGGCCAGGCGATCGAGCACCGGCACCAGCTGGGCCGAGGCGATCTCGTTGCTCGCCCCGAGCATGCCGCCACCCTTGCCGTCGATGATGTTGCCGACCGCGTGGACCAAGGCGACGTGGGGCTCGCTCGGCCTGACCGGCGGGACCAGGCCCAAGAAGCGCTGCAACGCGAGCGGGTCGGCCAAGGGCGAGTCCTTCAGCTCGAGCTGCTTCCAACCTCGCTCGGCGCGGACGCGCTCGAGGAAGGGCTCCCAGGGCTCGACCGCGTCGACCAGCCCGCGCTGCTTGGCTTGCTCGGGCGTGAACAGGGCCTCGTCGATCCACGCGCTGACCTCTTCGGGGGTCTCGTGCCGGCCTTCGGCGATGCCCTCGACCATGGTCGCGTGGGCCCGCCCGACGATCGCCTCGAGTGTGGCGATCATCTCGGGCGAGGGCGCGTCGCGGGTCAGTGGCTCGGCGGCGCCCTTGAACGCGCCGACATGCAGGAAGTCGGCGTGGACGCCGAGCTTGTCGAGCAAGCCCTTGAGATGAACGGGCGTGGCCGCGGGGCCGGGGATCGCGACGACCCCGACCGGCGCGAGCACGAGCTCGTCGCAGGCGCTGAGCAAGTAGTAGTCGGTGTTGCTCGCCTGCTCGGTGTGACAGTAGAGCTTGCGACCCGCCTGCTTGAATTCGACCAGGGCCCGACGCAGCTCGCCCGCGTGGGCCATGTCCATGCCCATCGGCCCGACCCGCAGCACCAGGCCTTCGAGTTGGTTCTCGTTGCCGAGCTCGTCGAGGCCTTCGAGCAGCTCGCGGATCGGGGTCACGCCGCCGCCGCTGCCGAACGCGAAAGGATCGAAGCTCGCGAGCTCGCCGACGTTGCCCGAGAGCGCGAGCACGCGCAGGTGGGGCTGTTCGGGGTCCCAGTTGCTCGACTGCTTGGGCGCGTCGTAAGGACCGGGCTCGTCGAGCTTGCCGGAGAGCAGCGCGGCGAAGGGGTTGCCGGTCAGCGGCGAGCCGACGCTCGAGTCCTTGGGCTTCTCGCTCTCCTCGCCCTGCTCGGATTTGGCCTCGTCGTCCTTGGCGTCGTTCGGCGCGGGCGCGTGGGTCGGCTGCGAGCAGGCGAGGAGGGAAGAGAGGCTCAGGATGCTGACGATGGTCTTGCGCATGTCGGACGTCGATCTGCAGCGAGCTTACTCGCTCGCGCGCGTTCCTGACCTCGAAGGCGTCCACGCGATTCCCCGACGCTCGACCCGGCTCGGCGCCGAGGGCAGCATCGTTCGCGTGAGTCCACGCGCTGGTGCTCACGACACGATGCAGCCCCAATCGGGGTCCGACTCCCTACTCTGATCTCGATGTCTTCGCGGCCCGCATCCGGTCTCGCGGCGAGCGAGCTTGGTGTCGTGCTCTGGGCCACGCTCGGGGTCGTCGCGGTCTTGGTCGACGCGATCGTCCGCTTGCTGCCCAACGCGATCGAGCCGCTCGAGTCGACCATGAGCAGCACGCTCGACGTCCGAGTCGGGCTCGCTTACGTCGCGGCGATCGTCGGGCTCGCCTACGCCGAGGGCTACCGCGGGTTTCAAAAGCGCTTCTCGCCGCGCGTGGTCGCTCGCGCGGCCTGGCTGGCTCGCACGCGCCAGCCGGCCTGGCGGATCGTCGCCGCGCCCTTGCTGACGATGGGCCTGATCCACGCCAGCCCGCGTCGGCTGATCGCTACCTGGCTGCTGGTCGCGGCGATCGTCGGGTTGATCCTGCTGGTCAGCCTGCTCGACCAGCCTTGGCGCGGCGCCGTGGATGCCGGGGTCGTCGTCGGCCTGAGCTGGGGCAGCGCGACCTTGCTGCTCGAGTTGGTCGGGCTCTTGCGCGGCCGAGCGCCGACGATCGATCCCGACTTGCCGGGCTGACTGCCAGCTAGCGAACACGCGGAGATTGCCGGCCGCCCTTCGTGCAGCCGGGCTTTCACCGCCGCTCGCTTGGTGCGATCCTCGCGGCATGCCTCCTCTCGCACTGGCCTTGGTCGACGCCGTGTTCGGCTTGGCCCTCCACCACGACGAACGTGGTCGTCACGCCAAGGTCCCCGAGTTCGCGCGCGCCCACGTCCGTGCTCAGCTCGAGGGCCCGCGTGCGCGCGACCCCGTGGGTGCGTTGGACTTCGAGATCGCCGTCACCTACGTGCCCGACGGCGAGGGCACGATGGAGGTGTTCGAGCAGCGGATCGGCTTCACCCTCGATCTCGCCGACTTGCGGATCCTCGCCCCTCAGATCGCGCTCGCCGAGCTGCCCCTCGATCGCAGCGGCCTCGCGCGTCTGATCGGTGAGCTCGAGACCTGGTGCTACGACCGCGTGCCGACCTGAGCGAATCTACCCTGGCCTGCCCTCGAACTCGCGTAGAGTGGCGCGGTGCTCCGAATCCGCATCGCCCTCACCCTCGCCTTCGTCAGCCTGTCCAGCCTCGCGTGCAACAAGACCGTCAAAGAGGGCGACGCCTGCACCCAGGTCGGCGAGATCCAGTGCATCGACGACAAGACCGGTGGTTTTTGCGTCGAGGGCAAGTACGAGGCGCTCGCCTGTGAAGGCGCGACCGGCTGCATGAGCGTGGCCGGCAGCGCGAGCTGCAATCACAGCGCGTACAAGGTCGGCGAGCCCTGCTTCGAAGAGGGCAAGCCCGAGTGCAGCGGCGACAAGAAGGCGATGCTCGAGTGCAAGAGCAACCGCTGGGTGCTGATCGACGAGTGCAAGGGCGCGCTCGGCTGTGTCGCCAACGCCGAGGGAGCCAAGTGCGATCTCGGGGCCGCGGCGGCTGGTGACGCGTGCACGCCCGAGAACGAGGGCAACGCGGCCTGCACCGAGGACAAGAGCGCGCTGCTGCTCTGCAAGGGCGGCACGATGACCGTGCTCTCGACCTGCAAGGGCATGCACGGCTGCCGCCAGCAAGGGACCACGCTCGACTGCAGCTCGACGATCGCCGACCTCGATGATCCTTGTGATCCGCTCGGCTACGAGGGCAAGTTCGCGTGCACGCCGGACAAGAAGACGCGGCTGGTGTGCAAGGAGGGCAAGATGATCAAGGACCAAGACTGCGCGTGCTCGGTGATGATCGACGACGTGTCGTGCGGGTGACTCGTCGAGTCGACCTCGCCGGTTGGGAATTCGTGGATGGGCCCCCGACGGCAACCTTTTGGTTTCGTGCAGGATTTGAACCTGCGTCCCTCGCGCTAAAAACGCAATGCTCTGCCGCTGAGCCAACGAAGTGATGTCGACGCCCGCGTGGGGCCCATCCGAAGCGCTGATTAGCACGAGGTCTCGGCGTCGACAAGCTTGGGAATTCATAATTCGTCGATTCTCGAATGGCACGACAATCGCCGAAACCAAAGCAAATCGCCGGGTCGGATCGTGAGATTGTGAATCCCACGATCCGCCCGGCTCTCAGGGTCGATTCGGATTACTCCGAGTCGGCCTCGTCACCCGCGCGGCTTCGCATGTTGCGAACGGTGCGGGACAGGGCGCTGCCCTCGAGCAGCTTGCCGAGCAGCTCGATCGGGCTCTTGCCGCCGAGCAGCGAGACGAGGTTCATGTTCTGCGCGGCGGCCTTCATGACCTCGGCGTCGGCGGCAGCGTGGAGGGCACCGACCAGCTCGGGCTGGACGGCCTGGAGCCGACGGGCGTCGGCCTCGGCGAACGCGGCCGAAGTGGCGCGATCGATCTCGGCTTGGGTCTTGGCCGACTCGAGCGCGACGGCGTCGACCAGCTTGCGGGCGGCGGCGTCGATCTCGGCGTCGTGCAGCTTGCGGGCTGCCCGAGCCTCGGTCTCGGCCTTGGCCAGCGCGAGCCGGCTCTCGACCGTCTCGCGCTCACGCTGGTTGCGAAGCTCGAGCTCGCTGCGCTCGCGCGCACCGACCAGCTCGAGCTTGCGCAGCTCGACCCGATGCAGGTCGTCGAGCTCGGCCTTGTTGGTCTCGGCCATGCGCTCGTGCGACCTTCGCTGCAGCTCGTGCTCCTCGGCGTCGACGACGTCGCGGTGCTTGACCGAGGTCAAGCGCCGCTTGGCCTGCTCGTCCTTGAGCTCGAGCTCGACCGCCTCTTGCTGAGCACCGGCGAAGGCCGCGGCCAGCTTGCCGTCGGCGAGCGAGGCTGCGAGCAGCTCGACCCGATCGACGACCATGCCGTTGTCGACGAAGCGCAGACCATCCTTGGCCTCGCCGCCGAACACCGCGCCGTGGACGAGCTTGGGCAGCTCGACCAGCAGCTTGCCGACCGGCAGCGATCGGCAGGCCTCGCGGACCCGCTCGCGCAGGATCGCCGCGAGCAGCTTGACCGGGTCCTCGACGGCGAACCAGGTGTCCGGCTCGCCCTCGAAGTGACCACCCACGCCGAGCTCGAGCTCGAGCCGAACGAAGTCGCTCGACACGACCTCGAAGCGGTCCTTGACCCGTCCGCCCCGGACCCGCAGCAAGCAGGTGTTGACGGTCTCGCGGCCGGTCTTGTGCGGACCCTTGGACAGCGAGAGCGCGGTCAGCTGCTCCTCGTACTCGAGCAGCACGTTGGCCGGACCGACGACGACGCGTCGACCCTGGCGCGAGCTGATCTGCACGGCGTGGTTGATCGGCACCGCGATCGAGAGCGCCCAGGGCGTCACGACCTCGGTCGTCGACTTGCGGTGCGCCGCGCTGGCGGCGATCCACAGGTTCCAGTCGCGGGCCGCGACCCGGCGGTGCACGTGCGCCTGCTTGCGCGGATCGACGAGCTGGGTCGCCTCACCGCGAACCAGCGCGACCTTGCCGGTCGCCTTGTCGCGCACGTAGATGCCGGAGTTGGGGTCGATGCCGATCGCGTCGATGACCACGCGCTCGTGGTCGTTGCCGACGTGCGGCTCGCTGGTGTCGGGGTGAAGCACCTCCGCCTCGATGAAGGGGAAGAACACGCTCGGCAAACCACGAACCAAGAGCTCGTGACCGGCGTCGTAGTGATCGAGCTCGAGCCCGAGGGTCATGTTGGCCGGCAGCCGCTCGGCCAAGGCCGCGCGCGAGATCGGCGAGATGATCCGCAGCCACAGGGCCTGGTTCTCACCGAGCTCGTAGGCGTCGTAGACCCGACGCCGAGAGCCGCGCTGCAAGAAGGTGTCGTGCGGACCCGGGAAGACCCGGGCCGGACCCTTGACGATCCGTGGGTTGCCGTCGGCGTCGAACAAGATGCAGAAGTTCTTGGGTCCGAGCACGACGGCCTTGCGCGCGTAGGGATCCATCGGGCCCTGGTGGGGGTGCCGACGGCCGTCGCTGCGCCGACCCTTGCCCTGCGAGCGGTTGGCCCAGGCCTCGTCGAGCGCGGTCAGCATGATCGCTCGCTCGCCGAGCGAGAGCTCGCTGCGGTGGCGCAGCTCGTTCTTGAGCACGCTGAACTGCTTGCTGGTCATGCCCTCGTCGAGCTTGGCGAGCAACATGGTCAGCTCGTCGCGCCGAGCCGCTTCGAGCGAGGCGACCTCGGCCTCCTCGCTGACCTCCGGCTCTTGGCCATCCTCGATCGCCGGCACGACCTCGATGCCGGTCGGCGGGATGAAGAGCTGGGTGTGGCGACCCTGGACGATGATCCGCTGACCGATCCGCAGCTTGCGGGGCGTCGCGCCCTCGGCCTCGGGGTTGCGCTCGGCCGGGCCCTCGCTGCCTTGCACGCCGTCGATGACGACCGAGGCGAGCCCGGCCGACTTCATGACCAAGTCGTAGTAGGGCGCCTGCTCGTCGAGCGGGCCCACGACCTCGACCAAGAGGTAGTGGTTGGCGCCGAGCTTGTGACCGGGCCGGACCTCGGTCGACTGACCGGGCCAGAGCGGGAAGGCGCAAGGACCCGGGATGATCTTGGTCGTACCGAGCAGGAGGTCGCGCTCCTTGTTGCCGCCCGGCACGTAGCTGCCGTTCGGCGCCGAGGCGTCGACCTCGTGCCGCGCGACCGGGTTGTGGAGCAGCACGTACTCGCCGTCGCGGGCGATCACGAAGGGTCGCGCTTCCATGGCGGCCTGCTCGTAGCCCCCACGATCGTTGGCGCGCACGATTCGGTCGTTGGCCGAGGGCGTGAACTCGGTCGGACCGATGTGGGTGAGGATCTCGCCCGAGGTCTCGTTGAGAGACCAGAGGAACGACCGGCGCGGGACCGGAATCTTCTGACGGTTCTCCATGATGTCACCTCCCCGCTGCATATGAATGCGGGGTCATTGCTGGTATCGAATACCGATTGTCATCACCCCGCGCGGCGCCAATCCGCCGTGTGGGGTGCCCTAAAATGCCATGGACCGCGAGGGCGGCAATGTCCAAATGAATCGTGAGGCGTGAGCTTTGCCGGGGCTCACGCCAAAGGCACGATCGAATTCGATCCGCGCCGAATCAGACTCGAATCGCGGGATTCAGCGAATAGCGACCGACGAGGCTGGCTTGGCCGAGCACGTGGCCGCGCATCGCCTCGCGGGCGGCCAGCCCGGTGAAGTTGCCGGACAGGCCAAGGTGCTCGACGTCGAGCGCGTAGAGGGTGAAGTGGTAGTGGTGAACGATCTCGTCGTTCCAGGGCGGGCAGGGGCCGTCGTAGCCGGCATAGTCGCCCGCCATCGCGTCGTCGTTGGCGAACCACCCGGTGTAGTCGTTGAGGCCTTGCAGACCCTGCTTGGCCGGCCCGGGCGGCTTGCCCCGCGGCGTGACGGCGCTCGAGTGGCTGCCCGCCGTGATCTCGGTCAGCGAGGCCGGCAGATCGACCAGCACCCAATGAAAGAAGTCGACTCGCGCGAGCGAGGCCGGCACGCTGCGGCCCTCTTGGTTGACGTCGTCGCCGCGCGAGGGGACGTCGGGGTCGTGACAGATCAGCGCGAACGACTTGGTGCCCGCGGGCGCGCCCGACCAGGCCAGGTGCGGGTTGCGGTTGGGCGCGAGCGCGACATGACCGACCTCGGCGGGCACACAAAACCCGAACTCGCCCGGGATCGGGCCCTCGTGCTCGAACGACTCGCTGCGCAGCTCCATGTTGGCGGCCATGATGGCGGCGACGATACGCAGGTCGGCAGCAAAAATCGAGGGTCGTGAGGAGCTCCCCACGACCCTCGCTCATTCGAAGCCCAAGCCGAGCAGCTGGGCGCGGAAGTAGGCCTTGGCCCGCTCGTTGAGCGGCTTGACGATCTGCTTCCAGTCGAGCGCGGCGCAGGCCAGCTCGTCGGCACACTCGCGTTGCACGTCGCCCGCGAGCCAGCGCAGGTAGTCGCCGAGGCTGCGCATCTCGAGCGGGAGCTCGCGCTCGCGCAGAACCTCGAGGCCCTGGGCCATCCGGGCCTCGCTCAGCGCGTGCGCGACGAATTCCTCGACGCTCGCGAGCTGCTCGGGCTCGAGGTTGGCCGACTTGCGCGGGCCCGTGCGCGCGGCGATCTGGTGCTTGTCGCCCTTCGACTTGAACGCCAGCTCGTCGTCGCCGAAGTGCTCGCCGAGCGGCTGCCAGACCAGGCCCTCGCCCGGTCCCTCGACGCCGAAGCGCGCCGCCCAAGGGCAGCGCTCGTCGATCGCCCGAGTCAGCCGCTCGACTCGATCGGCGGCCAGCTCGAGCGCGCCGCGGTCGTCGAAGTCGAGCTCGAGCTCGTGGCGAGGACCGTCGACGATGCTGAAGATCCCGGCCTCGGCGAAGCGATCGCCGAGCTCGGGCAGCGCGTCGAACCAGCGCCGGTGCGCGTCTTCGTCTTCGCCCTCGACGACCGGCTTGGTCTGCTCGGCGTCCTTGGTCGCGACCGCGAAGAGCACCCACTGCTTGGCCGGCAGCGAGGACACGGCCGCGCCCTTTTGCACGCCCGGCCCCACCCACTCGCCGAAGAGCGCCAGCGGCTTGGCCTCGGCCAGACCGATCCGTGCCCGAAGCTCGCGCTCGAGCGCGCGAAGGACTTCGGTCTGGCGCTCGCCCGCGATGAAGTTGGCGAAGCCGAGGTTGTCCTCGCCGACGC
The DNA here is from genome assembly GCA_035904925.1 of Nannocystaceae bacterium. Taxonomy (GTDB): domain Bacteria; phylum Myxococcota_A; class Polyangia; order Nannocystales; family Nannocystaceae; genus Plesiocystis. The sequence goes on from JAMHUH010001067.1 coordinate 15,356, forward strand.
TCAGCTCGCGGTTGCGCGACTGCGGCTGCAGGCCCGTGGGCGTACACACGACCGAGGCGTTGCTACCGTGCAGCTTGACGGTCCCGCGGTAGGCCACGCGCGTGATCGCGTGACCCCGCTCGCGTCGCTCCGCGACCACGCGAACGACGTTGTGCAACTGGTGAACGTGAATGTAGCGAATCATCACCCAACTCCATCTCCATATGCGCCCCCGGACCAACTCCGTGACGGCGTATCGGGTTCATGCCGCGCTGAAGCAGGTCTGTCAATGGCTCGCGCACGTGCGTGCGCGAGCGCATCGAGCCGGCGGGATCAAATCGCCAGCGATCGCTACGTCAGATCGCCATGCAACGCCTTGAGAAACACCGACTCGCACTGCGCGGCGTCGGCTTGGATCGGGTTGCCGCCCATCGAAGGATCGGCGACGGCGAGCGGGGCCAGCTTCTTGGCCATCGACTCGGAGAAGCCCTGGACATGCTCGAGCGTGTGCGGCAGCCCGAGCTTGGCGCGCAGGTCGAGCATCCAGCCGAGCACGGTGTCGAAGCCGCTTCCAGTCTTGGGCAGGTCGAGGCAGCGAGCGAGCAGCTCCATCTTGTCGGCGATCGCCTCGCGGTTGAAGACCATCACGTAGGGCAGGAAGATCGCGTTGGCGGTGCCGTGGTGAAGGCCGGTCGCGCCGCCGAGCGGGTGACTGAGCGCGTGGACCAAGCCGAGGCCCTTTTGAAACGCGGTCGCGCCCATGCTCGAGGCCATCAACATGTGGGTCCGCGCGACCACGTCGTTGCCTTGCTCGACCGCGCGCGGGAGGTTGGCGTGGATCAAGCGCATGCCCTCGATCGCGATGCCGTCGGCCATCGGGTGGTAGAAGGGCGCGCAGAGGGCCTCGAAGCAGTGCGCGAGCGCGTCCATGCCGGTCGCGGCGGTCAGGCCGGGCGGCAGGCCGAAGGTCAGCTCGGGGTCGGCGATGACCAGCTCGGGCTGCATCCGGGCGTGAAAGATGATCTTTTTGGCGTGCTCGCTGTCGACGATCACCGAGGCCCGGCCGACCTCCGAACCAGTGCCGGCGGTGGTCGGCACGGCGATCTTCTTGGGCATCCGCGAGGGGTCGACGCGAGTCCAGTTGTCGCCGACGTCCTCGTAGTCGAACACCGTCCCGGGGTGATCGACCATCAGCGAGATGCACTTGCCGACGTCGAGCGCCGAGCCGCCGCCGACCAGGACCAAGCCGTCGGCTCCGTGCTCGCGATAGGCCGCGACACCAGCGACGACGTCGTCGCCAGTCGGGTTGGCCTGAACCGCCGAGAACACCTTGCCGGCGAGATCGGCTGGGGCCGTCAAGGTCCGCTCGATCGCGGCGAACCAGGGGAGCACCACCACGCCGGGATCGGTCACGATCAGCGGGCGCGAGATCCCGAAGGCTCGACAGGCGTCGGGCAGCTCGCGGATCCGCCCGCGGCCGATTCGGTAGGAGGTCGGGTAGTTGAAGTTGCCAGCGGGAGCGTTGGTCACGGTTGCCCGAACGATATCAGGGCTTGTCGATGCCAGCGCAGTGCGGCGTTCTGGGCCTTGCCAGGCGTGGGCGGTCAAGCGATGCTCGGCGCTCGATGTCGGACGACTTGCAGGACGCCGTGCTGAGCTTCGTCGAGCGGCACGCCGAAGGCGGCGTCACGATGGGCAAGATCGTCGACCATTTGATCGCCGACGGTGCGCCCGAGCAGGCGGTCGAGCTGGCGATCTGGCGCTTGATCCAACGCCGCCGACTGACGCCCAATGGCTTCGTCTGTCGCAAGGTTCGCAAGGGCGCGCCGGGCAGCGAGAGCCGAACCTACGAGTTCGTGCTGATCCCCTGGTCTCCCGCGCTCGACGCCCAGCTCGAGCTCGATCTCGGCGCAGCCAACTCGCGCTGAAGCCTTCGTCTCGGCGGGCGTCTGCTGGCCCGCGGATTCTCTTCTCTCACCACCACCAACCTCGCAGGAACCTTCCGTCCATGTTCGAAAAGAGCCCCATCGTCGTCCTGATCCTCTCCATGGTCACCTTCGGCATCTACGGCATCATCTGGCTGTACAAGTGCTCGGAGGAAATGAAGCAGCGCGGCGTCGAGCTGCCCAGCTTCATCTTCGTGTTCATCCCCATCCTGAACCTCCTCTTCTTGTGGAAGTTCTACGCAGGCGTCGAGCAGCTGAGCAACGGTGAGGTCAAGGGCGTGATGCTCTTCATCTTGTCCTTCCTCGGCCCCTTGGGTCTGGTCTCGTTCTGGATGACCCAGAGCACCTTCAACAAGGTCGCTGGCGTCAACGCCTGAAGCTCGACCGAGTCGACCCCCCGGTCGCTCCACTTCACGAAAGAACCCGCCACCGCAATTGCGGTGGCGGGTTCTGCTTTGGTTGCCCAGACGACGGGGCGCTACTTGGTCCCGCAGGCGGCGAGGCCCTCGAGGCGCAGGTCCTCGGTGCCGTCGATGATCGACCAGGTGCTGCCCTGCTTCTTGCTCAAGCTGATCACGCGATCGCGGACCTGCTTGGCGAGGCCGCCGGTGACCGGCGCCGGGTGAGGGTAGGGCGTGCGCTTGTTGATCGCGGTGTGGAAGACCGCGTCGCTCATGCACGAGTCGGCCAGCGCGGCGCCCTCGGGCGCGGCCTGCCAGGTCGTCCGCAGCACGCCCATCAAGCGCGGCGGCGAGCCGGTGTGCTCGAACAAGAAGTTGCCCATCGAATAGGCGATCAGGCCATCGTTGTAGTGCTCGACCGCCTGCAGCACGTGCGGGTGGTGGGCGATGAGCATGTCGACGCCGCCGTCGATCAGCTTGCGGGCGACCTTTTGCTGATAGATGTTCGGGGTCTCGAGGTACTCGTCGCCCCAATGCACGACGACGATCACGAGGTCGTGATCGGCCCGGGCGGCCTCGACGATCGGCAGCAGCGTGTCGGGCATGTCGACCAGCTCGATGTAAGGCACCTGCGGGGTGTTGGGCCGGACCGGCGCGTTGACTCGGTTGGTCACGGCCAAGAACCCGATCTTCCAGCCCTTGGTCGTGTAGGTCTCGACTCGGTAGAGCGGCTCGTCGGTCCGCGACGCGCCGATCGGGAAGATGCCGGCGTCGGCGAGGATCTTCGGGGTCTGGACCTGGCCGTCCTCGCGCAGATCGAAGTAGTGGTTGTTGGCCAGGGTCAGGACCGAGAAGTCGCCCAAGTAGTCTTGAACCATCGCCCGCGAGCCGCCGAAGCGAAACTGCGCGCCGATCGGCGACTTCTCGGGCAGGTCCTCGATGATCGGGGTCTCGAGGTTGCCGACGACCACGTCGGAGGCGAGCTGCGAGCGAATCTCGTCGAAGGGCTTGAGGTTGGGATCCTCGACGATCGGATCGAAGATGTTGTTCTCGCGATAGCGGCCAAAGATGATGTCGCCGACGAAGGTCAGCTCGAGCTTGTCGGCCTTGGGCTCGGCTGGCGGTCCGCCGCCCGCGTCGTTGGGGTAGGCGCGGCTGCATTGGTCGAGCAGCCAGGGGAATTCGCTGTCGCGGTCGCCGAGCAGGATGGTCACGCAGACCGCAGCGGCCACGCTGGTCTCGCGCACGCAACCATCGATGTCGGCGTCGCGGGTCTGGAGCAGCTGGGCCATCTGGTTTTGTCGCTGCTCGGCGTCGGTCTCGACCGCGACGTAGAACTCGGAGACGGCGTCGAGCATCGCGGTGCAAGCCGCTCGCTTGTCGCTCGGCAAGGTCTCGGGCATGCGCGAGTCGACCCGCTGCTTGAGCTCGCGCGCTTGCTGGTCCCAGTCGGGCTGATCGTCGACTCCGCCGGGATCGTTGTTGGCGACCCGACCTTGGATGGTGTCCGAGGCTGGCGCGGTGCCGTTGTCGCGCAGACAGCCGCCCGTGAACGCAGCGATCAGCACGACGGGGAGCAAAGTGGGCCGCATCGGGCGGAGCTTAGCAGTCGGCGAGGAGGCCGAAAAATCCCGGTCGAGAACTCGGCGACGAGCCCAGCGTGGGCGTGCTAAGTCCGAAGCAATGGCGCCCAAGCGCAGCGGCCCGCGTGGGCGCGACGAGGTCCCGAGCGTGCTCGCGGCCGCGCTCGCGCCCCACGTCGACCAGCTCGCGGCGGCGGCGGCCGAGCGCGAGGCCGAACTCGTGGCCGAGCAACGAGTCCGGGCCGAGCGGGCGAAGGTGAGTCGGCTCGACGAGGCCGAGTTGATGCAGCTGATCTTCACGCACCTCGACGATGACAATCCGCGGGTCTGCGTCGGCATCGAATTCGATCGCCTGGTCGTGCTGCGCGAGCCTGCGCAGGTCGAGCCCGTGGCGGCCGAGCCCGTAGGGGTCGAGCTAGCGAAGCCCGAGCCGGCAACGGGCATCGAGCCGAGTGGAGTCGAGCCGACGCCGCGCTTGGCCGGCCACGTGTGGAGCGGTCACGGTTGGAGCGACGAGGTGATCGCGATCGATCCCGCCGCGCTCGATCGCCCGGGTCTCGACGCCAAGCAGCGAGCGCTGCTGCGGCGCGCGAGCGGGCGCTCGCTGCCGACGCTGAACCTGCGTCGACTCGAGCGCGAGCCGGCGATCGCCCACCTCGAGATCTTCGTGCACGCCTGTCGACAGCAGCGACTTCGCTGCGTCCGCGTGATCACGGGCAAGGGCATCGAGAGCAAGGCCGAGCCGGTGCTCAAGCGCGCGGTCCTGCATTGGTGCCGCCGCGAAGGTCTGGCGAGCGCGCCCGAGCTCGATGTGCACGGTGAGTTCGGGGCGCTCGTGATCGAGCTGGTTCGCTAGCTCGCGCTCAGCCCCATTGAACCGGCAGACCCTCGGTCAGCACGAATTCATCGAAGTGCTTTTGCGCGGCGATCATCGCGTTGACGACGTCGCCGACGCTGGCGTCCTTGCCGACGTCGATGATCAGCGCGCCCTTGCTCGGCCAGACCTTCTTGATCTTGGCCAGCTCGGCCGCGAGCGCCTTCCAGCCGGTGCCCGAGACCTCGGGCGCGAAGCGAGGGTGCGCGGCCTCGATCGTGAAGCTCTCGCCGGCGCCGAGCTTGACCCGCAGGCCGAGCACGTTGTCGCCGGGCGAGACTCGCAGGCCGCCGGGCGGCAGCAAATAGAAGGGCCGGGCGCGCAGGCCCGCGTTGCCACCGTTGACCAAGAGCGAGAGGTTGGGCGAGATGCCGCCCGGGCGGGTCTCGGCGGCGGCGTAGGCGATCTCGATCAAGGTCGAGGCCGGCACGCTGGCCTCGGCCCCGATCGTGACCCGCGTCGGGATCTCGATCGCGAGCGACTGCGCCTCTTCGATGACCTGCAACCAGGCCCCGCGAAACCCGTTCCACAGGACCACCTGGCAGCCGCTCTTGCATTCGCGCGAGGCGGGGCCGGTCGGCAGCGCGCCGTCTTGCAGGTCGCTGATCTTCTGGTCGAAGATCAGCAGCTGCTGGGGCGAGACGATCGCGTAGATGGCTGGCTCGACCGGGGTTCCATTGGCCAGGGGCAGCCGCTCGGATCCGAAGAGTTCGTTGATCTGGGTCAGGATCACGGTGTCGAGGCCCTGGAGGACCTCGGCCGCCTGCGCGCGCAGGCCCGCGGTGATCGGCTCGACCTCGGGTGCACCAGCCCAGAGCGCGCTGATCAGAGAAATGCTCGTCAACATCGGGATGGCCATGCTCAGAACTCCTCGACCACGATCGGCAACCAAGTGGGCTCGACGGTGCCCTCGCGGACGACCCCGAGCGAGGTCGAGCTGCCCATCGTTCGGCTGCGGATCCGGCCCTCGATGTGCTCTTCGTTGACCTCGCTGCCGCCGAGCCAGGTTGGCAGCGTGGTCAACATGCCGACGACCACCTGTCGCTCTTCTTCTTTGGCGGTCGCGATCCAGACTTCATAGGGGTCGCCCTCGCAGACCACGTGGACCAGCCAGCCCTCGTCGAGGCCTTTGGTCGCTTCTTTGGCCAAGCCCTCGACCACGCCCTCGAGATCGGCGCGCCAGAGCCCGAGCCCCGTCAGCCGGGTCTCGACGCGCTTGACCAAGGTCGGCAGCAGCTCGTCGACCGGGGCCGCGGCGTCGGGTCGGCACTCGGCTCCGCGCAGCGGCTCGCGGTAGCGCGCGGCCAGCTCGACGAAGCGATCCTGGATCGCGTAGGGGTCACGGTGATGATCGAGCTCGCGCCGCAGCGCCTGCAAGATCGAGATCGGCGAGCCGGTGCCCATCCAATGCAGCAGCGCGAACGCGTCCCACGAGCCGTGCTTGTCGTCGGGCTGGACGCAGCCGCCACCGTTGGACTCGATGCAGTGGACGAAGGAGAGCGCCGCGCGGCGAGCTGGCTCGGTCGGGCCGACCGTCTGGGCCTCGGTCGTGACCTTCTTGCAGCCGCCCAGCGAGGCACACGCGAGCATCAGCGCGGCCGACCAAGGAAGGATTCGAGTTAGCGAGGCGCCACTGTTCATGCGTGCTCCCACCCGCCGAGGGGTCTTCACGGTCACGAGTAACAGCGGGTGATCATCGGCCGCAACAAAACGGCGCTGGCGATCACTCGATCGAGTTGTGTCGAAAACTCGGTCGTCGCGGTCTCGGCAGCCAGCATGCAGCCGTGCCCAGCACCAAGCACATCGCCACCGCGCACAGCCTGCCCACCCACGAAGCTCGCGCGACGCTCTTGCCCGCCGGCCGTCCTGCCCGAGTCGCGCGTGCGCCTTCGAGCCCGACCAGCCCGAGCAGCGGCCCGGCGCCGACGACCTGGTGGTCCTCGCCCGACGAGCGGGCTCGCTTGATCCACGGCGACAGCCTCGAGGTGCTCGCGGCGCTGCCCGAGCGCAGCGTCGACGTGATCTTCGCCGACCCGCCCTACTTCTTGAGCAACGGCGGGACCACCTGCCAGGCCGGCAAGCGCGTGAGCGTCGACAAGGGCGGCTGGGACAAGAGCCGCGGGCCCGAGGACAACCACGAGTTCAACCGACGCTGGCTCGAGGCTTGCCAGCGGGTCTTGAAGGACGACGGGACGATCTGGGTCTCGGGCACCGCCCACGTGATCTTCTCGGTCGGCTACGCGATGCAGCAGCTCGGCTTCAAGCTGCTCAACGACGTGATCTGGGAGAAGCCCAACCCGCCGCCCAACCTCTCGTGCCGCTACTTCACCCACAGCACCGAGCTGATCTTGTGGGCCGCCCGCGGGCGCAAGAGCAAGCACTACTTCGACTACTCGGCGATGAAGGAGCAGAACGGCGGCAAGCAGATGAAGAACGTCTGGCGCTTTTGTGCACCGGGCAAGTCGGAGAAGCAGCACGGCCGCCACCCGACGCAAAAGCCGCTCGGTCTGCTCGACCAGCTCTTGCGCGCGAGCTGTCCGCCCGGCGGCCAGGCGCTCGATCCCTTCAACGGCAGCGGCACGACCGGCGTCGCGGCGGCCAAGCTCGGGCTCCGGTATGTCGGCATCGATCTCGATCCCGAGTATCTCGCGTTGACCAAGCGTCGCCTGCTCGAGGTCGAGCCCGCGTGGCAGCACGAGCCGCACGCAGCGGCGGCTGCGGTCGGCTGATACGATCGAGATCGAACGCTTGCTTTGGTGGGCTCGTGGCGTCCACCTGAGCTTCGCAGTGAGGGCGCGCGACCCACGAGTGCGCGTGGTGTTAGCCTGGTCGCGCCGAATGAACTTCTTCGCCCACGCCCTGATCGCCGCGCGCCGTCGCGAAGAACCCGCCTGGATCCTCGGCTCGATGCTGCCCGATCTCGCCAGCATGGCCGGCCTGCGCCTCCAAGGCATCACGACTCCGGGTCGCTTCAGCCCGCTGCTCGGCTCGGGCGTCGACTTCCATCACACCTGCGACGACGCCTTTCACGGCGCGCCGATCTTCGTCGAGCTGATGGACCGCGCCCACGCCGAGCTCGAGTCGCGCGGGCTCGGCTCGGGCCCGGCGATGGCGATCGGGCATGTCGGCGTCGAGCTGCTGCTCGATGGTTGCCTGGTCACGCGCCATGGCGTGCCGATCTACTACCGCGAGGCGATGGAGCTGGCCGCGGAGGCCGGCCAGGACCTCGAGTGGCGCGACGCCAACCACGAGCACCCGCAGCGCTGGCAGGCGATGTGCAAGCGACTCAGCGGCGCGCCGGTGCCCGAGGCCTACGCCAATCCGGGCTTCGTCGCCGACCGCCTGATCCAGATCCTCGCGCGGCGGCCGATGCTGGCGGTCGAGCCCGGCAACGAGCCCGAGGTTCACGCCTGGGCCAAGCGCTGGGTTGCCAAGGTCGCCGCGCGCGAGCTCGATCTGCTCGAGCAGGTCGAGCATCGGCTCGCCTCAGTCGGCGATCGCTAGCCGCTGCTCCCAGATCCGAAACACGATCGTCGCGACCACGACCAAGCCGGCCGCGAACGCGAAGGTGCCGGGGTAGCCGACCGCGCCGACGACCGCCCCGAACATCGGCCCGCCGATCAGGAGGCCGAAGTCGAAGAGCGCGGTGAACATCGAGATCGCGCTGCCGCGCTCCTCGGGCCGCGCTCGGATCACGACCATGGTCGAGAGGATCGGGAAGGCGTAGCCATGGCCGATCCCGCACAGCAAGCCGGCGATGACCAGGTGGGTGGGCGTGCTGGCCAGGGCCATGACGATCAGGCCGGTCGCGCCGCTGAGCAGCGCGGGGATCAGCACGCGGCGCAGGCCGAAGCGCTCGGGCACCCAGCCGAAGAGCGCGCGCAAGATCGTGGCCGCGAGCGCGTAGGTGGTGAAGAAGGCGGCCATCGTCCCGAGCGAGGGCACCTCGATCAGGTAGGTCTTCAAGAAGGTGAAGTAGGCGGCGAGGCCGGTCGAGAACGCGAGCCCGACGAAGAAGACCGAGCGCAGCTCCTTGGCCCCGACCGAGGTCCAGAACCCGCGCGCGACGATGCTGCTGCGCCGGAGCGTCTCGGGCAGCGGCAACGTGATCAGCATGCCGCTGGTCGCCGAAGCGAGGGCGATCCAGAGCAGCCGCGAGTAGTCGCCGTCGACGATCGCGACGTCCCCGATCGCGCCGCCGATCGCCAAGGGCAGCATGCCGGAGATCCCGAAGAGCGCGATGCCCTGCGCGCGTCGCTTCTCGGGCACCAAGTCGGCCGCGATCGTGAACAGGACCGAGAAGAGCATCGCCTCGGCGACGCCCTGGATGACTCGGACGCCCGCGACCAGCAGCCAGATCGAGAGGCCACCACCCCGCGTCTTGGCGTCGAGCAGCACGAAGGCGGCGGTCGCGAGCATGTGCACGCCGCCGCCGATCAGCACGACGACCCGCCGGCCTCGCGTGTCCATCACCCGGCCGACCAAGGGCCGCGAGAGGATCGCCGCGACGGCCATCGTCGCGAAGAGCACGCCGATCAGCAGCTCGTCGGCGCCGCGACCATCGAGCCAGCCGGACAGATGCACGAAGCAGTAGAAGCCGATGCCGTGCAGGAAATTGCCCGCGGCCGCCAACACGAAGGGCAGGCTCCACAGCGACTTGCCTGCGGGCTCGGACGAGGTCGACATCGCGCGATCAGCTCTCTCGTTCGCGCATTCGCTTGCCCAGCATCAGCGCCAGCTTGACGTTGATCAGGGCGACCAGCCCGCCAAGCACCAAGGGTGCGCCAGGATCGATGTGCTGGAAGAGCGGACCGGCGACGGCCGGGCCGCTCACGCGCGCGAGCGCGGAAGCCGACTCTTTCACGCCCATGTTCATGCCCTGGTTCTCGGGCGTCGACACCCGCGAGACCAGCGCGGAGATGGTCGCGGTGCTCAGGCCGTTTCCGCCCGACATCAGGATCCCGCCGACCGCGTAGCAGGCGAGCGAGGGCCAGCTCGCGCCTCCGTCGGCGCTGTTGGGGTCGAGCCCGAGCGCGCGGATCAGGTGGTCGACGCCGCCGATCGTCGCGAGCCCGAGCCCGACCAAGACCAGGCCGATCGCCAAGGTCGTGGTCTCGCCGAACTTGGTGACCGCCCGGCCGACGACCAGGCCCTGGAAGATCACCATGTTCACGCCGACGAAGGTCATGAAGATGCCGGTCTCGCGCCCGCCCCAGCCGAACATCCGCTCGCTGAAGAGCGCGAGCGTCGACTCCATGCCCGCGAACGCGACGAAGAAGCAGAACGCGATCACGACCAGGCTCGCCATCGGCGTGCCTTGGATCCGTCGGGCCGCGTCGCGCAGCCGGGCACCGACCGCGAACATCGGGTGCTTGGGCTGCGCGTCGGCGATGGCTTGGGCGGCGCGATCGGGGAAGTGGGTCTCGGGCAGCCAGATCGCGGCCATGCCGAAGTTGATCGCCGAGAGCCCGGCCGAGACGAAGAAGGGCAGCGCGGGCATGTCGTCGAAGGCCAAGAGGCCGCCGATCGCCGGGCCGAACACGAAGCCCATGCCCATCGCCGCGCCCATCATGCCCATGTACTTGGCCCGCTCGTTGGGCGCGACCAAGTCGGCGACGTAGGCGTGCGCGGTCGAGACGTTGGCCTTGCAGCAGCCCGCGATCACCCGAGCTGCGAACACCACCCACAGCGCGTTGGCGAAGCCCAGGACCAGGGCCGCCGCGATCGAGCCGAAGATCGAGATCAGCATGACCGGCCGCCGACCGTGGCGATCGCTGAGCCGACCCAGGACCGGGGCCATGATGAATTGCGCGGCCGAGAACGCGGTCGAGAGCAGGGCGACCGCCGTCTCCGACGCGTGGAAGGACTCCGCGTAGTAGGGGAGGATCGGCAGGATGATCCCGAAGCCCGCGAGATCGAGGAAGAGCGTGAGCGCGACCGTCGACAACGCTCGCCTCCGTCCGCGCTCGTCCAGCAAGGGACCAGGGCTCGGCGACTCGGGCGGTACGCTGGACGCAGACACGCGCCGCGGAGTGTACGTGCTGGATTTGCGGAGCGACAGGCCGCTTTCCCGCGCCTGCGCGTGTTAGGCGCTGGCGCCGACAGGCGTGGTGCTCGGTCTCGCAGCCCGGGCTCCCGCCCATGGCCGTCGCAGCGCTACGCGTGCTCGGCTCGGTGCTTGAGCCCGAGCATCATCCGCCGCTCCATCACGAAGTTGATCGGCTCGACGAAGACCTTCCACATCAGCTCGTTCGATCGCGTCGGCGTGTAGTCGAGCCGCCAGCGGATCAGCAGCCGAGTGCCGCCCGCGAGCTCGGGCTCGACGTTCGGGTCGATCTCCTCGAGCACGAAGGCCCAGGTTGCGACGCTGAAGTCGGCCGGCCGCGAGCCACCACAGTCGAAGCGCTCGCCGCTCGCGTTGTCGCGCGCGTCACAGAGCAACAGCAGGTGGTCCTGCTGGATCCGCTCGACTCGAAACGCGAGCTTGTCGTGCAAGGGGAGCTCGTCGCCGACCGCGAGCGTCTGCAGCTCGGGCACCACGCGCTCGGACGACTCGCCGTCGACGAAGTCACCCGCGCCCGCCATGTCCTCGAGCACGTCGTAGCTGTACCAACCAGCGCGGCCGTGCCCGATCTGGATCAGCCAGGGCCAGACCTTCGCGGCTGGGGCCGCGATCGAGATCGCTCGGGTGTACTCGAGCCGCGGCGTCTCGATCAGCTCGTCACCAGGCAAGAGCCGATGCGCCTCGTGCTCGGTCGCGCCCCACTTGCGATAGAAGGCCCGCAGCAGCGGGTTGCCCAGCACGGTCGAGGCGATCGCAGCCGCACCGACGACCCCGTCGGCGATGTGTTGAAAATCGTGGTGTCGCACGGTGATCGCAGCATCGTGCGCGCAGTCCGTGCGCGCAACCGCAGCGTTTGCGGCATCAGCCGGGATCGACCTGCTCGCCGAACCACAGGACCGAGAAGCCCTGGTGAACGTCGGCCCCGAGCGCCTGCCAAGGGTGGTTGGCCCAGATGCCCAAGTTGAGGATGACCTCGTTGTGGGGCGGGCTCGACTTCCAAGCCGCGAGCGCCTGCGCGGGCGAGGACACGCCCGAGGCCGCGTTCTCGTAGCCATAGCCCGGATACACGCTCAGCTCCGAGGGCTTGTCCCACATGCACTGGGCTTGCGCGTGATCGGGCGTGTAGCAGCAAGGCGACCACGAGCCCTGATCGGACCAGCTGTGCAGGTTGCAGCCGCCCGGTTGCAAGTGCGGGCCGTTGTCGGCCAGGTCGTGCACGTGTGTGGTCGCGACCGTGCACAGCGAGGGCGAGGCCGGGATCGCGGGCAAGCCATTCTCGGCCCGGTAGGCATTGACCAGATCGACCAGCTCGAGCGCGTCGGCGGTGCAGCCCTCGGGTCCGCCGGTGTCGGTCGTGTCGGTCGTGGCCGTGTCGGTTGTGGTCGTGTCGGTGGTCGTGCTCGCGTCGGTCGTCGCCGTGGTGGTCGCGTCGGTGGTCGCGGTGGTGGTCGCGGTGGTGTCGGTGCCCGCGTCGGTCGAGCTCTCGCTCGTGCTCGCGTCGGTCGAGCTCGTCGCCGTCTCGTCGCTGGCCTCGGTCCCGGTCGCGGCGAGCTCGTCGCTCGACTCGTCGAGGCCGCCGTAGCAGCCGCTCAATCCGATCATCAGGGATGTTCCGCCAAGGGCCAGCCAGCGAGCTCGCATGGTCGGGACCCTATCAGCTTTCGAACTGATCGAAGGACCACGAATCACGATTCGAGTCGCGACCGTAATCCCAATGACATGCGAATCGCTCGCCCCTGCGCGTCGAATCGTGCGAAGGTCCAGGCATGTTCGGCCCTTGGCAATCCTCGACCCGGATGGGTCGACTCGCGTTGGCCCTCGCCTTGTCGCTCGCGAGCTGTCAAGCCGGCGAGGGCGACACCTTCGGCGGGACCTTCGACGACGAGGCCGGTGACGGCGACGGCGATGGTTCGCAAGCCGAAGGAGCCTACGCCGCGCCGCGCTTGCGGATCCTCTTGGCCCGGCAATACGCCGCGTCGGTCGGCGATCTGCTCGGACCGCAAGCGGGCCAGGTCGCGTTCGCCCGAGCCGACGTCGCGCTCAACGGCTTCGACGCGATCGGGGCCGCCCAGATCGCGCTGACCAGCCAAGACATCGATCTCTACGAGCAGTCGGCGGGCGCGATCGCAGCCGCGGCCCTGGCCACGCCGGGCGCGATCGATCCCTACCTGAGCTGCGTGCCCCAGCAGCCCGGCGACGCCGAGTGCATGGGCAGCTTCGTGGCCGAGTTCGGCGCGCTCGCCTGGCGACGGCCGCTCGATCCGATCGAGCAGGGTCGCTGGACCAACGTCGGCCTGACCGCCGCGCTCGACTTCGGCAGCTTCGACAAGGGCCTCGAATTCGTGATCGCGGGCATGCTGCAGTCGCCCAACTTTCTATACCAGGTCGAGGTCGGCGAGCCCGATCCCGACAACCCAACGTTGCGTCGGCTCAGCGGTCACGAGCTCGCGACCCGAATGTCCTTCTTCTTGCTCGACACGACGCCGAGCCGCGAGCTGCTCGAGGCCGCCGCCGCCGGCGAGCTCGACAGCGACGAGGGCGTGCGGGCCTGGGCCGAGGCCTTGGTCCTCGATCCTCGGGCTCGCTTCGCGTTCGACAACTTCTTCGAAGAGGTCCTCTACCTGCGCAAGCTCGACGAGACCGCCAAGGATCCCGGCACCTACCCGGGCTGGTCGCCCTACCTGGCCGACTCGATGCGGGTCGAGACCCTGGCCTTGGTCGACGACGTGATCTGGATCGAGGAGGGCGACTATCGCGACATCCTCACCGCCGACTACACCTTCGTGAACGAGGCCCTGGCCGCCCACTACGGCATCGCCTATCCGGGCGGCAGCGGGTTCCAAAAGGTCGCGCTCCCGCCCGCCGAGAAGCGCGGCGGCGTGCTCGGCCACGCCAGCTTGCTCTCGCTGCTCGCCCACGTCAGCAGCACCTCGCCCACGCTGCGCGGCAAGTTCGTGCAAGAGCGAATGATGTGCACCTCGATCCCGCCGCCACCGCCCGGGGTCGTCACCGACCTGCCGAGCGGCGCCGAGTACAAGACCATGCGCGAGCGCCTGGCCGCCCATCAAGAGCAAGAGTTGTGCGCCTCGTGCCACTCGATCATGGATCCGCCCGGGCTCGGGCTCGAGAACTACGACGGCGTCGGTCGCTTCCGCCTGACCGAGAACGGCGTGACCATCGACACCAAGAGCGACCTCGACGGTGAGCCCTTCGACGGCGCGGCCGAGCTCGGCGCGGTCCTGCGCGAGCGGCCCAAGTTCTCGCTCTGCACGATCCTCAACCTCTATCGGCACGCGACCGGCCACGTCGAGCTGCCAGGCGAGCTCGATCGCATGATCGAGGTCGACGAGTCCTTCATCGCCGCGCAGTACCGGTTCAAGTCGGCCTTGGTCGAGCTGGTCGCGAGCAAGGCGTTTCGCTACGTCGGGGAGCAAGACCAATGAGCCATCACGACCCTCGCAAGCCCACCGTGCTGATCCGCGTGGCCGGCCGCGGCATGAATCGTCGCACGCTGCTGCGTGGTCTGGTCGGCGGCTCGCTCGTCGCCCTGGCCTTGCCGCCGCTCGAGGCCATGTTGAATTCGAACGGCACCGCGCTGGCCGGCGGCACGCCGCTGCCCCGTCGAATGATCACCTGGTTCTTCGGTAACGGCTGCGCGCTCAAGGACCTCAACGATCCCAACGCGGGCATCCGCTTCGCGCCCACCGCCCAAGGACCCAACTACGACGTCACGCCCCAG